>NZ_FMUD01000025.1:0-89006 GCF_900100825.1 Agrobacterium sp. DSM 25558 | reverse complement strand
CCAAACTCCCAGGTTCCGGACGCAATTCGAGGTCGAAGACTGTGGGTGAGCTGTTGCAATTCCTTGGTGATGTGCTTGGCAATATGATGTCCGGCCATCAGTCAAAATCGAGATTCGTGCGATGGTTGGAACGAGCTGTCATGGTAATCGTAGCCGCTCTGATCGCGGTGCTGATTTACCGGATGTACTCCTCGTGACAGCAGTTGGTGGATCGTTGTCGTCCGGCCGAGGGTCAAATCATCGACATTAGAAAGGCGAAATTTGATCAAGGTGCCGGCAAGACACCGCTTACGTTGCAGCAGAAGAAACCGGAGCCGTCTGTGCTGTAATGCTTAATTCGACGGGAGAGTTTTTAGGGCAATTTGCACATGAAGTAAGGCTCTCCGACGCGGACTTGAAAGCTGAGGTCGCTAAGGTTGTTGCGAGCAACTCGGATCATCTGGAGAAACTAGCGAGTTCAGGCGAGCGCGAAATCCTGCTCAACATCGAGCGGCTTCCCAGATATAATTTTACGAAAGCGGATGCCGAGTACATCGAGTTGTATGGCGAACATTATGCTTCTTGCAAATTAACCTACTCGAACTAGTTGGAATACACGAACGTGCATATCTTTTTGAGGCACCCGACCTGCATCGAGATGTCGAACCTGGGTCCGAAATTTGGTGGCAAATCCGTCGGGCGATGGCATCGTTGATCACGGTCCACTGGAACACCGCTATATCGGCGGTGACGTTCTCGAGATCGATGGCTAGGGATTTCGCCACTGCGATATGATTTGCACTATTTCTTTTGCAACGAATTCGGCGCGATCATCCTGTGCGACAGAAGTCAAACGCGATCGCAAGTGAGGAGGAATCCGATCATTGTAGCGTCGGGCTTCTTCGACACCGCTACTGTAGGACGAGGTTTGGCTACCTCTGGGAACCCGCTGACTTTCCTCCAGCAGCCCAAGAGCTACGGCAAGATCGCGAGTTGCACCTCCATAGGCACCCAACGGAATTACTGGCTTATTGGATTTTAGCATCATCAATGCCTCTTCGATAATGCCCGGCATTTTTCCAACATAAAGATCGCCGTCTATCTCCTCGATACCCATTTTGCCGCCAATCAAGACGCTGGCGTGAACAAATTCAGCAATAGCTTCTCGCGCATCAGTTGACGCATCCGAGATGGTCTTAGTCTTCAGCCTGGAGGACCATGTATCGAAAGCGTTGCTGTCGCGTATTAAGGTTGACCCCGTTCTACTGCCGACGACAATTTCGTCGTCTCCAAGGCGAATTGGAATCATCTTGCCCTCTGAGGGCAAATAGGTCTGACAAGTGCCCCGCCGCTCCCTGAGTGCCTGTGCCAGAGTTTCATAGCTCAGTTTGGAAAGGCTTGGTTGGTTCAGTACGTGGATGAATGGTACCGTGTCTTGGTCGGCGTAGGCACTTGCAAGGTGACGAAAGATTTTGAACGTGAAGCCGTCTGGACGAAGATCTCCGCCATAGACCACGGTTGCGCCTGCACGGACGAGGGTCATGCAAACAGTCAGCATTGCTCGATCGAGTTCACGCGCCGGTATCGCCAATTTGAGGTGGTCTGGCGGTACGCTTAAAGACAATTGAATACGGAGATCTTTCAACTCACTCATTGGATCTCACTTAATGTCAGCAGCTGCACTTTTTGTTTCGACATGCTCGACGACGCCTTTAAAATAAGTTCGGCTTCTAGGTTCCCGAGCGGTGGATCGGGATAAATGATGGTCGACGGAGGAACGTCACAATCCACGATATCAAATAGTTCGGGCGGCCTTGGAAGAACCATCGTGCTTTCGTCAGCGGTTTTGAACTGTGCGACTTCCAGTTTGAATAGGTCGCATCGGAGACCCTCAGAAAGGCATTCGACAAGCAGTGGCTCAATCCAGGCCGTTTCTTTATCATTCGCCGTAACGCGAACTTTGGGCAAATTTGCACCATAGGGGTACGTACGGCTTATTCGGGCGCGACCAACGTCGGCCAAGACAATAGGGCGTTTTGCCCGCTTCGCCTCCGTTAATTCAAATACACACCACGGACGGCTGTCGTACGCGTCAGAAACGATGGCAAGGAGTGTACCACGATGAATGGCGTGCCTGAACTCTTCAGCAAAGTTTTCACCAGGCGACAGCTCCTTGGCGTCGTAAAACGTCTGCAATGGAACATCGTTATCGGTGCTGTTGACGTAGTTGACAATCGCGGTGGCTGTGTCGTCTCCATCGAGCTTTGCATGGCTGACGAATAGTGGTTCGTCGCGTGTTTGACCGAAGATTTGCTTCAAGTGGTCTCGTATTCTGAAAACGACGTGGAGAAGGAGGTGGATCTCAAGCTGCGCAGGGGCGAGGTTCTCTTTCCACTTGTCACGTCGCGTATATTGGAGCGCGGAGTGTCCTCGTGCATCAGCACGGAGTGGGTGAGCACCAGCCGGGTCACCAAAAGCCATGTAGACGTCGGCATCGCCACGCTGGGACATTGTTTCGTGTAATCGACCTATATAGTTTTCCCAGTCGGGCTTAACCTCGTTGTCGGCCATGACGTCATCGTAAAGGAGAACGACTGCGTTGTGCTTCGCTCGCGACAAATCAAGATCAAGCGGGACGACCGTCCCGTCTATCCATGGTTCACTCCAGAACCTTACCGGAACGCGATGTGCGACGCCGTCTCGCTCCATGCCTATTCCGTCAAAATGTCGTGAAATACGGTCTGCAAAGTCCGCAGATCTAGGATTTCTGGGCACCTGTGAAACCGAACCCGTGTCCACCTCGTGGTGGAGAGGGGCCTTGGCCCATATGACGTGAATTCTTAAGAGTTCCATAGCCTACAAGGCCCCCGCTCGTTGCAGTCTTTATTCACGTACGATTTCAACGAGTTTCTGAACAATTTCGTCAACCGTTAAGCTGGCTGTGGTCAGAGCGAGCTTCCCCGATAATGAAGGAGCATGTTTCATAACCTCGTCTTTGGAAATCTTATGCCAAATCGGCAGTATGCGCGATCGTCCCGCAATTTCCAGGTTGAAAAGACCATCTAACTCTCGCTTTGGCCATTCCTTTTTGAAAAATGCATCAGAAAGAACGACCACGCCAAAAGATGAGCTTGCTAACCCGTGTTCGATCCGTTCTCGCAGGCTGTCTCCCCATTGAAGAGATTTGTTATCGTAGAACACCGCGAGGCCAGCCGCCTCCGCTTTTTGAGCAAGTTCCTCCACAAAATCTTCTTTGTCTTCTGAAGCGTGAGAGATGAAGACATCAAAAATTTCGTGATCAGGTTCGGCGGGCACACGTGTCGCACCAACTTGCTGCGTCGCGCGTTCCTCAATTTCTTGCTGTCTTCTAATAACGGCCGTCTGATGTTTCTTTATTTCTTTCTCGATCTTAGTCCGCTGACTATTTTCCTCTTTTGAAAGGGCAGCCTGCGCTTTCAACAATTCCGCAGACTTATCCGAGATACTTTTTGCGATGGACGCACGTTTTGAAGACGCGTTTGCAGACTCTTTTTGAGAGGAATCTAGCTGACGCGATTTGGACTGTAAAACAGACAAGGTTTTCGCTCTACCTGCCTCAATCCTCGCTTTATTGGCTTTTGCAGTAGCTTGCGCTTCATTCCTTGCTTCCTGTGCATCTTTCTTTTTAAGATCAGCAATTTGTTTCTGCAGTCGCACGATTGAACTGTGAATCGATGAAATGGTCATGCGGTCTCCGAGTAGATTAGATGGTCGATTCCAAATATGTAAGCAACCTCTAATTCAATCCAATCATCCAGTCATTGAAATCCCACTCAAGCGGACTTGTACTAGCATTGGAGTAAAAATGTTTTGCGAGCATCTGAGGCAACAGATAATGGTTGAAAAGTCTCGACCCTCTGCTGTCGTTCACCGGTACCTGCAGGCCAGACACTACATGCTCGAGATCGCTGCAGCTTCGATCCGCCAAGATCGAAAAATACTTCGAGCGGTCTGTCTTATCATAAACGTCGACACCTACATTCTGCTTGTCACCATAAAAAGCTGCCGAGCATATGCTGCTGCCTAACGGCGGCCAATCCAGCTTGTACGGCAAGTCAATTGCATGCTCGGGTGCCATGCGATTCATTCTCATGATGGCTTCGGTGCGAAGTATCTTGAAAAAAATAGCAGAGACCACAGCCTTATCTATTTCTGAGGCTTTGTTGACGATCTCAATCACGCCGGGAATGATCGCGCTCTCAATTCGGCGCAACCTCGAAATGTTATCGTCGGTGGCATCACTTATTGCCGGATCTAATTTTGGATCCGCTTTGAATCGACTACAAGTTGCCAAGAAATCGTCCCTAAGGGCGGCGTAAGCGCCATCGTCAACGATGAGCAGTTCATTTGGAGCCCAGTTTCGCTGTGCCTCGTTGGATTTTTTTTGGATGGCTCTGTCGATCTGGGCTTGGTTTAAGTGATAACCATTTTGTGGGCGCAGAACTAGCAAGCGACTGTCGCTATCCTCGTCCATTTTGACACCGTTTGATCGGAAAAAACTTATTAGTTGTTCCAGGCAAAGATAGTAGTTTTCCGAGGCGGATGCATGGACGCGGTCCTTAAGGTATTCCGGGACCTCGCATTCTTCTAGCATGACGGGTACGAGGAGAACGCGGCCGAGTTTCTGCTCCTGCGCTAAGGCTAGTTCTATTTCTTTTTGGACCCATTCAGAACGGATTGATCTGGGGGAAAGCACCAAAATGAGATAGGCGCTTACGTTTATCTCAGCGAGCACAGTTTCGAATATCGGGCTTCCGAGTCCCAACTCCCACTTATCGATCCATACGGGAAGGTCGGCCTCAACCAAGTCAGCAGCCAGCTTTTGCACAAATATGTTGTCACTTGTAGAGTGACTGATGAAGATCTTTGTCATGGAGTGTCCTCGAAGGCTATTGCAGTGCAGGGCAGCTTTAAAAAGTGTTGAGCGGTTGTTCTAAGCAAGCCGCGAGATCAACATAGTGATAGTCATCAATCGGAAATCACCTATGTCTAAAGTAGAAGCAATATTCAGCATTCCCTATCTACGAATGCAAAACGAAGTACGCGAACCCGTCAGGAGTTCCAATATAGACGAGGCACGAGAGATAGCCTGTCGCTTGGCTGAAGAGTTCGGCGTTGCGCCGGTTTCCTTTGTATTTGCGATCATCACCACACACGATGATCGGAAAACCAGAGAGGCATACAGCCGAAGATATTTTTTCGGCGGCCATGTGAGGTCTGTGGAAGACGTGAGGCTAGAAAAAAAACCTACTGAACGCATCTTGATAGAAAGAATGCGTCGCGAAGGTTTCGACCGTGTTTTGACCATCAAGGGTGCCGTTACAATGAACTTTTTGATCAACGACGACGATGATGTGCTTGAGCCTCTGCCGGCCGTCTTGCTCAAAAGTCCTCGTATCTGAGATCACATTAAATTTTTAATGACGCGATCGGCGAATTTAAGGTCGCCGGTCCACGCATCATGATCGGGGCTCCAGGATCCTCCCGAGGCTCCAATCACTTTTCTAGACCGTCTGCCACGCGCGGAGATGATAAACTGATCTTTATCGCGTCCAAATACGATGCCCTTTTCGACCAGGTTTTGGAGTTTCGGCGACCATGGCGCCGGAGTTTTCACATTCGAGACTTCAACAGCCTCGACAGGTACCTCGACAGGTACCTCAACAGGTACACTTTTCTCCGATAAAATGTCGCTGATTTGAATCGATGCGCCTCGGATCGCATCATCAAAAT
Organism: Agrobacterium sp. DSM 25558; assembly: GCF_900100825.1. Taxonomy (NCBI): domain Bacteria; kingdom Pseudomonadati; phylum Pseudomonadota; class Alphaproteobacteria; order Hyphomicrobiales; family Rhizobiaceae; genus Agrobacterium; species Agrobacterium sp. DSM 25558. The sequence goes on along the minus strand of NZ_FMUD01000025.1, from coordinate 83,255 downwards.
TCTGAAAATTATGATCGTAATGCACGAATGTGATGCCACCGATGTTAGTCGGTAATTTGAAGTCGCTACAGTTTCTGGGAACGAGCAGGAAAGTACGTTCTGGACCCATCACACCATAAAATAGGCCTGCCTCGAATAACAAGTTATCTCGTGGGGCAAAAGATTGGACTCCGCGCGATGTTACAACATCGTCGGGCGTGAGAAGAACTACAGCGAAATCGAATGTACGTGCTATAGCCAACACATTGTCAACGAAACTTACGCCACGCTTGAATGCGTTTTCATCAATTAGGCACTCGGCATAACTGTGAAGTTCGCGAATGAGGCTCCTGGCTAGTTTTGATGCTTCTTTCGAATGCGCAATATATACTTTTGGTCGCACTTTTCTCTCCTGAAAATCTTCCTTTAGTTGTGATTTCAGAAGTTTAATCGACGGTTAATTCCCGCCTTCTTTTTGCCTCATTCTAACTGAGATTGCAGCTGTACGCGTCAACGTCATTAATTGTTGGTAAAGTGCTATAGGCTGAGTTAACTATTTTACTTCTCCAACAGCCGCCCATCTGAACATCTTTGGCACGCGCTTTGCGAGAACTTCACTTCGCTATCGGACTAGGAGCAACGCCGATCCGCAGCACAAATTTGCTCTGCATCGCCGTTGACGCAAATCGTCGCACATCGGTGTAAATTTTTAACGTGCTCATTTTTAACGGTTATCCGTACGTCGAAAGTTCCACATTCTAATTTGGCTTCGTATCGGGGATCGCAAGCATGCAATATAGGGCTAAATCATAGCTTGCTTAATCTCAATCTTGCGTTGGTTTTACATTCTTTTCTGTATGGATGTGTGCGCAACGTTGAAAAGGACTTGAGAGGCCGATTACGTTTCAATATTGCTCCGTTAGAAAGTTGTGTCGAACCCTGAAAGCTCTTTCCTATGGTCGATGATGCAAGAAAATCTTGGAGTGAAGCTCTCAAGCCGTGGTCAGGTACTGACAGCCTCTTTGGAAGTGAGTTTTTCGCCTTCTACGGGAAACTAGATTGGTTTGCTTGGACAGCCGACGATTTGGATGCAGCAGCAGCCTTCCACGTCGAGTTGATCTCCCGCGTCGCAACGTCTCGACTGGGCTACAATGAAGGCGACGAGTTGTCGGCTCTCAAGAGCATCCATCTTCTGTTTGAGCAGGCTCGTACACTTTCTTTAGTCTCGTCCTCAAGCGGCGCATTCGGGATCTTGGTCTGGCATACGCTGAATCAACACGTTCGCCCATTCACCGCCAAGTGGCATAGAAAAAGTCAGCAAGGTGCTCTGCGAGCTCTGGATGCAACAGATATTTTCAGAGGTGAACTCCTTATCGTACAGGATCGCCTACGCGATTTGTGCTGTGTTCTCGAGTTGGCGTGCGTGGGTCCAAGGTATCGGATTGAAAAATGCCAAACAGCTTCCCAGTTGGCCGTCACGCAAGAAATGGAGAGAACTGTTCGCTGGAGGCCGCACGGGCAAAATCTCTCAAGCAACGACCAAAACCCTAAACAAGGGGAGGCTGCTCTTGCAGAAGCGGAGGCCGCGTTGGTCTCAAAGCGCCGTACGCAAACCTCGCCTGACCGCGAAGGATGGGTTGCCGGTTTGGCCTTGTCTGGCGGCGGAATAAGGAGCGCAACTTTTGCACTCGGTGTACTGGCGGCGTTAGGCAGAAGAAATCTTCTTACGCAGATCGACTATCTGTCAACAGTCTCAGGGGGAGGTTACGCAGGCGGTTTCTTGACACAATTATTATGCGCAAATGAAAAGAACAGCGAAATTGGACTTAAAAGTAGTGAACTTCCGTTTAAGCGACATGAGGGGGAATCCCTGCTTCTTCAAAAAATCCGCAACAACATCGCGTTCCTGACGAGTTCGAAATGGGAGCGGTTCACGCAGTTAGTGGCATATGCCCAGGGCGTCTTTCTGAATGTTCTAATTATAACGTCCATCATCTCTGTGGTTGCAGCTTTAGTCAGTTCAGTTGGTCGATTTGCGGTAGGGTTGTCGGAATATCTGTTCGTCGGATTGATGCCTCTAGCTCTCTTTTTCTTGTTGGCACCGCTACTCGACCGACTGTATCCTGCGCTTAATCAGCTCAAGAACTGGGCCGCCGCCATCGCCGCTATTTCAGCGGCCTTAATCTTCCTCGAAGTCAGCCATGGGATGATGGAGAGCTTATCGTCGACTGAAACATTTCGTTCTGAATGGCGAGTGTTTTTCACAGCTGTACTGGCAGCAGCGGCCATTGTAGCCGTCACAAGGGCGACGATATCGCGGAGCAGGTTTATAAAGGCATCTGCAACGTACGTGTATGCAGGCTTAACTGCATTCGTAGTGTTCGTATTTGAATTGGCTATGTATCAGTCGATCATGAACCTGGAAGGCGTGAGCTTCTGGTACATCGCAATCTTTGTACTGATCACTCTCGCGGCCTTAACCGCCGACGTAAACAAAACTTCGCTTCATCCCTTCTACAAAGCAAAATTGTCCAAAGCCTTCTTATTGCGGGCGGATGGTGAGCCCGATCTAGCGATCAAGTTGAGTCAGGCCGGATCTATCAAGGCACCGTTTCACATCATTAATTGCGCAGTAAACCTACCAGGATCGAAAAAAGCAGGCATGCGAGGCCGCATGTCTGACCTATTCACTTTTACTCCTGTATCAGCAGGTTCGAACGTCATTAACTACCAGCCGATCAGCGGTTGGGAGGCGGCCAATCCGGATCTGGACCTTGCTTCCGCTGTCGCCCTTTCGGGCGCGGCTGTATCTCCCCAAATGGGCACAGGGAGCAAGGGATACATGGGATTTTGGCTGACGTTCCTTAACTTGCGCTTGGGTGCCTGGCTGACCAAACCACGAGAATCTACGCGACCTTGGCACAACATCCGCAACCTTCTTCAAGAGTTTTTTGGGGGTGCAGATGAGAAGGACAAGCGAGTCTATATCTCCGATGGCGGGCATATAGAAAACCTCGGGATTTACGAACTCCTTCGTAGGCGTTGCCGGTTTATCGTGGCAGTAGACGGAGAAAACGATTTCCAAATGACGTTCCACGGCCTGACCAACCTTCAAAGGTTGGCCTACATTGATCATGGGATAACCATCGACATAGACCTCCAGGATCTTCGTCTTGGCCTTGAGGGTGTAAGTCGGTCTCACTTTCAATTCTGCAGAATACGGTATCCAGCGGCGGACACGGGACGTGAAGAGATCGGATACCTGCTGTACCTGAAACTTTCGTTGACGGGAAACGAAGGGGAATTCATCCGGCGGCTCAAGCATGATGAACCTGAATTCCCTCATCATTCCACCGCCAATCAGTTCTTCACAGAAACTCAGTACGAGGCGTACCGGAATCTCGGGGAGCACATCGCAGATAAGATGTTTTTGAAAGCTCTTACCGGCTTCGACGACTCGTCTGAAGTGTGTCTAGAAGCTTGGTTCAAGGGCTTAGGCCAAGCTTTCCTTGATGCGAGTAAGCCTCAAAGCACGGGACCGCTCTGACGGCGTGGGCCGAATGTCGCTCAATATCAAAAAAATCCTAGAAAGAGGAAGAGCACTTGGTATCGTATGTTACAAAATCGCAGTTGCGAGATGCTGTCAGCGGAACGTTGTCAGAAAGCATCCTCAGAAAAGCTGCCTCTGGTTCGGTAGAAGGCTCAACCTTTCTCAGCCATTCTACAAAAGATTCAGAATGGTTACCCGGTGTGATCAAAATACTCCAAGACCATGGCGCCAACGTTTACACAGACAAGGGCGACAACCGTCTGCCAGAAAAGACCTCATCTGCAACAGGCGAAATGCTGCGACAAGAACTCCGGAAAAGTAAGAAGTTCATCCTTTTCGCTACCAAGAGCAGCAAAGACAGCAAATGGGTGCCATGGGAGCTCGGCTTGGCCGACGGATATAAATCACCCTCTCACATGGCAGTTTTTCCAGGCGTGGACTCGCAGACTGACACTCACTGGACGGAACAAGAATATTTGGGACTCTACGACCGCATCGTGATCGAGAGCGATGGTCTGCGAGACCGTTATTATGTTGTAAAGTCGTTGGGCAATGAAAAGACAACATTGCGTTCCTGGTTAGCGCGATAGGCATAAAATAGTTCCATAGTTTAACACGTGCGCCTGCTGCACATCGATATCAACCAGAAGAGGCCAGCATGCCTACAGTTTTCTTTTCCTTTTCGCATGTCGATGGAACGCTTAGAAATCAGCTCGAAACGCAACTGTCGATGCTAAAGCGTCAGAATGTGATCGAGACATGGCATGATCGCAAAGTAGGGGCGGGCGATGACTTTGCTCGTGAAATCGATGAACACATAAACAAGGATGAAATCATCCTGCTGTTAGTTAGCGCTGATTTTCTTGCCTCTGATTACTGCTACGACATCGAAATGAAACGAGCGATGGAAAGGCATGAACGCAATGAGGCGATAGTCATTCCGGTCATCCTGCGTGCATGCGATTGGAAGCATGCGCCGTTTGGGAAGCTAAAAGGTATTCCTGAAGATGGTCGGCCCGTCACACAGTGGACGGATATTGATGCTGCACTTTTGGAAGTCGCCCAAGCTGTGCGCAAAGCTGCGGAACGAATTTCCGAACGTCAAGGATCAGTCTCTCGTCCGCTGCCCCAGGTGATATCTGACCGTTCAAGGCAGTCCGCTACTGCTCCTCGCTCAAGTAATTTAAGCCTAGCGAAGCAATTCAGCCAGCGCGATAAGGACGCATTCAGAGTTGAGACATTTGATTATATCAGCCGGTTTTTCGAGAATTCGCTCTCAGAACTTGCTGATCGCAACGCAGGCTATGAGGGAGTGTATCGCCGTGTCGACGCCAACAGATTTTTCGCGACAATCTATCGGGATGGTCAGGATGTCTCACGCGGAACCATTTACATGGGCGGTGGGGCGTGGGGCAATGGTATCAATTATGCCCAGGGCGAGACCACGACAAGCACCAGCATGAATGAATCAATCTCGGTGGACGCCGATAGCCAAACGCTTTTTCTCAAGAGCATGGGGATGTCCTCGTTTGGTGCTCATCGTGGAGAGAAGCTTTCGCAGGAGGGGGCTGCAGAGGTTCTTTGGAGCATCCTTGTTCGCCCTTTAAAGAGCAACGGTTGGTGAGGTCTAAATGCTTTCTGTAGATGAGTTTTCGGTAGGATATTTTTCGGATGCTTTACCTGGCAGTCTGATCTTGCCGCGTAATGATCGTGAGGAGGCAGCCCTAATCGGACGATTTCGAGACGAGCCATGTGCAGTTCTGTTGAGTGGCCAATTCGTCTGGCAGACGTTTCCCCTTACGGGAAATGTTCGATGGTCCGGGCTTATCGTTCCTGGCGTCAGAATAGAATTGGACGAAGGGAGCCTCTTTGATCCGATATACGGGGCTCCAATAGGTTCGATACAAAGATCTGGAACGGTGTTGACGATACGCTCGAAGTCCGACGCTTCGACATCAGCCATACAAGTACTGATTTGCGACGGCCTTCCACCTCTCAACAATCATTCGGCGGGTTTTAGCCAGTGGCAAGTGGTTTTGGGGTTTGGCGATCAAAAGCGTGTACTCTGGCGGTCACATTCTGAGCAGGATGAAACTAAGTGAGCGGAGCAGCAGGAGCCGAATTGTGAATTCCCCAGAACAAAAGCAGAAAAGGATTTCGACGGTTTCTTTTGCTTCGAATCAAAGGTGCGAGGCGGCGTACCTGAGCTGAAGAATACACTCGCGAACGTGTTTGACTGTATGCGTTGTCGAAGAACAGATCCGGTCGGGTACGTAGCGGAGGCGGCGTATCGGAGAGGACTTAAAGAGGTTAGGCACACTCGTCGAGGTATTTGACGTCCGCTCTGGGGCTCATCAACTATCAGAGGTCGAATTAGCGACGGCGGTTTGTGGAAAATGTCACGACCGATGATACCTTGCCTTATGTCCAGTGGGAAACGACCTTCCGGAACCCGGTTGTCTGATGATCGTTTATTTGTCGATCTTCACACACAGCTATGGAGCAAATGCTTCCTACACTTTGAAACCTTGGCTTTTGGCAGGCTTAAAACATCGCTAGTTGTTCAGAGTTGGAGCGGACGGACGACAGACCGTACAGGTCTTCTATCCCCGATATAAAGTCGCTTTGCCCACCATAACTGGGATGACGTATCTGGGTGGCGATAATCTCGAGTTCAGCCAATGCCATCTGAGAGTCTCGACCAACTGCGACTACGACCTTTGGATCGAGTACCTCGATGAGCCAACTGAGCAGAAAACGACAAGCAAGGCGTTCCGACCGCGTGTGGCATCTATTTGACTGTTGATCCCCATGCTCATGTGGATGAAGCGGGAACACGTTCCATAGGAAAACAGGCTTTTGAATGCGGTTCAGCGTCTGCCAAATCACTGTCGCCGTTCTTTCAGCCAAGGCAGGGCCCCTTGTGGCACGGATTAAAGGCAAGTCGCCGTAGAGCATTGAGTGGTCTGATAAGTGCGCTTCATCCGTCAAAGCAAGACCTGTACGCCGGCCACCGCGATAACCAAGATCTCGGGCAATCCAGATTGAATCGACTTTCCGGTCGATCGCAGCATCAAGAACAAGCTTAAGATTCATCCGGCGGATAGCAGGAGCATCGTCCTGATCGAAATCGTTGCATGCATCTGAGTACGGGTTGAAGGCATTTTCAAAAGAAAGGTCAGCCAGGGTTTCAACGAACTCGGTCGTGTTCATTCCGGTAGTTCCTCAATCGATAACGACCGCTTCTCTACATCAAGCTTGACCCGACCGCGACGTTTTTCTCTGAGATAGCGAAATGCGTGGTTTCCCTGAAGGATCGCTTCCTCCCACAGCCATAATGGTGTCTGATATACCTCATAGCCCCGCGCGAACTGTCGCACATTTTTGAGCATTGTCAGGTTGAGATCGCCCGGTTTCTGGTCAGCAAAGAAATCAAAGTCCTTAGCGATTCCGAACACATAGGTCGCAATCCCTTCCTCAATCAACGTAGCCCTCGCGCCATCCTCACCTTCATCGACGCGCGTCTGACTTTTCCTTTTACGTTTGAGAAGGGCACGCGTGACTGGAGACCATCCAAGGACGGCCAAATAAGCATAATGGAAAACGTCATGAAAACGGTAGTCATCGGGTTCCATGATGTTGTCGGTCAGTCTATCGCCAATGAACAGACCGCGGCAGCTTTGTAGAACATATCGTTTGTCATTGCTGGCTTCGCGCTCATAGATATCGATCTCAAGAAGTCGAGGCAGTTGCTCATCAGACGGAAAATCCTGGTCGAAAAGAGTTGGATAAACCCGCACCTGAGGCCAGCGGTCTTCAGCTTTTTGAATGTTCGCGCGGGCAGCGTCCTCGAGTAAAACGTCCGAGTCATTAGCAGCCTGCAACAAATGTGTGAGAATTTTTGCCAAGCGGATTTTCAACTGCGGCACATCGCCATGTGCGACATCGACAGTGCTCGCAAGTTCACCAGTTGCGGCTGTCAGTCTCAAAAGCGTCTTTTCAAACTGTGCGCTTGGAGTATTCATCGGCAACGAGTGTTGCGGCTGCAAGGAAGAGAAACTTAAATCGCCCTCTGCTTCGCTCCCACCCAAGACCGCTAAAGGAATTCCTGCGTGATCAGCAATAATAGCTAGATACCAAAGTGTGTCACCGAGTTCCTCAAGCACGGTCTGCTCGTATCCCACGATTGCTGCATGATCACGCTGGCGTTTTTTCACTTCACTAAGCAAACTTCCGACTTCGCCAACTAAGCCAAGAACGGGAAGATCAAAGCCATTGCCTTTGTTGCGGGTGCGGTCACTTCTAGCCGCGAGCGCTTGATACTCGTTTAGCCCCAGTGGTAAGTACATCAGCATTTCCCCCTCTGAAATATATCGCCGGTCCGCAGCTCTGACAGTGAACTGCCGGAGGAGGGTGCCGGTTGGCTATTCCTAGCCCCCTGTATTCACTTGCCGACCTTTGAACGCGATGACGGCGCTAGAAGCGGCGGTTGGCTCAGACACATTTTCAGGAACGTGGACAACTTCACCTGTTGCGTCGTGTACACCGGTTTTTCGGGCGATCACGAATCGTTTTCTAGTCATTTCAGCCTCTCAAGCTATCGAAAATCAGTTCAACCTATGGTAATTGAGTCGTCAAGCATATGGAGGAGTAAATGGCCGGCCGCCGCCACGTTTTCATTAGTCATCACCACGCTGACGACGAACATGTCACCAAACTGACAGACTCGTTGTCCCGAAAGGGCTACGAAATTCGGAATAGCTCCATTCGGGCGAAACCGGCCAATAAAGAGCGTTTGGCGAAAGGTTTAGTCAGCGACAAAGCTATCGAACGGCTTCTCAGGATCAAGATGCGGTGGGCATCTACGGTCATAGTTCTAATTGGGAAAGAAACTCACGCTCGTCGGTGGGTAAACTGGGAAATCCAGAAAGCGCATGAGCTAGGAAAACGCATTATTGGTGTATTCACTAGAGGCGGAACAAAAGCGGATATCCCGCCTGCTTTCGAGAAATATGGAAGCGATTTGGTCGCCTGGAATCCCGACGCTGTCATTGATGCTGTTGAAGGAAACGCAAACATCGATTTTAAAAAGCCGGATGGATCAACACGCGAACCGGTTCACTCACCCTCCACATCGCGTTGCTAACTCATGGCTGTATATGTTTACGTTGTCGCCCGCGATTTCGGTTTCGCTCCCAATCCTTTCCATGGCGTATGTACACTCGCGACTTGCAAACCTGTCGTACGAAGAATGGCGAGTGAGGGGGACTGGGTTATTGGGATGGGTGGGGGCAAGCTGAAAGCTGTTAACAGGTGCATTTTCGCGATGCGGGTTACAGAAACGCTAAAGTTTGATGAATATTGGTCAGATCCCCGGTTCAGGGACAAAAAACCGGTCCGCAATGGAAGCCGGAAAATGATGCTGGGCGACAACATTTATCACCAGCGCGACGGTAGTTGGCAGCAAGCGAACTCTCACCACAGTCGTACCGATGGTTCACCGGATGCCGATAACATCAAAACGGACACTGGGACCGACCGGGTGCTAATTTCGGACAACTTTTTCTATTTCGGGAAAGCTGCGCCAGAAATCCCGGAGCAGGTTCTGAATTCAGTCGGTTACAAGAATCTTCGAGGACATCGCGTTTTTCTTGAAGATAAATGTCGCGAGCTTTTGGACTGGCTAACAGGCTCACAGTCAGAACATCTAAATCAGATCGTTGATGATCCTTTCCAGTTTCATCAAAGTGGTGCGCGATATTCGGTAAGTGCAGACAAAGTTCTGAACTGAAGGAGTACGCTGTTTAATCCCTATCAATCCATTGAGACGCAGCACTCGAAGATGATGTCTCTAAGGATAGCTTCACTTTGAGGCAAATAAATGCAAAAGCTGATCGGCAATTCTAATTCAGTTTCTCATATTCGATGAGCGCGGTTCTTCCCTCAATAAGGGTGATAACGATGCTACTGCGCCTTCCGAAACTGTCCTCCATATCTAGATATTCACCAATCTGGAAAGCTACGGGCTGAGATTCTCCTCCGTTGATGGCGATTTTGTCCGCATATAGGTAGGTCCGGTCCAAAGTGTCTTTGACAGGGTTGAGTCTCCCACCGAGATGCGGGATGCAGCCGCTAGACTGAATTATGACTGATCCACCGTTTCGTTTCCGCTGACAGTGAATGTTGAGCGCTACGCCCGGCTCGAAATCTTCGAACACTTTCGATTTGTAACCCTCATGGGCCACGAGGATCTTGTATGCTTTACCTGGTACAAGCTGAACGGAAGCAGTACCATCATTTGCGACTTCTATCTCTATCGTCGTACCATTATCGGATAACGCGCAAACGTGTGCGCCTGCCAATGGGACGTTTCCATCACTCGTAACGCGCACCATCAGATCAGTGTTGTTTGGTTTTGGTAAGCTGCGAGGACGTATCCAGCTCGCGATAGTATCTGCGGTATTTTTTGGATTAGTGGAGCGCACGTGGCGATATTGACGGATTTGGAGGGAGAGATCAGTCTCTTGTACGCCAGGTAACAAAACCGGTATGAAGAGGCGATCACTCTCATCCGACGCTGCTTCCCGGAAGAAAGTGCGGAGAATATCTCTGAAATAATTCGAGTGAACCGAGCTTGGGCTCATGAGGGCCACAAGATGAACATACGAGTTTGTGTCACCGTTCGGCACTCTGAGTTCATCATGTCGTAAGTCGGAGTCATGCACATCCATCGAGACAGAGAGACCTTGTCTCTCTAGCTGGCGAGCAATCTGCACTGCTACACCACTATCTTCATGCGCGTGGCTGATGAGAACAGATGTCCGTTGGTTTGGCTTCAGGCGTTGAGCGGCGCTGACGTATTCATCACGCGACTCGGCCAGCAGGCGAGTCTGACCCAGACGATGAGCGATGAGAGCGGCGATGTTCTCCATACTGTAGTTGATCCCTGAGTTATCAACACTTTTGTCTTCTACAACCGCAATACGTTCCCCAAAGCTCCAGAATGGAACATATGGGATTGTACTCGCCTGCACTAGTTTCTCGGCTGGAACAGCCTTATGTGCCCACGCCTTGTAGAATTCCCCTAGTTCGCGTGCAAATCGCTCACGCCATTCTTGCGCCACGTGGTATTCCACTTGAGATTCAAATCGTGCTGGTATCGGTAACAGCATAAGCCGCGATCGGTCGACCGCCATGTCGTTTCTAACTGCAACAGCGCGATTAGCGACATCCGTTGCACCATTAAGACTCTGTTCGTTTGCCGTAAAAAGGAACGCTAATATATCAGGCAACTGAGCGGTTACAATTCCAGAGAAGTCCGTCACTCCAGTCCTTGAATCGATGAGGATAAAGTCGTACTCGTCACGTAGCTCCTCGAACATTGTCTCAAGTGCTTCGCCCAAACCTTTTTTATATAAAGATGTCCAGTTCAGTTTCTGAACGCGGCCCATGTATTTTTCATTCATCAACCCCGCCTTGATGAAGTCTACGCCGGTCAAGTTGGGATGATGAATTTTTTCAACGTACCCTCGCCACTCAAGGGGGGTCTGGCGTGTCTTTGCAAAATGGCTCAAGAGTTCGACCATACCCTGTTTCATCGATGACATTTCTGAAGGGCAGTACGGTCTGAAGAAATCTTCAAGGCCAGGCGCTTCGAGATCAAAGTCGATGCAGAGGACACTGAAGCCCCAACGCCCCAATAATGCGGCGACGTTGACCATTGCGAACGAGCGACCTACGCCGCCCTTGTAGGAGTAGAATGTAACGACCGTTCCTGCCATCAAAGCCTCGGCAATTTAATGGAAGTATTCATGATCCCCACATCATCTGGGTTAATGATTGGAAATGCAGAATTCCAGTTTGGGGCTGCAGAGATATGTCCCTCGAGTTCCTCGGCTATCGCTCTGATGGCATCGTCAAATTCGAGATACTTTGGAGAATCTCTGAAACAGTCGTGCCGGTAATTGAGATGACTGAGGTCTTTATGCATGGTGTCTTTCGCGCGAGGGTGAAAATTCTTGCCGTCCGAAAAGACGACTGGGTAAACTAGACCTTTCGCCTGGATCACACCTGAATCGTATAAATATTTTTCTCGTTCCAGCATTGATTCCCACTCGGCCATACACCAGTCAGAGCGGAAATAGGGAGGTGTCCAAATCGCCACCATTACGCGACTGCGCAAAAGCGCGTCCCTGATGTTGTTTGGCCAACGGACACCCGTAGCTTGGGCAAAATCCACGAAAATTTTGGGTTCGTAGTCTAATAAATTCTCAAGCTGCCCCTGCAACAAAGGGAGGAAATGTTTTTCAATCCAAGGCAGCACCTGCTGCGAGCGCGGATAGCTAAGAAATACATCCCACTGATACGACACCTATAGCACCCTTTCTTTCAACTACACGGGATACGTTAGATGTTTCACCGAGGCGCACGCAACAGGCCTTTAGGTATGGGACGAGTTATCAACGTAAGAAGTTATCTTGGATGTTTGGTAATCGTTGAAAGCTACGTTTGAAGCCGAGTGCTGTATCAGAGAGCAGGTCTGAAGACTGCGTATTCGCCTCATATCGGAGCCAGAGAGCAATGCGAGTGGTGTCTCAATTGATGGTTTCGGATCGGACGAGCGCTAATGGGCATAATTAGGTGTGTTGTGTTTGGCGCAGCGCCACCTTAAATTGACAAAATTAGTGGTGAGTTCTATCTTTGTTCTCTTATTCAGTTGTTGATACGTCTGTCGAGTGGTTTTGCTATTAACATTTATGGAAGAATATACAGGATGGATGTACGAGAATCGCTTGCCGAGGCTAAGATGAAAACATTGGAATTGGATCCTTCAGCCGCCGTTTCCACTGAACGTTTTGTGGAAGCATTTGTGGCCAAGTTGGTGGAGCAGGGGTGGAAGAGTCTTTCTCCTCAAGATCCTAGCACTCGCAGAGGTCTGACCTCAGTCGTAGATTTGCTAGACCGCGCGATTGAGGATTTTAAAGATAGAAAGATCCCGTGGAAGCAAGTCGTTCCTTGGGTTCGAGTTGCGAGCAGTTTGCGTCCGTCACCCTTAGGAAGCATCGAAAATTGGGAATTCCAACTCAGATCCGCGCAGGGCTATCTAACTCGGGTTTCAAATCCAAGTTATGAGATTGTTGATTTTGCTATTCCGCAAGCTACGGCAGAATTTGAGTTAAAGAAGCTCACCGATGAACAGTCAGTTCTTGTGAACGAAGCTTTTGAGCTGTTCGATAGAGAGAGCCGAGTAAGCTTCTAGGATGCAGGATCAATCAAGCGTTTCCGGAGCGGTTCGCCTCGAGAGAGAGCTATATCACGAAAACGGTCCCTTTGGGGATATCGTGAACGATGTTCTTGATCGGATTGGTTTCACCGAACCCTATGTGGAAGGTTGCATTCTTAGTGTTTCGAGCACCGGAGCGAAGCACAAGGCGTTGAAAGACGCTGTTTGGGGTATGATGGAGTTCGATATTAGTGCCATGCGCCTAATCGACTCTCCGATACTTCAACGACTGCGCCGGATTAAGCAGCTAGGCTTTTCGTATCTCACGTATCCATCGGCCGAACACTCGCGATTTCCGCATTCGGTTGGAATGGCTCACGTGATCACAAAGTTTCTCGATGCCATCGACCGCCGAGCCGGTGATATTGAGATGCAAGCCGATTATCTGGATGGTTATAAACAACTACAAGATCTGAAGCCCCTGAAAGCAGATGAATTAGTGCACGCTGCATTGCTTCACGACATCGGACATTTGCCGTTTTCACATGCCGCAGAAACAGCCATTGCATCTGCCCCAAGCCATTTCGTTTTCGGTGGTCTGGAATTCGAAGAATTCGTCGATAGGATCAACGATGCGCTAAAGGCCAAAGTTTCGCTATCTGAGGCTATCTCGATCGCGGTAATTCTGTCTCCCCGCTTCGAGCGCTTTTATTCTAAATACGTCTGTCATGGCTCAAACCACGATAACATGGCCTTGGCGCGAATAGTCTGCATGATCGCAGGTCGAAGGATGCACGATAAGTGTGGAAACATCCAAGGTCTTATATCATCTTCTTCAGTCGATGCTGACAAAATCGATTACGTCAATCGTGATGCCGCGGCTTGCGGGATTCCCGTCGGTGTTGATGTGTCTCGAGTATTTCTTGGTAGTGCACTTCTAGGTATTAAGCCTGAAAAAGCTAAAGAGCTTCGTTTCGGTGGGAACGACACCTTTATATTTGCTTTAAATGCATCTGGCTGGGACACTTATGACGAGATCATACGTGCTAGGTCCATGCTATACCAGCGTGTATACCTGCATTCATTCACGCGTACTGCCGAAGCAATCTTTGCCCGTGCGTTGAGGTTGAACGCTGGAGCTGTAAACGACGCGTTGCATATTTGGGCTTTAACCGACGACGCAGTATTGGATTCTCTGGTTGGATCACCGATATCAGAGGTCGCAAGTCTCGCTTCATCTCTTCGCGACAGACAAATGCCCAAGAAGGCTTGCGCGTTAGGCACTGCGCTTGTTGCAACGATAGCGCCGATCGCCGATATATTTCCCGACGTATTCAGGGGTCCTGACAGGATTACGTCCTATCGTTCTTTTGTCGACCAAATTGCAGAACCGTTCCGCCAGAAATTTACGCGCGACCTCAGCGGCCAAATAGATAGTGTCACATTTGAGAATTCCGTTATCAAAGAGGCGGTCAGGATTCGAGATGTTTTGTCAAACGCGGGTAACAAGCAAGTTCCGACAGGGCAATTATCCCACGTTGCGCTGATCACCATAGCTGGTCTTGATCACAAAAACTCGGACGCCCCGGTTTTCCAACACGGCGAAGTCCTCTCGTCCGGGCAGCTGACCAACGTTCGGGGGGTGAGCGACGCGTCAGATCACTTTAGGCAGATCGGATACGTTATGGCGCCCTCAAATTGGCGCGAGATTGTTTCTGTTGCAACGCGTGCCGTTCTATATCGCCTGTCTCTTGAGTTCGATTCCACCAAATTTTCCATAGACGATAAGCCAGAGCTCGAGAAGCTTGAGTTCCTGGTTCGCAGACTTACCGTTTTGGACATGGACGGTGTTCATCGTCGAACAGGTCTTGATCGGTTTGCGCTGGGTGTGATCATGGAAGACCTCGCACGTGCCAGCTACTTTGATGAATTCCCAAGTTTGGCGTTGAAGACAGATTTGGACGAGGTAGAGGATGCCTTTCCAAAGATCGAGAAGTTTGCCGGAGAGAAAGGCTGGTCAGTTGACCGTAAAACTATACGTGCCTTTGTCGATCAATTCCCGCCTGGACTGCGTTCTGATCTGATTGCCGCCATGAAACGCGGGAATTTTGTTGACCGCAACCATGTCGTGGAGCTGCTCGCTCCCAAGTTGAAATCGTTGTCGGAAACAGGTGAAAAGCTGCTCGTCGTGCCGCTATCACTTTCGAGCGGTGCGCCGTTAATTTCACCGCTGAGACAACATCTCAAAACGAGCGACAATATCGAATTTGCCAACTCGCTGCAGGACGCTTTAAAAGTTTTGGGCGAACGGACGATTGTGTTCGTTGATGACAACAGCGTTTCGGGAACGCAAGCTGCAGCTCAGCTTCACGCATTTCACAGCTCGAATCGAAAGCTATGGCCAGAAAAGATGCAAAGCGAGGCTGGTCTTCACACCGAATTGAAAGACGAGGACTTTTCAGTTTTCGCGACTACCAATTTCCGCATCGTGGTCGCATTCGGTCACAGTAATGCAGCGAAGACGCTTCATCAGACGGCTGACATTTTGGATTTGCAGGGCTTTAAGGGTGTCTCCTACGTGTCAGAGATTACCGAAACTCCTAGTTGGTCCAATAAACTTCGCGCATATCTGACAAAAGTCGGAGAGCAGCTCATCGCCCATGACAGGTGGGAAAAGAACTTCGATAAACTCGACTCTAGAGACCAAGAGACCTGCAGGGAACATGCTTTTGGCTTTGGTGGCATCGGTGGGCTCACAGTCTTCCAAAATAGTGTGCCCACCTCCACAGTGACAGCGTTTTGGATGCCTGGGATGGTGGATGGGCGTCCTTGGATTCCGTTGGCGATCCGCCATGGTAGGGTGTCCAAGCTTTTGCTCGGATAACGTTGGGGTAGATCGACCTCGCGGTTTACCAGTGTTTTCAGTGCTAGCATTCTTTGGTCCGGGTCATTCTTCGAAACTGATAATTACTGGCAACCGCAGTCTTTGTAGGGCGGGTCGATCCGCAGAAGAACGCTGTGTTTCGTTGAGTAGGTGCCTTGGTTATTGGATCGTTCGAACCGTAATCGCGTATGATGGAAAACGTAGTAACTCTAAGGACTTAACCGTGGATATCGAGAATACCGTAGTCGGAAGCGTTAAAGACCAGCTGTGGGAGCGGTTTTCGGCAATACGGCATCCAGTTAGCGGCGAATTTCCAACTGTTTTAGTTCTAGGTGACAGCCTTGAAGACATTAGAGTTAACGTTGAGGGCAGTTCCGAACTCCTTGAGATTGTTAGAGAAAATATGTCAGAAAATGAACAGGGCGTAACGCAGTTTGTGTCTCGAGTTTCTGGCACTCCCAAAGCTTTTCTCAGCTATTCTTTTGAAGACCGCGAGCTGGCAGAAAGGATTGCCACAGGTTTGATGGCCAAAGGCATCGATACATGGTGGGCGGAATGGGAAATTGGACCCGGTGATAGTCTTCGGCGCAAGATTGATGACGGGCTGGGTAACTGCACGCATTTTGTCGTGCTTATCTCGCCGGGCTCGTTGCACAGACCTTGGGTTCAAGAAGAAATAGATGCTGGCCTAATTCGCCAAATCAATGGAAATGCCCAATTCATACCAATTCGACACCTTGTGTCAGTAGAGCAACTTCCGCCATTGCTGACGGGAAAGCACGCCCCAGAAATATCTCTCTCTACGTTGGATGGTGACATTCGCGATCTGGTGAATGCTATCTACGGGGTATCGCACAAGCCGCAACTCGGATCCCCGCCAAGCGTGTCCTCGTTTCACTCTACACGTTTCTCCAAAATTGCGACAGCAGTTGCAAAAGTATTCGTGGAATCGACCCGTACAGCGATGTTCGCTGACCCTCAAAAGACCATTAAGGAACTTACTGAGGCAGTTGATGCCTCACAGGAAGATGTCGAGGACGCGATTCATGAGTTGCGTGACGTCGTGGTGGAGAGCTTTGGCAGCGTATTGCCGAAAGCAGAGTTGTTTGCTGAGTTCGACAAGTATTTTAAAGATTGGTCGCCAGAAGACGATGCTTTGAGGATTGCCGCTGACTTAATCAATGATCCTAAAATGCCTTACGAAGCTAGTAAGGTCGCGAAGCAATACGGCTGGGATTGCAGGCGGATGAACCCTGCTCTGAGCTTTCTTTTGGCTCGGAAGCTGATCGTAGACTACAAGATATTAAATCACGACTACGTGTCCTACCGAGTTGTCAAAACGGATGCGACTCGTCGGTTCGTGAAGGGTCGTGGTTGAGTCGGCTACTGGCGAGTCTCCAACCTAATGTCGCGCGATTGGAGAAGCTGCTATGGTTTGGTACGTCCAGCCGCCTAAACGTCGAAAAGTTTTCGTAAGCTATCATCACAAGAATGACCAGGCTGCCTATAATAGCTTCTCAGCGCACTTCCACGACGGTTTGGAGACAATAACCGACAACTCGCTTGAACGAGCGATAGATAGTGCCAGTTTCGATTATATAATGAGGCGCATCCGCGACCATTACCTTCACGGCAGTTCATGCACAATTGTACTTTGTGGATTGGACACGCCGAGACGGCGCTACGTTGACTGGGAAATTCAGGCGTCCCTTGCCCAGGAGATGGGCCTTATTGGTATCGGGTTGCCAAGCATTTCGTGGGAGGGCACAGGAACCTGGAAGCCCGCGCGGCTACAGGATAATATTGACGCCGGATATGCCACATGGGTCTTGTGGTCTCAGCTTGTCTCAAATCCCGGGATGCTCAACGCCAAAATCGAAGAAGCGTTAGCCAAGCCTAAATGGTCAATTTCTAATGCGAGAGAGAGAATGACGAGGAACGTTTGAAGGGGAGCGAAAGCGCTCTGCTTTGAAGCGGTCTCATTGTATGCGAAATGTTAGCATAAAAGACCGCCTCAATGTTCTATCCGGCAACCTTTTCCGCGTGGCGATTAGGCAGAAGGCATGTCGTAAACAATTCTACGGGTCTATGTCTTCCGAAGCAGCGTACTGCTTGGTGGACGTGTACTCAGGTTTCAGCATTTTGGGAATCCAGGAACTTTGAAGCCATCAGAAGCCAGAACATCTCGTCACTAGGGACGGAGAGAATAATTAGGGCCGGTAATGCCCTGTGTCGTTTAGCGCAATACTTGGCTTGCGAGACTGTCTGAGCCAGCGACAAATTCTTACGCTTGCACCGGCGACAATTCGCGACGACAATTTTGTGAGTGAAATCGAGACTGCTTATATGCAGATGTATTCTTCAGATATCTTTATCTCTTCCAAGGTCTTCTTCGTGGCTCAATCGAAGGCCGAGGCCGCGCAGATGGCCAATCACGCAAAACAAACTGCATTGACGGTTCCTGAGAACGACCTATTCACTGACCGTGACTTCAAGGATCCCACGCTCGCGACCTTGACATTTGCAACTACGTTCAACTTTTGGGGATTATTAGACGACAAGCGCCTCAGTGACGACGGCCCTCTGGGCAGTTTTCTAAAATCATCCAACTGTTCAACGGGGGCATCAAAATACCGGCTGATTACCGGAATGGCGCTCGTTGGAGCGACGGTGTACATCAAGGCTGAGAGTAGAGTTGAGGCCGAAGAAACGTTCCGTCTCTTAGAATCCAGGTCATTTCAGTTGGAGACTAACGCTAACGGCATCGGCCTCCTCGGCATAACGGAGCTCAACGGCATCTGCTTCGCTGATAATTTTAGGTGCCACATATTAGAACATGACAGTCTGAAATATCGAGGGTCTTGGGTCTAAGGATGTCTAAGTGTCCGCAACGATCCAGTCGGAAGGTAATCCCCCCGCAAAACCCTGTTCGCGAGCCTTTATCTCGTATGAGCACGTAACGTCATTTGTCCTGCCTGTCGGTGTTGGCTGGTGGTTCATGGCAAAAAACTGCGCCGACGATTTTGATATTCGTGCGCAGACTTATTGCGCCGACGAAACTATCGAGGCACCCTTTTAGTAAGGACTTTTTTACTGTTGAAAGGCCAAAATTTTGACATCCTCCGCATGCCTCGCTGAGCTGATCGACGAAGGCTATTCAAAATGCTTCGCATTTCAAATCAACCACACGTACCTGATGGACGAGGGCGACTTCGTACTCTTCGACGAACAAGATCGAGACATTTGGGGCGATACGCCGATGTCACATGTCGACGAAGTTATGAAGACGCAAGTCGGATCGGAGCCAGGCTATGCTAGCGAATGGATGACACCAACTCGTACTACAGGAGACCGTGAACGATTTGCTCAAGTGCGTTACCGTCTAATCTGCGTTTCGGCTATTGATCCTGAAAAGGCGGCCGATCGTGAGAAGGCGTAAGCATCGGTAAAAAAATGCAGGGAGAGACAGGACGCTTTGCGTCGATAGACTGGGAGATTTGGGCTAATACCGTTTCGGCTTTCGTCTATCCATAGCCAATAACCTACATCGCCAAAATGACCACCTAATTCCGGCAACTCTGCCGCGTAGTGATCTAGGAGGAATTCAGCCGTCTGTGCTGTCTAGTGCCCAATCGAAATCAAGAGCACCCGTCGGAACTTCCCGAAGGGTTCGTCGTGGTACAGAGGCGTCATCTGCGACGTTCTTTCTTGGACGCGAGTAGCTTTTCAATCGCCGCTACGATGCTGTAGGCGTGCTTTGGTCTAGCGTCGACCTGCTGCGTCGAACAACGTTCAGTTTTGACAGCGCTTGGTCGACAGTCAAATTTCCCCCGTAACCTTACTGCGCCCTACGGTACGCTTTCTAGATCAGAGGACTAGGACGTGGTCCCTTGCTACTTTTTGTATTGCGATCGCCTGGCCGACCTTGAGGGTCGCGTTGTGTGCTAAGCGCGACCGTCTTGGAGCCCGTGCGGAATGTCTGCCAAGAAGCGGCCATCTAGCTCCTGCACCGCGATATTGATCCGTTCGTGATGTTTCGGCCTACCCTATAGAAATAGACCGCTGGCCGACCTTAAATGCGGAGAGACATTAAGTGGAAGGCGACGCCTCGTCCATCGATACCGCTACGTCCAGACATTGAGGGCGACCATCGACCTTCTGATTACCTTGCCGCAGACCCTTGCTGCGGCTTCGCTTCGCGCTTCGGACGTAGGCAACTTTGGTTCGTTTTTTGAATCTCGTTTCCACGTAGCCAGTGGGCTCACCTCAAAATTCTTAGGCCGCGAACATGTACGCTCTGATCATCTCTGCCGCCGGGCGCGGGTCGATGGCATTTCCGAGTCCGCGCAGCTTATCCACTCTGCCGGGTATCCCATTTCCCAGCCAGCGAACTCTGGGTGAAGGGAGCGCCCGCCATTTTCCGTCGGAGCACTCGAAATATTGCTTGCCGCGAAAACTTGCGAGGGAAGCGGTGAACCCGCGGCTCCGAAACTCATGTTCGGTCCACCCCTCTCCCCATCCGAAGCGCGAAGCGTGCTCCATAAAGACAGGACGACGTTCTGAAGTGTGACCTGTCTCTTCTTGCCATCTGGCGTCCTCCCCGACAGAGACGTTCCCGCTGGTATCGTCTGTCCGCCACTCGGAGTTGTCGTAGTCGGCCACAAACCAATAGCGATCTCGGAAGTGCTCCGCACCCGCGCTCGCGGCTTCCATCGGGACTGCCCCCATGGCGTAACCCATGGTTTCCAGATCACTTCGCACGAGGGCGAGCCAACCAGCTGCAGCCGCAGATTGCTCTCCAAAGATGACTGAAGGCTGTCGCTCCGCCATGAGCCGTTTGAATTCTGGCCAGAGGTGTCTCGGGTCGTTAAAACCTTCTCGTTTGCCTGAGACGGAGAACGGTTGGCATGGACAGCTGCCAGTCCACAAAGGACGCTCGTCGTCCCATCCGGCGAGGCGGGCTGCGAGGCTCCATCCCCCAATACCGGCAAAGAAGTGGCATTGGCCATAGTTTTTGAGGTCGTCCGGTTGAACATCGACAATGCTCCTTTCATCTACATCGCCTGGCGCGATCAGTTTTTTTGCTATGAGGTTGCGTAGCCACTGTGCGGCAAACGGATTGTTTTCGTTGTAATACGCGGTCATGAAGCAGACCGCGTCTCATTGAGACATTGAGAGGCGATCTCGACATCAACCAATCTGGCGAGGCCAAGTGTGCGGGACCACCCGCCGATTCCAGCAAAGAAATGGCTAGATGGTTTGAGGTCGTCGGAATAGACGTCGGCAATCGATCTTTCATCGACATCGCCGGGTGCGATTAGGTTTGCGGAGATCAAGCTTCGAAGCCACTGCGCGTGGTAGTGGCTACTTTCGTTGTGATAAGCGGTCATGAGCCAACCCTCATGTGGAGGGCTACTGCGCCCGATCCCCGGTTGAAGCGCAGGGAGCGGTCTTCTAGTGAGGCTTGGTTTGTAAGCGGCAGCACAATGCCGTCGGCAAAGCGTTCACCGCATGCGGTGGTGGTACGAGCTAAGAATTGCATATTGGGGGAGCCGGTTAACTTAATAGAATTGTCAGTTCAAAACCGGAGTTATGGCAAGCGAGAAATGTCCGATTTTTTAATTTTCGGAAGCTCGTGTTTTGACCTGGAGTTGCGTCGAGGCGTCATTGCTGCCGATCTCTCTGTCGGTGCTCACAAGTAACCTGCAATGTTCAGTCCTTAAACAGCAGAGTTCGACCTATATCCCGGCAAGGAAACTTGCGTCGGTTATAGGAATCGCCCAGGAATAATTTTTAATTTCCTTGGTGAACAGTCAGATGATCATACCAGGTCTGAGAACGTACAAGGTCAACGAATGGGCCCGCCGCCCGCTGGTTGACTTCATCCTGGATTCGCTCAAGGCCGCGGGATGCAAGATCCTTCACGCTTCACAGCCGGACATGGCACCGTTCGTGGTAACGTTCGAGACGCCCACGGCCGAGCGAATTGGGATCGTCGCTTACGCTTTTCTTGCGACAAGAACTCCGACAAAAAATCGACCATCGGACGAGCGCAGCTTTCAGCTTAAATATGGAGGCAAAGCCTCGTATGGCGGAGAGAACCTGCACGATCTTTGGCAGGACCCCTTTGGCATGTTCACCACTATGTTGGTGGGTATAGACCCCACAGATGGTTTTTGCGTTGCCGCCGACCCGGTCCTTCACAGCCCGACAAAATTTTTTATAAGGATGGAATTTAAAGACGAGCACGCTGAAGAGATCAAATCCAAGGGCTGGCATGTCTGGCAACGCACCAAGCGAAGTGTCAGCGCCAACGGCCCGCTTTTTGAGACACTTGCGGGGGCTGACAAAGCTCATTTCCTGGATCTGGTCCGGTTCGAGCGTGCCGGGCGAGGATTGGATCCCGGCGACCGTCTGTTGCTTGGCGAGAGATACATGTCTCAGCTACCCACGTCGCATCCGCCAATGCTGATCAGTGCAGCCGTGGAAAAAGATATCCATCCGCTGGCGAAGCAATTTGAATTGTCACCCGACGAGATCATGGATCTCATCTCGGGTGCAAGTCGCCTTAAAATGGCAGTGCGCGGGTGGGTCGCAGAGGAGCACCTGCGGGCCACACTCACCGACACGACCGGCGTAACCCATTGCGAACGACTTGACGAAGAAGGCGGCCCTGACATTTTGATCCGGTACCAAAATGGTCCACCGCTTACGCTTGAGTGCAAAAATGTGGGGAGGCAAACTGATAGGTTTGGTAATCCGAAAGTCGACTTCCAGAGAACTCGTGCCTCGAAGGGCGATCCTTGTTCGAGGTATTACCAGCCTTCGGATTTTGATATTGTCGCTGCATGTCTCCATTCGATCTCGGGCAGCTGGGACTTCAAATATATTCCGTCGGCGGATCTTCCTGCTCACAGTTCATGCTACGGTAGAATCAATTATAATGTCCGCGTCAACGACACATGGTCCTCGCAAGCCGCTAACGTTTTTGCTAGGGCCTATGCGGCAAAAGGAGTTGCGGTCTGACCGGTAGCTCCTCTCAGATGAAGGTTTAAGGATGAGCAAACCGTCGGTGATCAGTTTGTTTACCGGGGCAGGCGGACTGGATTTCGGATTCGAAGCCGCTGGTTTCCGAACAGCCGTGGCTTTGGAAATGGATGCAAAGTGCTGCGCTACCCTGCGTCACAACAGAGACTGGACAGTCATACAGGGTGATATTGCAAACGTTTCGACGGCAGAGATCCTGAAGGCCGGCAAATTGAAGGCTACTGAAGTCGACGTTTTGATCGGTGGCCCTCCGTGTCAGCCTTTCTCAAAATCGGGATTTTGGGCAACGGGTGAGGCTAAGCGCCTTAACGATCCTCGCGCTGCAACCCTCGACGGATATTTGAGGGTTCTCGCTGAGGCGAAGCCCCGAGCGTTCTTATTAGAAAATGTGGAAGGTATCGGCTTTAAAGGCAAGGACGAGGGCCTCCAGCTGATTCAAGCTCGGCTGTCCTTGATCAACGAGAAAGAGGGGACAAATTATCGCGCCAATATCGCGGTCGTGAACGCCGCCGACTATGGAGTACCGCAGCTACGCAAGCGCACAATTGTCATTGGTTCACGTGACGGCGACGAGTTCTCATTTCCAGCATCCACCCACGCCAGTCGGGACGAGTTGTTGGCTAAAGGACTGCGAACCTACCTGACCGCTTGGGACGCACTTCACGACCTACCAGCGTCAATCGACCCGTCAGTTGAGTTAAAAGGTAAATGGGCAAATCTTCTCGCCAGCATTCCAGAAGGCCAGAATTACCTTTGGCATACAGAGCGCGGGGAGGGCCTGCCGCTTTTCGGCTGGCGAACGCGTTTCTGGTCGTTCATGTTAAAGTTGGCAAAGACTGAACCGTCTTGGACAATTCAGGCGCAGCCAGGTCCTGCCACCGGACCCTTTCATTGGGATAATCGTCGTCTTACAATGCGTGAGATGGCTCGGCTCCAAACATTTCCAGACGACTTTGAAACCGTCGGCACGTTGACAGACGCCCAACGCCAGCTGGGAAACGCTGTGCCAAGCCTTTTGGCCGAGGTCCTGGCGACTGAAATTTCGGTGCAGCTGCTTGGACGTACACGGCCCAATCGTGGCTACCAGCTTGGCGTGAAGGCAGCGACGTCTTCTCCTCCGCCATCGGTCGTCACTCCGGTACCTGCGCAGTATCTAGATCTGCTCGGCGATCACGAGGCTCACCCCGGCACCGGAAAAGGACGAGGGGCTCGCCAGCGCACACTCGTGGCTGCTGAGTAGCCGGTTGGCACTGGCAGACCTATAAATCGTTTGCTGTGCTCGTCCAGCTGTCTTGGCAAGGCCATTGCAATAAGACCGTGGATCCAGCGAACCTCGTCATCCTTTTATGCGGATTTTGAATCCAAATAGGTTTTTGTGGCGACTCCCACGATGACTTCCCCGCTATTAGGAAAAGCAATCGTCACAGCGTTCCAGCGATCTCTATATTTCTAGGTGATCTCGATTTAGAGCGCCAGTTGGACGAGGAAATCCAACCGATCATTGACGCTGTGTTAGACGTTCACTGGATACACGGCAATCATGACACGGATCGCGAACAATCGATTTTTTTTCAAAGCGGCGTTGCCAACAGAAACCTTAGCGGATGGGTCGTCGACAACGGCGTCAGAATTGCTGGTCTTGAGGAGTGTTCCATGCGGACGTGTGGGATCCGAAAAATGGGGCAGGAGTTCCAGACTTCTTCATCCGCAGAGGATCCATGGCGCTTCACGCACGGGATGCGTTGCGTGGCAGCCTGCCTTTGCTTCATCGATCTACCGTTTTTCCTGAAGATCCAAATGTCCTCGCAAGGCCAAAGGCAGACATTTTAGTGACGCATGAGGTGCCCGGTGTCATCGATACGGACATTTGGAGGTCGATTTTCTTGCTGAGATTGCGGGTGGCGGCAAGTTCCACTTGCGTCCCGCAAAATATAAGCTTTGTTTAGTTTGGAAGGACTTAAGGGGGCGAAGGTGCGGTGGAAGGGTGCCAAACGGGAGATTCTCCAGAGCGTCGCTAATATGAGAACTCGCCGTGCATTATTAAGAGCTATGCAAATTCAATGCGCCATTATTTTGCCGCATTTGCGTCACGATTGCGTCCAGTTCTGTAATGTAAATCCATTATTTCGAAGACAAGATTAATTTTTCTTCATAAAAATACAGACATTGCCTGTCTTTTTGAGTGTGCGACGCCGCAATTTTATTGCGCTGCACAATAGATTTTTTGGCCTTTTAAGCTTCGTTGTTTGACAAAGCGGACTTGGAATCACGTCGCAACGCAGAACGCCATAAGACTATATGCAAGGTAACGCCCCTCTTAATACACGAGTAAACACAAGCTTTCCGAACGTGAAGCACCGTAGAGGTGGGGTCGTTGTTGTTTTTTGTTCGGTTAATATTGTGAACAGTTCTTTTGTGAGTATTTCTGAGGCCGTCATGGGCCGAGACTAAGGCACCCTGCCTCACAAAAAATTCAAAACCATCAAATTCTGGTCACAGCCTTGCTGTCTCATCTAGTCTCATTGATGCGCCCAACGGGTACCGACCATCGCAAAACATAAATGGAGTTTCCTCTATGAAGTCCGCGACACGATCGGCTGTTTCGCCGCTTAGTAGCTCAGACGATACCGACCTGAGCTTTCCAATCGGAGGAATCGCTAAACGCAGCTTTGACGTTTCGTCAGCCCTGCTAGCACTCCTCATCCTTAGCCCGATCTTTTTGATGATCATGGCTATGGTAAAATTCTCTGACCGTGGTCCCGCATTTTATGGGCACCGCCGCGTCGGCCATAATGGACGTATGTTCCATTGCCTGAAGTTCCGCACCATGGTGATGAACGGTGATGAAGTTCTGCGTCAGTACCTTGCAGCAAACCCTGAAGCTGCCGAGGAATGGAAAGCTACGCGTAAACTCAAGAACGACCCACGCGTCACAGCGATCGGCAACGTTCTGCGTAAGCTCAGCCTGGATGAACTGCCGCAGCTCGTTAATATCCTTCGTGGCGAAATGAGTGTTGTCGGTCCACGTCCCGTAGTTGACGAAGAGCTCAACTACTACGAAGGCGCTGCTTCCTATTATCTCAGCACGCGTCCAGGCCTGACTGGCTTGTGGCAGATCAGCGGTCGTAACGACGTTTCCTACAAGGAGCGCGTCGACTTCGATACGCAATATGTGCGCAACTGGTCGATGATGCAGGACGTTTCGATTATCGTTAAAACCATTCCCGCAGTTTGCATGTCTCGTGGCAGCTACTGAACAAATTTCATCGTTCGTCGTTTTGCACAAAAGATATTGCCGCCACCCTATGTGGCATTTGCGACCGGCCCTTATAAGCTGGTCGTAATCCGGTCGCGGTCTTGCGATCGTAAATATGGAGTTCAAGATGGTTGGCATCGCCACCGGCTTTTCTAAAAACGTTGCGTCCCGCAAATTCTTTGCGCTTGCTGTTACAGCGTCGCTGGTTTTCATTGCTCCTCTCCAGGCATTTGCGCAGGACAAGCAATATCTTCTCGGCACCGCTGACAAGCTGCGCATTCGCGTTGCCGAATGGCAGCCTGCCGATGGCACTATCCGCAATTGGGAAGTGATCAACGGAGATTATTCCGTTGGCGCATCCGGTTCGCTGTCCCTGCCATTCATCGGCCAATTGGACGTTGCCGGTAAAACCACAGGCCAAGTGGGTGAAGAGATCGGTGCGCAACTGCAAAGCAAGTTTGCGTTGCGCAACCTGCCGTCTGCCTCCGTCGAAATCTCTCAATTCCGCCCGGTGTTCCTGACCGGTGATGTTCAGACCCCCGGCGAATATCCCTATGCCCCCAATCTGACCGTATTGAAGGCTGTCAGCCTTTCCGGCGGTCTGCGCCGTTCCGATGCTGGCCAGCGCTTTGCACGCGACTTTATCAATGCCCGTGGCGATGCTGCCGTCTATGACGACCAGCGCGGTCGTCTTCTGGCACGGCAGGCTCGGCTTCAGGCAGAGGTGAGGGGCGACACGGAAATAGCCAAGACGCCCGCCCTTGAAAAAATCCTGAATATCGATGCTCTCTTGGAGAGCGAAAATGCTCTCATGAAGTCGCGTAGCGAACGCTATACGCTTCAGTTGAAGGCCCTGACCGATCTCAGGCAGCTTCTGGAAACGGAAGTCGAATCCCTGCAAAAGAAGTCGGAAACCCAGAATCGTCAGCTGCAACTGGCCAATGAGGACAAGGAAAAGGTAAACCGGCTGAATGAGCAGGGTCTTGCCCTTGCCCAGCGGCGGATTTCTGCCGAAGAGCGTGCCGCCGAAGTGGAGTCCACGCTTCTCGATATCGATACGTCTTCGTTGCGCGCCAAGCAGGATATCAACAAGGCAATGCAGGACGAGATCAACCTGCGCAATGATTGGGTCGCTCAGCGCTCCAAGGAATTGCAGGATACAGAAGCTGAACTGCAGAAGCTGAACCTGCAACTCGGCACCAGCCGCGAATTGATTTCCGAAGCACTGGCGCAATCAGCCGAGGCCATTCGCTTTGATCCTTCGGGCAAGTCGGCGACCATCACCTACGTTATCGTTCGCGAACAGGACGGTACATCGAAGGAAATCAAGGCTGACGAAACCACATCCATTCAGCCTGGTGATGTGATAAAGGTGTCATCAGACGTTCTGATGCAGTGAGGCCCACATGCGGATTGCCAAATCGGCACTGATCGATCCGGATAGAAACGGCCTTTACGGAATGGCGGCGGTGGCGCTGTCATTCTTCGTCTTCGCCTATTCATCCAAGTTCGGCATGGTCTCGGTCCTTGCCTACTACGCCGTGTGGCTCCCACTCGTTCTGGTGGATTACCGTCGTGTTTTGGGCAATTACACCCGTTACCTCTGGATTTTCGGTTTCGGTATTCTCGCGGTGCTCTCCAGTTTCTGGTCGGACGCCATGTCCACAACCATGAGGGCATCCATTCAATATATGACGCATATCGTCTGCGCACTGATTGCGATGCGCGTCATCTCGATCACCACACTGACGCGCGGTGCGCTTATCGGCATTATTGTCGTTCTGCTTTATTCCATGCTGTTCGGTATTTATCTTTTCGATGCTCTGGATGGCACATTCAGTTTCGTCGGTGCTTTTTCCTCCAAGAATCAGCTTGGTTTCTATGCATCTCTCGGTGTGATTTTTGCCGCCTCCTCGGTGCTGGTGCTGCGTCAGCGCGACATGATCTGGCTTGGTATTGCCGGAATGGCAGGCTTGCTCTCAGCTTATTGCCTGCTGGCATCACAATCGGCCACGTCAGTCATCACGACGGCCGCCGTTGTTGCTCTCATCATCGGCTTTATGCCCATGGGCATGCTGTCTCCCGCCAATCGCAAGATGATCTTTCTTGCTCTGGTGGGCGCAGGTGGCCTGCTTGTGGTGGCGGCTTTGCAATTTGGCCTGCTGGATGCGGTGCTTGGCATTTTCGGCAAGGACTCGACACTGACCGGGCGCACCTATCTATGGCAGCAAGGCATCGAGGCCGCGAAAGCCTCTCCTATCCTGGGCGTAGGCTATCAAGGCTTTTGGGTCGTGGGCTTTTATGATGCCGAGCGTCTGTGGGACGATTTCTTCATCACCACGCGCAGCGGTTTTCACTTCCACAATACCTATATCGAAACCGTCGTAGAGAATGGCTTCGTTGGCTTGGCACTGCTGGTTATGGTGCTGTACGGAACGCTCCTCGGGCACTTGCGCTCTGTGCTGGTGCGCAACCGCGATCCGCAGGGACTGATCCTTTTTGCTCTTTGCGCGCTGTTCGTTGTGCGATCCTTCGTGGAAATCGACATTATCTTCGCCTATCAGATCGGCTCTTTCCTGCTCTATTATTCAGCAGGAAAACTGACGCTGCCAAAGCGTGTGGCCGCTGGCGCATTTTCTGGCGTGGCCATGCGCCCTGTGCCGGGGCGCTGACTTTCATCAATATGGAGACGTCTTTTTGTCTTATCCACAGGACGCGGGAAAGCTTATTGACTCTTTGCTGAAATAGGAACAAAAAGTGAACAAGTAGTTTTTGAAGCGTGAAGTGCCTCTAAAAGTGTTGTGTCATGCATAAACGCGCCGAACAGTTGGTTGTCGAAGAATTGCGGGAGCGGCTGGAGCGGATCACGCAAGGTCCGGTACGGCATCATGAAACCCTGCCTTTCGGTGTTCCTTCCATTGATGAGCATCTGCCCGGCGGCGGCTTGAAGCTCGGAAGTTTGCACGAGGTCAGCGGTGGCGGCAATGGTGCCGTGGATGGCGCTGCTCCGGCGCTGTTTTCCGCAGGCATAGCCGCACGTGTGAAAGGCAAAATTCTTTGGTGCGTGACCCGGCCTGATCTGTTCATGCCTGCCTTGACGCAGGCGGGCCTATCGCAAAACCGCCTGATCATTGTGGAGTGTCGCGATGAAAAAGGCGTGCTGGACTGTTTCGAAGAGGGCTTGCGCTGCAACGGCTTCGGGGCAGTGGTGGGTGAAGTGTCGAAACTGCCAATGACCATCTCCCGACGTTTGCAATTGGCGGCGGAAGGGTCCGGGGTCGTCGGTCTCGCAATTCGTCGCTGGCGTCATCCATCCGGTGCTGTTGAGTTCGGACAGCCGACGGCTGCCGTCACGCGGTGGCGCATTTCCGTGCGGCCCTCCACACCCTTGCCGGTGCAGGGGGTGGGTCGGGCGCGTTGGTTTCTGGAGCTTTTGCGGTGTCGTGGCGGCGAATGTGCCGATTTTGAAGTGGAAGCCTGTGATGCAAAGGGTCGTCTCGCTCTACCTGCCGACATGGTCGACAGACCGCTACCGCAGGACGCTTGGCAAACAAGCGCCACCGCTTGACCGCCCGGTGGTGATGATTGCCAGACAGGGAAGTCGTCGGGTAATCGCAGCGCAGGATGTTGCGGCAGCATCGGCTGGCCTGAGGCTCGGCATGCCGGTCAGCAAGGCGCAGGCCATTCTGCCCGGCCTCATCGTGGAGGAGTTGCAGGCTGCCGAGGATGCCAAAGCGCTGCGGGACCTCGCCTTCTGGTTCCTGCGGATCTACGCACCGATTGTCGCGCCTGATCCGCCTGATGGTCTGGTGCTGGATACGACGGGTGCGGACCATCTGCATGGCAACGAACATCTGATGCTGACCGGCATGATCAACCGCCTGCACGGGCTTGGCTTTACGGCACGTGCTGCGATTGCCGACAGCTGGGGTGCCGCGCATGCGCTGGCTCGCTTCGGCAAGGATGCCGCAACCATCGTGCCGCAAGCGGGTGCCTTTGCCGCACTCGCATCTCTCCCCTTGGCGGCTCTTCGTCTGGAGCCGAGGACCGTGGCCGATCTGAAAGTGCTGGGCTTTCGCCACATTGGGCAGTTGATGGCAACAGCGCGTGCGCCGGTCACGCTGCGTTTCGGCCCGCAGGTGGGTCGCAGGCTGGATCATGCTCATGGCCTGCTGTCAGAACCGATTGAGCCGATCCGCGTGCCGGAATTGGTCGAAGTTTTTCGCTTCTTTGCCGAACCCATTTCTGCTGCCGAGACCATCGCACGATACACCGAAAAGCTCGTTCGCCGGCTTTGTCTCGGGCTGGAAAAGCGTGGCCTCGGCGCACGACGTGTCGATCTCGTGCTGCACCGGGTCGATAGCGGCTTGCAGGCCATCCGCGCCGGAACCTCCAAACCGGTTCGCGACGTCAAGCAATTGACCCGCCTCTTGAGCGACCGGATCGATACGATCGACCCCGGTTTCGGCATCGAGAAAATGACTCTGACGGCAACCCACGCGGAAGCGCTGGTGGTGGGGCAGGCGCGCTCCACCCTGCTGGATGATGCGAAAGCCGATATTGGTGAAACCGTCGATGTCATCATCAACCGCGGCCACAAGGTCTATCGTTATGCGGCAGTCGCCAGCGATGTACCCGAACGTTCCGTCCAGATGGTTGCTGCACAGTCTGCCGCTGATCCTCTCGGCTGGCCGGACCACTGGCCACGTCCAGTTCGCCTCCTTGCCCGCCCGGAGCCGATCAAGACAATGGCACTGTTGCCGGATCATCCGCCCAAAAGCTTCACATGGCGCGGTGTCCGCCGTCTGGTGAAACGGGCCGATGGGCCGGAACGCGTTTTCGGTGAATGGTGGAAACGCGACTGCGAACAGGCTGCAGTTCGCGATTATTTCACCGTGGAGGATGAGGCAGGCGAGCGCTTCTGGATTTTCCGCTACGGTGATGGTGAGCACGCCAATACCGGCTCCTTGAGCTGGTTTATGCACGGGCTATTCGGATGAGCGCTCAATATGCCGAACTTCAGGTGACATCGCATTTCTCGTTCCTGCGGGGGGTCAGTTCCTGCGAGGATTTGTTTGCCCAGGCAAAAGCCCTCGGCATCGAGGCCCTGGGCATTGTGGATCGCAACAGCCTCACCGGAATCCCGCGCGCCTATCGGGCTGCGGAAAAAACAGGAATCCGGCTCGTCATCGGGTGCAGGCTCGACCTGGAAGACGACATCTCCGTGCTTGTCTATCCCACAGATCGGGCCGCCTACGGCCGGCTGTGCCGTCTGCTTACCCATGGCAAGAAAGCGGCGGGCAAAGGAAAATGCCATCTGACATGGAGCGACCTGGTTGCCTATGGTGAAGGGCTGCTGGTCATCCTGTTACCGGACCTTGCGGATGAAGTCCTCTCCATTCGGCTGCGGCGGCTGAAAGCTGATTTTGGTGATCGAGCCTACGTGGCCATGAGCCTCCGCCGCCGTCCGAACGATCAGGTGCGGCTTTATGATCTCTCGCACATGGCAGAGCGTACAGGCGTTGCCACCGTCGTCACCAATGACGTGCTGTTTCATGAGCCGGAACGCCGCATGCTGCAGGACGTCGTCACCTGCATCCGCCACAATTGTACCATCGATGATGCCGGATTCAGGCGCGAACGGCACGCCGACCGCTACCTGAAGCCACCGCAGGAAATGCACCGGCTGTTTTCCGCCTATCCCGGGGCTTTGAGGCGCACGCTGGAGATTATGCGACGCTGCAAATTTTCGCTCAAGGAATTGGAATACCAATATCCTGAAGAAAATACGGAGCCTGGATTGAGTGCTCAGGAAGCACTGGAAAAGTATGTCTGGGATTCCGTCCCAGAACGTTACCCAAATGGTTTGCCGGAGAAGGTCGAAAACGCTCTGAAGCATGAACTGGCTTTGATCGCAAAGCTAAAATATGCGCCCTATTTTCTGACAGTAAATTCTATTGTTCGGGAGGCGCGAAGGCGAAACATTCTCTGTCAGGGGCGCGGCTCTGCTGCCAACTCCGCCGTTTGTTATGTGTTGAAAATTACAGCCATCGATCCTGACGATCATGACTTGCTGTTTGAGCGTTTCATCTCCGAAAACCGTAATGAACCACCTGATATTGACGTGGATTTCGAGCATCAAAAGCGCGAAGAGGTCATACAATGGGTCTATGACCATTACGGGCGCGACAAGGCGGCGTTGTGTTCAGTTGTCACTCGGTACCGGGGCAAAGGGGCCATCCGCGATGTCGGCAAGGTGCTGGGCTTGCCCGAAGACCTGACCAAGCTCATGTCATCGCAAATCTGGTGGTGGACGGAGGACGCGGGTCAAAAAGAAGCGAAAGACCTGAACATCAATCTCGGAGATCGCCGCGTAAAATTGGCCTTCGACCTTGCCAGACAACTCATTGGCACACCACGCCACAACAGCCAGCATCCGGGCGGCTTCGTGCTCACTCATGACAGGCTTGATGAGCTCGTGCCTATCGAGCCAGCGGCCATGGATGATCGCCAGATCATCGAATGGGACAAGGACGATATCGAAATCGTCAAATTCATGAAAATGGATTGCCTAGCACTCGGCATGCTGTCCTGCATGCGTCGGGCTTTCGATATGTTGGAAGAGCGGAAAAAGGAGAGATATGAACTTTCCACAATTCCGCCGAACGATATTCCCACTTACGATATGATCTGCAAGGCTGATACGATTGGCACGTTCCAGATCGAAAGCCGGGCGCAAATGTCGATGCTGCCTCGGTTAAGGCCGCGCGAACTCTACGATCTCGTCATTCAGGTGGCCATTGTCCGGCCCGGCCCCATACAGGGCAACATGGTGCACCCCTATCTCAAACGGCGACAGGAAAAGGCGCAAGGGAAGCAAATCACATACGAGCGTCCTGAGCTTGAAAATGTGCTCTCCAAGACGCTGGGGGTTCCTCTATTTCAGGAACATGCGATGCGGATAGCTATTGATTGCGCAGGTTTCTCCCCCAATGAGGCAGACGAGCTGCGTAGAGCAATGGCCACATTCAAGAACGTAGGAACCATCGCAAATTTTGAAGAGAAGCTGGTAAGTGGTCTGATCAAGAACAACTTCCCCAAGGAGTTTGCTGAACGGCTTTCAGCACAAATCAAAGGCTTCGGCAGCTACGGCTTCCCGGAAAGCCACGCGGCCTCCTTCGCACTGATCGCCTACGCATCCTCCTGGGTGAAATGCCATCATCCTGATATTTTTTGCGCGGCACTTCTAAACTCCCAGCCGATGGGCTTCTATGCCCCAGCGCAACTGGTTCGCGATGCGCAAAATCACGGTGTCGTCGTGCGCCCGGTCTGCATCAACACCAGTCGCTGGGATTGTACGCTGGAAGAGGAAGTCGGGCCGGAGCGAAATGCCGTGCGGCTCGGCATGTGTCTGGTTAAGGGACTTTCCAACAAGCGCGCAAGCGATATCATACTGTGCCGTGAGGACCGCACATTCGTATCCATCGATGATCTATGGCGCAGGGCCGGTGTTCCGGTTGATGCTCTGGTCGCCCTTGCAGAGGCGGATGCGTTTCTGCCGTCGCTTGGCCTATCCCGCCGTCAGGCTCTCTGGGCCATCAAGGCTCTGCGTGATGAGCCGCTACCGTTATTTGCGGCCGCTGCTACAAGCCAGAACAGCGTCATTGCGGAGTTAAGCGAACCAGAGGTCGCCTTGCGCCCCATGACGGCGGGTGGGGAGGTGGTTCAGGATTATGGCCATGTCGGCTTGACCTTGCGCGAGCATCCCATGGCGTTTTTGCGGGATGACCTTTCAAAGCGGCGTATTGCGACTTGTGCGCAAGCCGTTGGTGCAAAAGACGGAAGCTGGCTGGAAATTGCCGGGCTCGTTCTGGTGCGACAGCGGCCCGGCTCTGCGAAAGGTGTCATCTTCATGACGCTGGAAGATGAAACGGGCATCGCCAATGCCGTCGTCTGGGTCAAAACCTTCGAAAAATATCGCCGCGTTATTCTATCGGCTGGCATGGTCGGGATTTACGGAAAAATCCAGCGCGAAGGCGAGGTCGTGCATCTTGTCGCCCGCCGTATCACCGATCTCTCGGATGTGCTGAAAAGCGTGGGCGAAAGGGAAGGGCCGTTTCCGTTGCCGCATGGCCGAGGCGATGAGTTTCACCATGGCATTCCGCCCGAAGACCGTCGCCGCCTCCCGAAACGATCCGAGATGCCGGAGGATGGAGGGGATCAAATCACCGTCAAGGGCCGCAATTTTCATTGAGGCGTGCCGGATATCTCAGAGGGTCATTCGGAGATCGCGTTCTTGATCCGGTCCTTGCCGACCTCGATGACATGCCGCATGGCTTTGACGGCAGAGCCTTCATCGCGTGCCGCAATGGCATGGACGATGCGCAGATGATTGGAGGCAATTTCCGAAATCGTCTCGGGCGATGATGCCGGAGAAGAAAGCTGGAAGGAAATGGCCAGTGCTGCTTCGATCAGGCCGCTGGCAGAGCGCATGAAGGGGTTGCCGGAAATGCGGGCGACGGCCAGATGAAATTCCAGATCGACCTTGGCGATGGTCTCGGGCGTATGGTTCACATTGTCGAACCGGGCAGCAATGGCATAGAGGGAGACGATGTCTTCGCTAGACGCATGGCGTGCGGCCGCTGCTGCTGCTGCCGGTTCCAGCGCCAGCCGGATATCGGCGAGGTGATTGATGAATTCGGGGTCCAGCCCTGCATCGCAGCGCCAGCCCAGAACATCAGGATCAAAAAAATTCCAGCTGGATTTTTCCAGAACGCGGGTTCCAACTTTTGCTTTCGGCTCCACAAGGCGCTTGGCTGCCAGCGTCTTCATGGTCTCACGCAGCACGGTGCGCGAAACACCGAAACGCAAGGAAAGCTCGGCATCATTCGGCAGAAGAGAATTTTCGGGGATGCGGCCCGATACGATGGCGCTGCCGAGTTCAGCCACGACATGCGCGTGGCTGCTGCGCCGCTTTCGTCCGGTAATCGTCGTTTCCAGCAGCCCCAATAAAATGCCTCCGTCGCTATCGTTATGCTGGATGAGCTCCAGCCAGCCTTCTGTTTGAATACCAGATGATGGTGCGTTGCAACACGATGAATATGAACAGCAGGATGCCAATGACGATTTTCGTCCACCAGGATGACAATGTGCCTTCAAAAACGATGTAGGTCTGTATCAGTCCCTGGATCAGCAGGCCGATGAAAGTCCCCGCCACTAGCCCGGTGCCGCCTGTCAGCAAGGTGCCGCCGATGACTACGGCTGCGATTGCATCGAGCTCCATGCCAACCGTCGCCAGCGAATAACCCGAGGATGTATAGAGCGTGTAGACGATGCCCGCCAAGCCGGACAGAAAACCCGACAGCGCGTAGATGCCGATGATCGTCTTGCCGATGGGAACGCCCATCAATTCTGCCGATTGCTGATTGCCGCCCAGCGCATAAATGTTCGCGCCAAACCGCGTCCGGCTGGCAACGATGCCGCCCACGACGAAGACGATCAGCATCACGATGGCAAGTGCCGTCAACCGTCCACCGCCGGGCACGCGGAAGTAAAAGCCCTGGATGGCATCGATGACGGGATGCGAGATCGGCACCGACTGCGTCGAGATCAGATAAGCGGCACCACGCGCCAGAAACATGCCGGCCAAGGTCACCACGAAGGGCGGGATCGACAGGAACCGGATCATCCCCCCCATCAGGCAGCCGAAAATCGTGGAGATGACGAGGACGGCTGCGAAGGCGACCAGCGGATGGACGTTATAGGTGCCAACCAGAACAGCAACGAACACGCTGGCGAAGGCAATGACTGAACCGATGGAGAGGTCAATGCCGCCCGAGAGGATGACGAAGGTCATGCCGACTGCGGCAATGCCGAGAAACGCATTATCAGTCAACAGATTGCCGACGACCCGCGTCGAGAACATGGCCGGGTACTGCATAACGCACAGCACATAGGCGACGAGAAAGACGGCAAGCGTCGTCAGAAACGGAAGATTGCGGGTGTGAATCATCGCGCCGCTCCCTCATGGTTGACGGTGTGGGACGGCGTGACGGGAGCCGGTGTCTTGCGCGATCTGGTAAAGCCGATCAGCGTTCCGATGGCTGGGGATTGTAGCGTCAACACGACAATGATGATGCCAGCCTTGATGATGAGGTTGAATTCCGGTGGAAAGCCGGAGACCAGAATGCCGGTATTTATGGTCTGGATGATCAAGG
Organism: Agrobacterium sp. DSM 25558; assembly: GCF_900100825.1. NCBI lineage: Bacteria > Pseudomonadati > Pseudomonadota > Alphaproteobacteria > Hyphomicrobiales > Rhizobiaceae > Agrobacterium > Agrobacterium sp. DSM 25558. The sequence continues at coordinate 47,099 of NZ_FMUD01000025.1, read as the reverse complement.
CACCGATCAGAGACGCGGTGATGGAAAAACGCCCGCCATTCAATGACGTGCCACCGATGACCACTGCCAGAATGGCGTCGAGTTCCAGCCATAGACCGGCATTATTGGCATCCGCACCTCTGATATCGGCGGTTACGATCATGCCCGCAACGGCTGCGCAAAGCCCGGATACTGCGTAGACGAAAAACAACAGAAACCGTGCCTGCACACCGGCCAGCGCGGATGCACGGCGGTTGATGCCGGTGGCTTCGATAAGGAAGCCGAGTGCGGATTTGCGCACCAGAATGCCGACGAGCAGCGCTGTCACAACCCAAATGATGACAGGCATGGGGATGCCCGCAAACGCGCCGGTGCCGATGGCGGAAAAGCCGTCATCGTTGAAGGTCAGGATAACGCCTTCGGTGATGAGCTGGGCAATGCCGCGCCCGGCGACCATCAGGATCAGCGTGGCAATGATCGGCTGAATATCGAGAATGGCGACAAGAATACCGTTCCAGATACCGCAGGCAATGCCGACTGCCAGCGAAACGGCGATAACGACGGGAATAGAGTGGCCGCTGGTGATCAGGGTCGCGGCAACTGCGCCACAGATGGCGATGACGGCACCGATGGACAGGTCGATGCCCTTGGTGGCGATGACAAGCGTCATGCCAATCGTCAACAATGCCACCGGCGCTGCGCGCACCAGAATGTCGATGACGCTGCCATAGAGGCGGCCGTTCTGGAACGATACATTCAGGAAGCCTGGCGAAATCAAAGCGATAGCGCCGAGGATGATGATGAGTGCGGCAAGCTGGGGAGCTAGCCGTTTCAGGCGGGCAGTGATGCTCTTCATCATGCGGCCTCCGTTCTGGATGCACTGGCAATGGCTTGCATGATGTTATCTGCGGTCACGTCTTCTCCCTTGAGCTCGGCCACATGTCGGCGGTCCGACAGTACGATGACCCGGTGCGCGACAGCCGTCAGCTCTTCCAGTTCCGAAGAAATGACGATGAGAGACATGCCCTGCGAACAGAGACGCTCGATCATTTTCAGGATTTCCGCGTGAGCGCCGATATCGATGCCGCGTGTGGGCTCATCGAGAATGAGAAGCCGTGGATCTGTCGCCAGCCAACGCGCTAGGATCGCTTTTTGCTGATTGCCGCCAGATAGAAACTTGATCGGCCGCTCCCGATCCGCAGGGCGAATATCGAGTGACTTGATGAAGCCATCCGCCAATGCGGCCTTTTGCTTATGGGAAAGCGGTCGCATCCATCCCTGACGTGCCTGCAAGGCGAGCGCAATATTATCCGCCACGGAAAAATCACCGATAATGCCGTCGGTCTTTCGCTCTTCCGGGCAAAAGCCGAACCCGTTTTCAATGGCGGCCTCTGGAGAGGTAATCGCAACCGTCTTGCCATCGATGCTGGCCTGTCCGCCATCCGGCTTGTCTATGCCGAACAGAAGGAAAGCCGTTTCGCTGCGGCCCGAACCCAAAAGACCGGCGATACCAACAACTTCACCGGGGCGCACATCGAGATCAAACGGTTCGACGCTGCCGCGTTTTCCGTACCCCTCGAAGCGGATCGGCGCTTCGCCCTCCACCACGGTGTTGTCTGCGGCCTGACGGTCATGGGTCACGCTTTGCAGTTCACGTCCCAACATCATCGAAATGAGTTCGCCGCGCGGTAATTCGGAAATCTGGCGGGTGCCGACAAGCTTGCCGTTGCGCAACACGGTGACGCGGTCAGCAATATCGTAAACCTGGTTGAGGAAGTGGGTGATGATGACGATGCCGAGACCTTCCGCGCGCAACTGGCGCAGCACGGTAAACAGCATCTCGACTTCGTGGCTGTCGAGGCTCGCGGTCGGCTCGTCCAGAACCAGAACCTTGCCGGATAGATCGACGGCGCGTGCAATCGCAATAATCTGGCGGATCGCGACGGAGTAGCTCGAAAGCAGCGCATCGACATTGATCGCAAGGCCATATCGCGTCAGCAGCTTTTCTGCTCGGCTGCGCATTTCGCGACGGTCGATCAGGCCGAAACGGCGGGGCTGTCTGCCCAGAAACAGGTTTTCGGCGACGGTCAGATTTTCGAGAAGGTTCACTTCCTGATAGACGGTGCCGATACCGAGGTTTTGCGCCTCGGCAACATTGGTCGGCGAAATCTCTGCGCCATCGAGACGGATGGTGCCACGGTCACGATGATAAACGCCAGTGAGTATTTTGATGAGCGTCGATTTGCCCGCACCGTTTTCTCCCAGCAAAGCATGAACTTCACCACGGTTGAGCGATATATCGACATTATCGAGCGCAGCGATACCCAGGAAAGATTTTCCTATGGCGCGCGCTTCCAGAAGACGGCTGGTTTCGGGCATGGTCAAGTCCTGCACGGAATATAGGTGGGAACGGCGCTTGCGCGCCGCTCCCGAAGCTGGAAACTGGCTTAGTAGCCCAGTCCCTTCTTCTCCTCGTACACTTTCATCGGGTCATCAGACGCCGTGTAGAGCTTGGATTCCGTCTGGATCCACTTTGCAGGCTCTTTCTTGTCCTTCAAATATGCTTCGAGCGCGTCGAAGGCAGGACCAGCCATGTTTGGCGTCAGCTCTACCGTCGCATTGGCTTCACCGGCAGCCATGGCCTTGAAGATATCAGGGACAGCATCGATGGACACGACCTTGATATCTGTGCCTGGCTTCAAACCAGCTTCCTTGATGGCCTGGATTGCGCCGACAGCCATGTCGTCATTGTGAGCGTAGACTGCGCAGATATTCTTGCCGCCGCCTTCAGCCTTGATGAAGCTTTCCATGACTTCCTTGCCCTTGGTGCGGGTAAAGTCGCCAGTCTGCGAACGAACGATCTTGATGTTGGCATGCGATGCGATGCCTTCCTCGAAGCCCTTCTTGCGGTTGATCGCAGGCGAAGAACCGGTGGTGCCCTGGAGCTCTACTACCTTGCAGTCCTTGGAGCCGACATCCTTGGCCAGCCATTCGCCAGCAACCTTGCCTTCATGAACCTGATCGGATGTGACGGCGGTCAGGTAAAGGCTGTCTGGAGCTTCGATCTGACGGTCGAGAAGAATGACGGGAATCTTCTCTTCCTTGGCTTCTTTCAGAACGGCATCCCAGCCGGTTGCGACGACGGGTGCGATGAAGATGGCATCGACGCCCTGTGCGATGAAGCCACGAACGGCCTTGATCTGGTTTTCCTGCTTCTGCTGCGCATCGGCAAACTTCAGCGTTACGCCACGCTTTTCAGCCTGCTGCTTGGTCACCGTTGTTTCGGCCGCGCGCCAACCGGATTCAGAGCCGATCTGCGAGAAGCCAACGGTGAGAGTTTTTGCGGAAACGCCTGATGCCAGACATGCAGATAGAGCGACAGTAACTGCCGCGAGTGCTTTTTTCATCTGTAATCCTCCCAGAGATGAATTCGGCTAAGACGGGCAGATATGAGCATATAGTATTATCTTTGAAAAGTGGCTTCTGAGCGTTTTCTTGTATTCGACGAGGAAGAAATCCTGAGAAAACAGGAATTTTTCTTTATATTACAATAGAATTTGACCCGTAAATAATTTTCGCGCGGCGTACCGATCAACTCTGCGCTCTGCTTGACAAGAGGCCGGGGCGCAAAATAGTAATACGAATACCGAGTGCTGATCCTTGGTGATTGACGGACTCAGTCAATTGCCGCAGATGAGTGTCAGGCAAAAGAAGAATTCAGGGCGGAAACGTGTGACGATCCTTATCGACTGTCTTCAAAAGGTCGGTCAATTCTGGCGATGTCCTCTGCCGGACCTCTCGCGCGCATCGTGCCGCCGAGTTTCTTTTCTCTTGTCCTCATCATAAGGTCGTCGCAATCCTGTTGTCGTACCCATTTGCCACTTCCGGCTGGAGATCAAAGTTATGAAAGACTCGACCAACCTACCCGCAACACAGGCAAAGGGCGGTAAGCTGCGTTCTCGCGCATGGTTCGATAACCCTGATAACGCTGATATGACGGCGCTCTATCTTGAGCGCTATATGAACTTCGGCCTCAGCCAGGCAGAATTGCAGTCCGATCGCCCGATCATCGGTATCGCGCAGACGGGTTCCGATCTGTCGCCGTGCAACCGCCACCATCTCGAGCTTGCCCACCGTCTGCGCGAAGGTATCCGCGAAGCCGGTGGCATCGCCATCGAATTCCCGGTTCACCCCATTCAGGAAACCGGCAAGCGCCCGACAGCGGGTCTCGACCGTAACCTTGCCTATCTCGGCCTCGTGGAAGTGCTGTACGGCTATCCGCTTGATGGCGTCGTGCTGACCATCGGCTGTGACAAGACCACACCTGCCTGTCTTATGGCGGCGGCCACCGTAAACATTCCTGCCATCGCGCTCTCCGTCGGCCCCATGCTGAACGGCTGGTTCCGTGGTGAGCGCACGGGTTCTGGCACCATCGTCTGGAAGGCACGCGAACTTCTGGCCAAGGGCGAAATCGACTATGCCGGTTTCGTCAAGCTTGTTGCGTCTTCTGCCCCATCTACCGGCTATTGCAACACCATGGGCACGGCGACGACCATGAACTCGCTTGCTGAAGCCCTCGGCATGCAGCTGCCGGGTTCTGCGGCCATTCCCGCACCTTATCGCGACCGTCAGGAAATTTCCTACCTCACCGGTTTGCGCATCGTTGAAATGGTTCGCGAAGACCTCAAGCCTTCCGACATCATGACGAAGGACGCCTTCATCAACGCCATCCGCGTCAACTCGGCCATCGGCGGCTCCACCAACGCGCCGATCCACTTGAACGGTCTTGCGCGTCACCTCGACGTCGAACTGACGGTCGATGACTGGCAGACCTATGGCGAAGAGGTTCCATTGCTGGTCAACCTTCAGCCTGCCGGTGAATATCTCGGTGAAGACTATTACCACGCAGGTGGCGTTCCGGCTGTCGTCAACCAGTTGATGACGCAAGGCCTCATCAAGGAAGACGCGATGACGGTCAACGGCAAGACCATTGGCGACAATTGCCGTGGTGCCATCATCGAAGACGAAAAGGTCATCCGTCCTTTCGATCAGCCGCTGAAGGAGCGCGCCGGTTTCCGCGTTCTGCGTGGCAACCTGTTCTCGTCCGCCATCATGAAGACCAGCGTGATTTCGCCAGAATTCCGCGAGCGTTACCTGTCCAACCCCAACGATCCGGAAGCCTTCGAAGGCAAAGCCGTGGTGTTCGATGGTCCGGAAGATTACCACCACCGCATCGACGATCCGTCACTCGGCATCGATGCGAACACGGTTCTCTTCATGCGCGGTGCCGGTCCTATCGGTTATCCAGGTGCTGCCGAAGTCGTCAACATGCGTGCGCCGGATTACCTGCTCAAGCAGGGCATCACCTCGCTTCCCTGCATTGGTGATGGTCGCCAGTCCGGCACATCGGGCAGCCCGTCCATCCTCAACGCATCGCCGGAAGCTGCCGCAGGCGGCGGTCTTGCGATCCTTCAGACCGGCGACCGCGTCCGCATCGACGTTGGCAACGGTAAGGCAGACATTCTGATCTCTGCCGAAGAACTCGCCAAGCGTTATGAGGCCCTGTCCGCATCTGGCGGGTACAAGTACCCCGACCACCAGACCCCATGGCAGGAAATCCAGCGCGGCCTCGTTGGCCAGATGGAAACCGGCGCGGTCCTAGAAAATGCGGTCAAGTATCAGCGCATCGCCCAGACCAAGGGCGTGCCACGCGACAACCACTAAGGTTGGAAAAGGGTGTGTGGGCTTAGTTTGCGAGCTAAGCCCCCTCCGTCATCCTCGGGCTTGTCCCGAGGATCTAACCACGTTTGACGTTGTGGATCGTTAGATGCTCGGGACAAGCCCGAGCATGACGCGGGGTAGGGGTTTTGCCTGGTAATAAACGATCAACGGCTTTGCTAAAGTTGGTTTATTCCGCGTGCATCACCGTCACCGTGCCATCCCGAACGATCTTCACCGCAGATAGCCGACCCGTCATAAACGCTCCAGTGTCAACATTCAGCCGGTTATCGGACAGCGAAACGCTACGCACCGGCGTATGACCATGCACGGTCATGAACAGATTGTCCGCGCCCGGCACCGTTTGCTCCTTGGGTCGTATCCACAGCAGATGCTTGTCGTCCTGCCGTTGCAGCGGTACACCGTTCACCACGCCCGCATGCACGAAACAAAGGCCAGGAACCGCCAGCAGCGATGGCAGCGATGCCATGAAGTCGATATGGTTTTGCGGAATGTGTTCTTTAAGCTGCGCCTTCAGGTGTTTCTTGTCCTGCGATATCTCGCCGATCCCGTAAGACTTGAGCGTTTCCAGCCCTCCGAATTCCAGCCAGAGATGGTCCTTACGCGGATCCTCCAGAAAATCCAGCATCGTCGCTTCGTGGTTTCCGGCAAGGCAAAAACGTTCGATGTCGCCGGACATCGGCTGCATCAACTCATGGATGACATAGGAGGATTTCGGCCCGCGATCGACATAGTCACCCAGCATCACGATCCATTTCGAGCCATGGTGCTGAGCCGCATCGTTCAGGATTTTTTGCTGCAATGCCTGCAACAGGTCGAAACAGCCGTGGACATCGCCGATGGCGTAAATAACGTCTGGTCTCTCATGGGAAAACAACTTCCGGCGCATCTCGGGAGCGGGCATTAGGGGCGAACCTTCTCAAGCGGTGACGGCAGGGCCACGAAATCTCTCACAAGATATGGACCATTGTGCTTAACGCCGCATTTACAACGAAATCGCGGCACCGCAGCTCCCTAAAATGGTCTCTTTTTGCATGTGATTTGAGCGAACTGCTCATTGTCGTCAGGGAGAAGAGTATGCCGCTACAGAATCGCGTCGATCCGTTTGGCGATATCGTTGACCTGCCTATGCGCGGTCTCTTCACCGGCAATCGCGGTATTCTGCATGATCCCGAAACGAAGACGCTGACGACAAAGCGCTGGACGTCGAAGGCTTGGCTCGTGTGCAGTTGCGACTACAAGAATGCACGCCGGGATGTCATGGCGACACGAAGCTGGACCGAGCTTTTCTTTTTCGATGAGGCAACGGCTCTGGCCGCTGGCCACCGCCCCTGCTTTCAGTGCCGCAGGCAGGATGCGGACAAATTCCGGGCAGCGTGGGCCAAGGGCAACGGGACATCTGTGCCCACTGCCGGAGATATCGATATCATCCTGCACAAGGAGAGGCTTCAGTCGCGCCGCAAGCGTCTGAACATGTTGCTCTTGACCTTGGAGGAATTGCCTGACGGCGCAATGATCGCTGCTGATGGCAAAGCCTATCTTATCAAGAAGGGTAAGCCCTATCGGTGGAGCGCTGATGGCTACGAGCCACCCGAAACCTTGCCTTTCGTGGATGGTTTGTTGACACCACCCTCAACGCTGCGTGCTCTGAAGGCGGGGTATCTTCCCTTGCTCCACCCCTCAGTTACTGCCACGGCCGGGAGCGCTTTGGCATGATGGTTGATCTGTTCTCCGGGCTCGATAGCGCAAACGAAAAAATGGCGGATGGTGCATGGTTGCTGCGTCGTTATGCGCTGGAAAATGCCCATGATCTGTTATCGCAGATAGAAGGTGTCTCCACGGTCGCACCGTTCCGGCACATGGTCACGCCCGGTGGATTTTCCATGTCCGTGGCCATGACGAATTGCGGCCCCTTCGGCTGGGTGACGGATCGTAAGGGCTATCGTTATCAGAAGACAGATCCCGAAAGCGGTCAGCCCTGGCCAGCCATGCCGGAGAGTTTCATGTCTCTTGCTGTCAATGCCGCCAAGCAAGCGGGATATCCTGACTTTGTGCCGAATGCCTGCCTGATCAATCGTTATGAGCCCGGCGCGAAAATGTCGCTGCATCAGGATAAGGATGAGAAGGATTTCACCAATCCTATCGTATCTGTTTCACTTGGCCTGCCTGCGACCTTCCAGTTCGGCGGTATCAATCGTGGCGATCCCGTGCGCAAATATCCGCTCAGCCACGGCGACGTCGTCGTTTGGGGCGGTCCGTCCCGCCTGTTCTTTCACGGCATCATGCCCTTGAAGGAGGGAGCACATGATGCGGCCGGGCGCGCGCGGTTCAATCTGACATTCAGACACGCGTCGCTATAGATCGCCAGAGACGTATTTGCTGTTCTTAATGAAGACCCACATATCCTTGCTGATATCGGTAATCTCTGCAATCGACCGTTCCAGCAGTTTGATTTCGGCGGCGTCCACAGGCTCCACCTTGCCGTAACGCACCCGCTTGTCATCCTCCACAAGCCGCATCAACTGCGTACTGGAAATGTCACCGTTCTCATCGAAGGCGTAGATGCAGTGATTATATTTGTTACGCGTCTTCGATTCCTTTTTCAGACGCGCCATTGCGCCCAGAACCGCTTTTCTATCGGCCACGGACGTGGAACGAAGCTTTGCCAGACGCTCGACGAGATCCATGCGCGCGCGTGTCGTATTCAGCGTCAGAAACACGACGATCGCCGCCTCCTTCTCGACCTTGAGAAGATGGGCGATGATATAGATCAACAGGCTTTCGGTATTGGTCCAGACATAGTTGAGACGGCCGACCAGCAACAAGACGTCAGACATGGCTGCCATTTCAACCCTCCGGCCCAAAGCATGAGGTAATCATACAGTATCGGCCCGGAAATCGATAAGGATTTCCGGGCCGATGTCTCGGGAGGAAGAAGGCTGGCTTTGGCCTCAGCGCTCTTTGAAGGCACGCGACATGCTATCGGCAATCGGCTTTGTCAGATACTCGAAGAACGTCCGTTCCGATGTCTGGATGAGGACATCCGCCGGCATGCCGGGCACCGGATGGAAGCCATGCACCTTGGCCAATTCCTCGTCCGAAATCTGGACGCGGACGATATAGACGTCCTTGACCTGCATCCCAGCATTTTCCTCGATGCTGTCGGCGGAAACGTAGAACACCTTTCCATCCAGCACCGGCGTTGTGCGTCGGTTGAGCGCCGAAAGGCGGATGGCCGCCGTCTGTCCTTCATGCAGTTGGTCGATGGAGGTTCTCAACACCTGCGCTTCGAGAATGAGCGGCACATGGGCTGGCAGGATTTCCATAATCGGCTTGCCGGTGGTGATGACGCCGCCTGCCGTATGATAGTAGGAGCGAATGACCGTGCCGTTGACGGGAGAGCGGATCACGGTGCGGTCTAAAATTTGGGACGCTTCTCGCAATTGCTGACGCACGCCATCGAGATCGGCCTCGGCTGTTTCCAGCGCGTCGAGTGCGGCTTGCTTGTTGGAATTGACGGCAATCACAGCTTCCTGACGGAATTTCGCGATTTCGGCCTCGCTCTGGTTCATCTCGCCATCCAGACGGGAAATGTCTCCCATCGCATCGGCAATGGCGCGCTCCAGCGCCAGCATATCGGTCTTGCGGATCACGCCGTCCTTGGCAAGCTTGGCTTTGGAATCGCGTTCCTGCTCCAGCAATGATTGTTGGCGTTCAAAGGATGATTTCTGTCCCTTGTAGCCGATAAAGCGAAACTCGAGCGAGCGGATGTTCTTTTCGACCAGATTGAGCTGCTCTTCCAGCTTGATCTGCTTGCTGTGAAAAACCACATTCTGGCCCTGGATAATGGCATTCACATCCGGGTCGCTTGCCTCCGCCATCACGATGTCGGGCACCTTGAACGTCTTTTCACCCTGGGCCTCGGCCCGCAGGCGGTAAACGATGGTTTCGAGGCGAAGCCGTTTCAGGTTGATCATTTTCTGGTTGGAAAGTGCGGCCGTCTTGTCGAGAACGACGAGAACATCACCCTCTTTCACCACCTGACCTTCGCTCACCATCATTTCTTTGATGATGCCACCTTCCAGATGCTGGATGATTTTGTTGTTGCCTGTCGCCACAAAGCTGCCTTGCGCGATGATAGCGGAGGCCAGAGGTGCGGTGCCTGCCCAGTAACCGAAACCACCGAACGAGGCGAACAGAACGGCAAGACCTGTCACGCTGTACATGCGGATGGAGCGCGGGACTTCGCTGTACCATTCGAGCTGACCTTGCTCCACCTGCTTTTGTTTTCTTTTGAAAACCATGGCCTTAACCCTCTATCTGCGGAGATTGACCGGATTGCGAGCCCCTGTTGCCGGATAGCGCCTTGAGCACCTCGATCCGCTCTCCGAACATCGCGACCGATCCGTCCTTCAAAATCATGATCTTATCCACGCATTGCAGCAAAGCAGGTCGCTGGGTAATTGTGACCGTGGTGATGCCTTGCGTCTTGGCGTGCAGTAGCGCTTTCGCCAACGCCTGCTCACCCTGCGTGTCGAGGTTGGAGTTCGGCTCGTCCAGCACCACGAATTTCGGATCACCGAAGAAGGCGCGAGCAAGCGCGATACGCTGCTTTTGGCCGCCCGAAAGCGGTGCGCCATCGGCAGCAACGACTGTTTCATAGCCTTGCGGAAAGCCTGCGATCAGTTCATGCACATCGGCAAGAACGGCGGCCTCATAAATCTGCCGGTCTTCCACGTCGTCGCGCATACGGCAGATATTGGCCTTGATGGTGCCAGGGAAAAGCTGCACATCCTGCGGCAGATAACCGATGCTCTCACCGAACTGGCGCTGATCCCAGTTGCGCAGATCCATCAGATCGAGACGCACATTGCCTGATGTGGGCAGGATGGAGCCGACCAGCATCTTGCCGAGCGTGGTTTTACCCGAACCGGAATTGCCGATGATCGCCAGCGACTCTCCCTTTTTCAGCGAGAAGGAAATGCCGTTCAGGATCACTTTTTTCTGCGGTGGGGGAACGAACAGAATGCGCTCCACATCCAACCTTCCTTCCGGGTTTGGCAGTCGCAGGCGCGGAAAATTGAGTGGAGAGCTGAGAAGAAGCTGTTTGATGCGACCATAGGACGAGGCCGATTTGTTGAACTGATGCCATCCCTCGATTGCGCCTTCGATTGGGGCAAGCGCGCGACCCGAAACGATGGATGCCGCGATCACCATGCCGCCAGTCAACTCGCCGGAAAGCGACAGATGCGCGCCCCAGCCGAGAAGAGCAATCTGGGTAATCATGCGGCAGGCCTTTGATACGCCTGAGAACATGATGTTGCGATCCTGCGCGGCGACGTGGGATTTGAGCGAACCCGCTGTTTCGCGGCCCCACATTTTCACCGCCTCCGGTATCATCGCCAAGGCATTGATGATCTGCGAATTGCGCGACATGGAATCGAGGTGGAAGTTTGCACGGCTGTGAAAGCCGTTGGCTTCGGAAAACTGCTTCGCCGTGAACTTCTGGTTCAGCCAGGCGATAACGAACAGCACGGCGCAACACGCCATGATGATGATGCCCAGATGCGGGTGGACGAGGTAAACCACCAGCACGAATAGCGGCATCAGCGGCGCGTCGAGAAACGCAATCAGCGTGCCGGATGTCAGGAAAGAACGAAGCTGCTGAAGGTCCTGTAATATTTGATAATCTTTGCCACTACCGTGCAAAGATGCGCGGGCTGCGGCGCTGAGGATCGGTGCTCCAAGCTGAACTTCCAGTTCGACTGCGGTGCGCATCAGAATGAAGCGTCGGATCGCATCCATGAAGGCCTGCAACAGAACCGCGCCGATCACTGCGATCGTCAACATGACCAGCGTATCCATGGAGCGGCTGGTTAGAACACGGTCGGAAATCTGGAACAGGTAAAGCGGAATGGCCAGCAGCAGGACGTTGATCGCGACGGTAAACAGCATCACGATCACCATGTTGCGGCGAACGGCTGCGATGCCCTTTGCAAGACTTGCGGCAAAGTTGACCGGCTCGCTGCGCTTGTGAAAACCGTGCTCGTTTCCTCCGCCACCACCGCCGCCGCCACCTTTGAGGTCCGGCTCCTTGCCATTGCCGCCACCGCCCGTGGTGGGACGGCGTTCGTTTTCACGGATAGGGCCATCATTGTTGTCTATGGTCTTGATGAAAGGCAGGTCCGGGCCGGTTTTGAGATCTGGCTTTTCTGTCGGTGCGTCGCGCGATGCGGGGTTCACCGACGGGGTTTCCGGGTCGGGTGTTACCCTTGCTTCTATGACCGGCGTGGCGGTCCTTACCGGCTCCGGCGCAATCTCCGCTTTGACCGCTGCCGACGAAAGCTGACGCAGATTGTCGACCGCGTCATTTATCGCCGTGATGCAGGCCTCGGTCAGATTGCCATCGGCCTCGCCATCCGTCTTTTCATTAAGGCCGAGAATGCGCCCCTGCTCGATCTTGTTTCTCGAAATGTGATCCATTTCCACGTTCCCCTGAAAAGCCTGCTATGCGACGGCCGTTTGCATGACATCGACGGGATGGGCCTGCGACCACGACAGGTCGTGCCCGGAGTTGAAGACCGCGTCGATGTGGTCGTCGGCTGGATTGTCGTCATGAAGAAAGGCAATGACCTCGTTGGCCAAAGCCGCCTGATGCGGCTGCGTTGCGTCGTGCTCGATCAGTCCGCCCTGGATCAGCACGGCATCCGAATAGAGATGACCGCCGACATAGGTGGAGCCACCAAAACTGTCGTAATCGGTGATCTGGGCAATGTTGACGACGGCGTTGCTGCCGGTATCGATGTGAACAGTGGCGTTCTCGTTGTTGGCAAGCACCTTCGAGGCCGCTTGTGTCACGTCGTCCGAATCCCCCAGAACGCTGACCTGCTTGACGTAGGTGACGTCGTAGAGATTGCCGGTGATGTAGAGGACGTTGAGACCGGCATAGCCTGCGAAATTCGGGTCCGTCGAGAGCCCCTCCGGCATGTGCGGATCGCGCTCGTTGATCGCCTTGGCGGCCTCGACCATATAGTCGGGCATAGACGCGAACCGATCATTGGCACCGACATTGTGGATCGACGCTTCGTTCCAGAGAAGATTGTTGCCGGATTGGACGGTGGCACCGGATGTCGAGCCGGGCAGGGCGTGAACGCTGTCGTTATCGTAGAGAACGGCCATCTGGGCGATCATGTTCATGTCCAGCACATTGCCGCCAACGATGACCAGATCATATTGAATGCCGATGCCGAGGAAATTCGCCAGGTTGACGGCGCTGTTTCCGCCGGTCAGCACGCTCACATCGGCACCTGATGTCGTCACCGTCATCGTGTCGTTGTCGGATACGAAGTGATATTGCTCGATCCAGTGCACGAAGGACACGTCGCCTTCGATGTAGCTGACCCGCCAGGCGGTCGGAAATATCGTCGCGTCGGGTGTGCTTTCCGCATGGCCGCCATCGGCGCTTTCGCCCCAGACGGTTCTCTGGAACGCAGCGATATTGTTGGCGACGGTTCCTGCATGGTCTTCGCGGGTGAAAGCGGAATCAATACTGTCGTGATCGCTGTAGACATAGGATTGCGTGATCGCATCGATCTGGTGGTAGTCGCCCATAACAGCCATGACCGGCGCTACGACGCCGGTATTGACCACGGACACGATATTAGCGACCACATTGGCACCGGCGGCCACATCCAGACTGTTGCCCGCGCCGGTGTGACTTTCCTGCGGCGCATCGCTTTCTTCCCGGTCCGTCAGCGGTTTGGCAATGCCGCGATCCGGCATGAAATCATCGACATCTGGCAATGCGGTTGCCGCGACGCCATTCACATAGGTTCCGGTGATCGAATGGCTGGCGACAACGAAATCTTGGTCGGCACCTGTCCCGAGAGACGAAACATCATTGTCTCTGGCCTGCGTGATGTAGTCGTGCAGATCCTTCGCTATGGATTGCAATCCATCATAGGTGTCGGTGCGGTGATAGCTGTCGAACGGGGTGAAGCGTGCCGCTTCGTTGTAATATTCGGTCGTGCGCTCGGTGACATAGGTCGTGTCACGCGCAACATTGGGACCATCAGTCATGTTGAGATAGTCGTCATCCTGCAGCAAGGTCAGCTGTGACACATGCGCAATGACGGAGCCGGGGCCGGTATAGAGAACGAGTTTTGGCTGTTCCTGATAGGCGTCGATCTCGCCGGGCATTCTGAAATGCGAGCCAGCAAAATCATAAGACGCATGGTGCGAATGCTTACGGATGGCGTCGTCGAACGACAAGGCATGGTGCGTGCGTGTTGCGCTGAACTCATAGTGACCGGCACGGTATTTAACGCCGGGGTCATAGTCCTGCAGCGGTACGTCGTAAGTCTGGTCAGCGTTCTGCACGTCGTCATGCGGCGGCAGTGCCCTATCGTCTTGAAGACCTTGGCCTCCAGCATAATGGGTTCTCATTCGCGCTTCATCGACTTCGGTTTCGAAAAGCCCGATGAAGTGGGCGATCATGTCAGAAATCCTGTCCGTATACATGGCTTGTCCCCCTCTTCAGACCCGTTCCGGTCACGCCGCAGCAAGGAAGCCGGGCTTCGGCTTCGGGCGACATCGCCGTTCAACGGGGTCTACGGCTGCTACAGCCGGAAACTGCACCGGCCCAAGCCGGTGCAGTCTTTTCGATCTAGAGAGTGAGGTCTCAGGAGCTTGCGTCTTCACCCGCATGATGCGAGTCGCCGCCGATGACGCTGCCTTCGAAGGAGTTGGTGAGAAGGTTTGCACCCTGTACCAGTTCCAGATGGTAGCCGGAGTTCGCCAGGATCGAAGAGGCGTTCGTCGAGCTCGTGCCCGTCGCATCGTCGCCTGCCTTGAGGTCCCAACCCTTGCCGTCCATATCCATACCCTGCGCGCCGTGGGCTTCGCCGCCCTGGGTGCTTAGGTCGTTATGCGCGTCCTGGTTGTTCATGCTCACATTGTAGGCCGTGTCCTGATCAGCCAGATGGCTGGCCTGAACCAAGCTGAATGCGCTGTCGTTGCCATCGCCGTTCAACGAGTTGTTGAGAATGTTGTCGACATTGAGCGAGAAGGAGAAGTCGTCGCCGAGGTTGAACGCGATGTCACCGCCGGCAACACCCAGATTTCCGATGTCCTTGACGTGTTCGATCGTCGAGAAATCGGTATCTGTCTTGGAGAACGCCGAGTTGAAGCTATCGGTCGTTGTTTTGATATCCGTATCCGTATCGGAGTAGTTGAACGTCTTGGTGTCGGTATCTGTGTGGGTGTTCGTAATGACCTTGGTGTCGTTGTCGCTGTAGGACTTGCTGTCATAGCTCCAGTCGTAATCGCTTTTCACGGAGGTATCAGCGTCGTTCACGTTGACGGTCTTGTTGTTCGAATTGGTGTCATTGTCGCTATAGCTGGATGTCTTGCTGTCGTAGTCCCAGTTATAGCTGTTGTCGCGGTTGTCGCCATTGTCGGTCGCGACCTGAACCTTGGCATCGACATCCAGGTTCTGGCTGTTGTCGGTATAGGTGTTGTCGCGATTGCCGCCGTTGGCGACGCCGACATTGCTGTCATCCACGTTGCTATCGTTGGTCGCTGTGTTGGCAAATCCATCTGCGAGCGCGCCAACCTTAGTGATGTCGTCGCCTGCTGGCTGCTGTTGTGGGTAACCCATGTCTATATCCTCCGAAAAAGTTCGGAGCAGCTTTTCGAAATCCCTCTCATCTTAAATGGGATTTTACTCGCGCTCACTCCGATATTGACACACATGCAGACGTACTCATCGACGTTTCGTCTGCGGCTATTGGCCCGGATTTTCAGGCCGCTGCTTTTGGGAATGCGCAAGACACGGTCACGAACATGCGCATCCAGCTCCACAATCGCGAACGAATGCAGATTTCATGCTTCAGTCTGTCTGGTCGTTTTGTCAGTTCGCCGGTTACATCCTTACGCAAACACACAGGATGATGTTGGATCGAACCGGTTGCGGTCTGTTGCAACGGGGCCGAATGTGTCCGAGTTGGGCGGGGGTTGCTAGCTGCTAAATGGGATTAAGCATTGACTAAGCACAGTGCTGGGTCCAGAGCCGACATCGAATGGGTTACGCCCTTTTTCCGGAAGGCCCATAGTCGTTTTTGGGGTCAAATGAACGAATGAAGCGGCGATATCACCTATGAAAGTCCTCAGATGGCATGAGGAGCTTGCAAATTCCGCGCTTGATATGCGCAATCTAGAATTACTTGATTATATTTATACATCTGAACAATGTATTTTTTGAAGTGTGTTTTAGCTGAGCGACAAGAATTGCATGAGTAAACCAAAAAAACCACTCATTATTATGCCATTACAGCCCGACTAATCCATTTGGGCAATTTATTTTGCATTTTATTTGTACTATTTCTTATGATTAATAAATAACTAACGAATAAAGCGGGCTATGTTTGAGATGCTCCCGAAAAGCTCTCTGCCATTCCACCGCACTCCTACATGAATCAGAGTATCTGCGTAACGCTTTAGGGAGGCGTATATGTTCATGGTTGCATCGAGGGTTATCAACGCACAGCATAATAACACGGCCTTATCGTCCGGTGGAACAATACTGGTCGTGGCCAATGAAGATCTCTTCTCCGAATGTCTGGTGGAGGCATTGGGTAAAAAATTTCACACATGCGAGATGATGAGCGCGGGACCGTCGTCATCCATACCCGAAGGGCTGATACGGGAGGTCAAGCTCGTTCTGTTTTACAAGCTCTCCGGACCCCGTCTGGGTGAGTTGCTGGCGGAGGTTCATGCCAAACATCCGCTTGCGCGCGTCGCTCTGGTCATCGACGCCATCGATATGATCGAGTCCTATCTCAAGCAACTTGTCGACACACGCATCATAGATGGCGTGCTTCCCCTCAATTTGCGCCTCGATGTCTTCATGGCGGTGGTCGATCTTCTGATCAAGGGAGGCGAGCATTTTCCGTCTGCCTTGCTTGGCAGGCTGTCGTCGGGCCCGGAAGTGTCCAAAAGCACCGTTTATGATACGCGCTCCGTTGTTGCCAACCGTGCCGATGCGCTCGCGGCCCGCAAGAACGAATTTTCCGCGCTCACCACCAGAGAAGTGCAAATCCTGGATTTGTTGTGCAAAGGTACGCAGAACAAGATCATCGCCGATCGTCTTCACCTGTCCGAAAACACGGTCAAGGTTCATGTTCGCAACATCTACAAGAAGATGAATGTGCGCAACCGGACAGAGGCCGCTTCTCGGTTCTTCGGTAAAGATGAAGCGTCGAATGGCGGGGGAAACAAATGGCACAATTAACGGGCGGATAGGGGCGTTGTATATCGCCCCTATCCGTCAACCGGTGGTGTAGCCAACTGTTAACCGTAATTGGCATTTGACTGCGGATCATCGCTTTGATTCACCTGTCGTTTCCTAAATCCGCTTAGCGTTAGTCCACAACGCCAGATCGGAAAACGACGATGAATACTTTGCATAAGTCCAACGTGACCTACAAACTTGATCAGCAGGCCGAGCTCAGCGCCAAGCTGACGGCTGCCCATGCAAAGATCGAGAAGAGATTTCTCGATGGCGGCGCGGTTCTCGTTTCCGTTATGGATATTCTTGGCAACCTCACCGGCATTCTCGACGGAATGACCGGAACTCTGGACGGCAAGACGGCGAAGAACAACGTTGATGGCTTACGCAAGACCATCAATGACCTTGCGCAATTGCCAAAGACGGAGGAACGGCGTCAGGCGGGCTTCAAGTCGCTGGCCGATATGTGTGCTTCCACGGGTGAGCACATCGATGATATTCACGAAACCATTCGTTATTTGAAGACCTTTGCCATCACGGTCAAAATCACCGGCGCTGGTCTTGCCGAGTTTGCCGGCTTTGCAGATGAGATACGCGAGCGCATTCAGTCTGGTGCCGATGAAGTCGGGCGTTTCGCAAAGAACCTCGATGTCATGCGAACACAGCTGATCAAGGCGCTATCGTTTTCGTCCACCACGAAGGCGGATTTCGACTCCACCATTCCCCAGATCATTACGAGTTTGAACGAAAATTCCGCCCGCATTTCCCAGCAGCATCAAGAGATGGTGGATATTGCCGCTCAGGTGAAGAAAATTGCCCAGACCATTCAGGGCAAGATCGGCTCCGTGCTGTCGTCCCTGCAAATCGGCGATATCACACGCCAGCGCATCGAACACATTCAAAGCATGCTTCAGATGATGGACGACTTTGGCTCGTCTCCTGAAGGCAAGGCCCTCAGCGACGCCGAATATGAAGTGCTGAAGGAAGCTGTGCTTCAATTGGCCAGCGCGCATATGGATGAGACGGCATCGGACTTCCATCGCGACTGCGGCAAAATCTTCACCAGTATCTCCAGCTTTGCAGATGATGCGGCGCGCATTCTTTCGCTGCGCGATGAACTGGTGGACAGAACATCGAATGGCGATCGGAACGTGTTGTCCCTGATGGAGAAGGGAATCGTCGAGGCCTGCAATCTCGTTGCGCGCGTTCAGGAAAGCAGCGCCGAGGCCGATGAGGTGGTCCAGTCCGTCACAAGCAGCGCGCAAGAGCTGTCGCGCGGGATCGAAGTTCTCCGCTCCATCAAAATCGATATCCATTACATGGCGCTCAACTCCAATCTGCGTTGCTCGAAACTTGGCGATGCCGGCCGTTCCGTCAATGTCGTCAGCGGTGAAATGCGCCTGTTCGCAGGCAAGTTGGAAACGCCCGCCGACGCTATCGTTGAAGAACTGCATCGGGTTGAAACAACGACGCAGCAACTGGCTCAGGAGGGACGCGGGCTTTCCGCGGATCTCGCGTCACCTTTGAATGAAGCGTTGGAAACCGTGCGCCTTGCCAAGACGCAGATGGAAAGCGGCATCGACGCACTTGCCGAGGAAGGCCAGGCCGTGTTCAGCCGCATCAGCTCTGCGGTGGTTTCACTCGACTTCCAAAGCGAGCTTGGCAACACGTTCAACGAATGCTGTCAGATTGCTGCGCAATTGTCGCAAGGCTTCAATGCCGATGTTTCCGGATTTGCCGACAAGATCAGCCCTTTCAGCTCCCAGGTTTTCAAGCTTTACACCATGGCTCAGGAGCGCGATATTCACCTTCGTTTCCTGCCCGCCAGCACGGCAACATCCAGTTCGTTTGCAAGCCAATCTGCCGCCGCCGAGGATGATGATCTGTTTGCGGACGCCCTGTTCTAGAAACTGGTGCTGACAGATACGCATATAAAAGCTGGAACGAAATCGGCTCATTCTCATTTCCTCCTTGCAGATCGAAGAAACAACGGAGGAAACAGAAATGATTTCTGAAGACAAAATTCGCGAGCACATGGAAGTGCGTTCCGCAGATGGTAGCCATGTAGGCACCGTCGATCATATGGAAGGCCAGACCCGGATCAAGTTGACCAGAACCGATTCCGACGATGGCAAACACCATCTGATCCCGTTGGAATGGGTCGACCATGTAGATGCACACGTGCATCTCAGCAGATCGGCGTCAGATGTGCGAAGCAACTGGGAAACACTCAACTAGAGTGCCAGCGCTTTACCAAACTCAAAATGCGGCCCTGGAGGCCGCATTTTTTATGCCTTCATCAGTCCCGGTGCTTCCGCACCAGTCCGCTCGACATATTCGACATAACCACCGCCATATTGATGGATACCCTCGGGCGTCAACTCCAGAACGCGATTGGACAGTGCTGCGAGAAAATGGCGGTCGTGTGAGACGAAGAGCATGGTGCCTTCATATTCGCTAAGAGCCTTGATCAGCATTTCCTTGGTGTCGAGGTCAAGGTGGTTGGTCGGTTCGTCCAGAACGAGAAAGTTCGGCGGATCGAACAGCATGGCCGCCATGACGAGGCGCGCTTTTTCACCGCCTGATAGAACCCGGCATTTCTTTTCAACGTCATCGCCTGAAAAACCGAAGCAGCCGGAAAGCGCCCGCAATGGAGCCTGTCCCGCTTTCGGGAAACGTTGCTCCAACCATTGCAGGATTGTGGCATCGCCATCCAGCAAATCCATCGAGTGCTGGGCGAAATAACCTAGCTTGACGCTGGCACCGACATTGACGCTGCCGACATCCGGCTCAGCCGTGCCCGCAATCAGCTTGAGAAGGGTGGATTTTCCAGCGCCGTTGACACCCATAATGCACCAGCGCTCCTTGCGACGGATCATGAAGTCGAGACCTTCATAGATCGTGCGCTGACCATAGGCCTTGTGCACCTGCTTCAAGGACACAACGTCTTCGCCGGAGCGTGGTGGCGTCTGGAAATCGAAGGCCACCGTCTGCCTGCGTTTGGGCGGCTCGACGCGGTCGATCTTTTCCAGCTTCTTCACACGGCTCTGGACCTGCGATGCATGTGAGGCGCGGGCCTTGAAGCGTTCGATGAACTTGATTTCCTTGGCCAGCATTGCCTGCTGCCGCTCGAACTGCGCCTGCTGCTGCTTTTCGTTCTGGGCACGCTGCTGTTCGTAAAAGCCGTAATCGCCGGTATAGCTGGTGAGCGAACCGGCATCGATTTCGATGATCTTGTTGACGATGCGGTTCATGAACTCGCGGTCATGCGAGGTCATCAAAAGCGCGCCGTCATAGGTCTTCAGGAAGTTCTCAAGCCAGATGAGGCTTTCGATATCCAAGTGGTTGCTTGGTTCGTCCAGCAGCATCACGTCGGGCCGCATCAGAAGAATGCGGGCCAGCGCCACGCGCATCTTCCAGCCACCCGAAAGCTCGCCGACATCGCCATCCATCATCTCCTGGCTGAAACTCAGTCCCGCCAGAACCTCGCGGGCGCGTCCTTCCAGAGAGTAGCCGTCCAGTTCCTCGTAACGCGCCTGCACCTCGCCGTAACGCTCGATGATTTCATCCATCTGGTCGAGTTGATCAGGATCGACCATCCGTGCTTCCAACTCACGAAGCTCGGTCGCAACCGCGCTGACAGGGCCTGCACCTTCCATGGCTTCGGCAACCGCGCTGCGGCCTGCCATTTCGCCGACATCTTGGTTGAAGTAGCCAATGGAGACATGCTTGTCTGATGCTACCTGGCCTTCATCCGGCTGCTCTTGACCGGTGATCATCCGAAACAGCGTCGTCTTGCCCGCGCCATTGGGGCCCACAAGTCCAACCTTTTCACCACGGTTGAGCGCCGCAGACGCCTCGATGAAGAGGATACGGTGGCTGGCGGATTTGCTGATGTTTTCGATGCGGATCATTGGGAATAACCGATAAGCTGGAGGTTTGGCGTCCCTATGCCACGCCGGGCCCTCACTGTCACCAGATGAATCGCCATGGAAACCTTGTGAAATATTTTGGAATGGATATTCCATATTGCGGGTTGGATAGAAAAATGAGGGAGATATCATGAGCGCAGATGCGGCCCCGACAACGGTTGAAGCCTTTCGGGAACGGTTGCTGGAGATAACCGGCAGTCTGCCCAAACGTCTGCGACAATGCGCCGACTACGTCGCCTCCCATGCCGACCGCATCGCAGTTTCAACTGTGGCCGAACTGGCGGAAGGCGCAGGCGTCCAGCCATCTGCCATTATGCGCTTCAGCCAGATTATGGGCTTTTCCGGCTTTTCAGACATGCAGCGTCTGTTTCGCGAACACTATACCGGCGGCTGGCCGGATTATACGACGCGGCTTAGCAACCTGCGGGACAATGGTGAAGACGGCGGCGCGCTGCTTCTGGCCGAGTTCGTGGATGCCGGTCGTGCCTCGCTCGAAAACGTGCTGAAAACCGTTGATCCGCAGGAGTTCGAAACCGCCATCCGGGTTCTGTCGCAAGCCAGCACCATCCACATCATCGGCCTACGCCGTTCCTTTGCTGTCGCCAGCTATCTGGCATACGCGTTCGAAAAAATGGGCGTTCCCGCCATGCTGCACGCATCGGTCGGGCAACTGCACAATGAGAGCGCCATACGGTCTGGCGATGTGGTGCTGGCCATCACGTTTTCGCCCTACTCGGTAGAGACGATGGACGTCATATCATCAAGCCTCGCGCGTCAGATTCCGGTGATTGCCATGACCGATACGGCGGTCAGCCCGATGCGCAAGTTGGGTGCGACGATCCTTGCAGTATCAGAGGTGGATTTCGGCGCGTTCCGCTCGCTTTCGGCCACTTTGTGTGTTGCAATCGCACTGGCTGTCGGTGTCGGCACGCACCGCCAAAATTGAATATTTATGTTGAAAATGGAGAAAATGGAATTTATAGTCCAAAAATAACCTGAAATGGAATGATAGTGGAGTGTCATTCCAGATGCAGGATTCGCGTCACAGCGAGGGAGGACGGTCGTGAAAAAGCTTGATCTGATTACCATTGGCCGTTCATCGGTCGATCTTTACGGCGCGCAGGTTGGCGGGCGGCTGGAGGATATGTCGTCCTTCAACAAATATATCGGTGGCTCGCCCACCAATATCGCAGCCGGTGGGGCGCGGCTGGGTCTGAAGACCGCCGTCATCACCCGCGTGGGTGACGAGCATATGGGCCGCTTTATCCGCGAACAGTTGGTGCGCGAAGGCGTCGATATCAGGGGCGTGAAGACCGACCCCGAACGCCTGACGGCGCTGGTGCTGCTCGGCATCCGCGACCAGTCGCAATTTCCGCTGATCTTCTACCGCGAAAACTGCGCCGATATGGCTTTGTGCGAAGACGATATCGATCCCGCCTTCATCGCCGATGCTGGATGCGTCTGCGCCACCGGAACACATCTTTCCCACCCCAAGACGGAAGCCGCCGTGTTGAAGGCGTTGAACCTCGCGCGGGAAAACGGCGCAAAGACAGCCCTCGATATCGATTACCGACCCAACCTCTGGGGTGTCGCAGGCCACGGCGATGGCGAAAGTCGTTTCGTGGAATCCGAAAAGGTGACAACCAAGCTGCAATCGACCCTGCATCTGTTCGACCTCATCGTCGGGACGGAAGAGGAATTTCACATTGCCGGTGGTTCTACCGATACCCTGGAAGCGTTGAAGGCCGTTCGTAAGGTCTCCCAAGCGACTTTGGTCTGCAAGCGCGGCCCCATGGGTGCATCCGTGTTTCCGGGCGATATTCCAGCCAGTCTCGATGACGGCGAATCCGGCGAGGGTTTCCCCATCGAAGTCTTTAACGTGCTGGGTGCGGGCGATGGCTTCATGGCTGGCCTGTTCCGCGGTTGGCTGCGCGGTGAGGACTGGCCGACGACCCTGAAATACGCCAATGCCTGCGGTGCCTTCGCCGTCTCCCGACACGGCTGCACACCCGCTTACCCAAGCTGGGAAGAGCTGCAATATTTCTTCCGCACCGGCATCAACAACAAGGCATTGCGCAAGGATGAAGCGCTGGAGCAGGTGCACTGGGCCACGAACCGCAAGGGTGACTGGAACACCATGCGCGTCTTCGCCTTCGATCACCGCATGCAACTGGAAGCGATGGCTGATGAGGCAGGAGTTGCGCACGACAAGATTGGCGAGTTCAAGAAGCTTTGCCTGCAAGCAGCTCTTCAGGTGTCCGGCGGCGAAGCCGGGTACGGCATTCTCTGCGACAGCCGCTTGGGCCGCGATGCGCTTTACGAGGCGAGCGGCACGAACCTCTGGATCGGCCGCCCCGTGGAATGGCCGGGCTCTCGTCCCCTGACATTGGAGCCCGAACTCGGCCTCGATTTCGGCGGGCTGAACGAATGGCCAGCCAACAATGTCGTCAAGGTTCTCTGCTTCTATCACCCAGATGATGCAGCCGATCTGCGCAGGGAACAGGAAGACACGGTGCTTCGCCTCTTCCAGGCCGCCCGCCGCAACCGGCTGGAACTGCTGCTGGAAGTCATTCCGTCCAAAGTCGGACCTGTGGATGACACGACGACGGCCAAGATCATTGACCGTTTCTACGAGATCGGCGTCTACCCCGACTGGTGGAAGCTGGAGCCGATGAAAAGCGAGGCAGCATGGAAAAATGCGACCGATGCGGTGCAGCGCAACGACGCTTACGTGCGCGGCATCGTGGTGCTGGGGCTGGATGCACCGCAGGCGGAGCTTGAGGAGAGTTTCCGTCTGGCAGCAGGCTTCGATCTCGTCAAAGGCTTTGCCGTTGGCCGAACGATTTTTGCCGATGCTGGCCGTGCATGGCTTTCGGGCAAGATGAACGATGTGGAGGCCGTCGGCCAGATGGCGGAGCGCTACAGCGCGCTTTGCCGCATCTGGGATGAGGCGCGCGCCGCGGGAAACAAGGGAGAAGCAGCGTGACGACACTACGATTGACGGCAGCGCAGGCGATGATGCGCTATCTGGCCACGCAGATGAACGAAGCTGGCGAGACCTATATCGCCGGTGTCTGGGCTATTTTCGGCCACGGCAATGTCGCTGGCATTGGTGAAGCGCTCTACGGCATCCGCGATGAGCTGAAGACCTATCGCGGCCAGAACGAGCAATCCATGGCCCATGCGGCGATCGCCTACGCCAAACAACTCGGCCGCCGCCGTGCCATGGCGGTCACATCCTCCATCGGCCCCGGCGCGACGAATATGGTGACGGCAGCCGCACTTGCCCATGTCAACCGTTTGCCCGTCCTGCTCATCCCCGGCGATGTCTTCGCCAATCGCGGCCCCGATCCGGTGTTGCAGCAGATCGAGGATTTCGGTGACGGCACCGTATCAGCCAATGATTGTTTAAAACCCGTCAGCCGCTATTTCGACCGCATCATGCGCCCTGAACAGCTTTTGACAGCGCTGCCGCGTGCCATGCGCACCTTGACGGACCCTGCCGATTGCGGCCCGGTCACGCTCGCCTTCTGCCAGGATGTGCAGGCGGAAGCTTATGATTATCCGGCCAGCTTCTTTGAGAAAAAAGTCTGGCGTCAACGCCGTCCTGAGCCCGATGTCGCCGAGTTCGAAGACGCCGTTGCCGCGCTGAAAGCCGCAAAGAACCCCGTCATCGTCGCCGGTGGCGGCGTTCACTTCTCCGGCGCAACGGAAACGCTGAAGAACTTTGCCGAGACGCACTCCATTCCCGTCATCGAAACGCAGGCGGGCAAGTCGGCTCTCGCCTGGGACCACGACCTGAACTTCGGCCCTGTCGGTGTAACCGGTGCAGATAGCGCCAATGCCATCGCCGAAAAGGCCGATCTCGTCTTCGGCATCGGCACCCGCTTTCAGGATTTCACCACCGGCTCCTGGGCGCTGTTCAAGAACCCAGATCGCAAGCTGCTGGCGCTCAACGTCCAGCCCTATGACAGCGCCAAACACAATGCCATCAGCCTGACGGCGGACGCCAAGGTCGGCCTAGAGAAGCTGTCCGACGCCTTGGGCATCCACCGCTTTTCAGCACCCGACACTGCTTTGAAACAACAATGGTTTACGAAGGCCGATGCCGTGACGGCAGCGCCAACCGAAGCCAACAGCCTGCCGACCGATATGCAGGTCATCGGCGCTGTGCAGCGCGCTTCGCGCGACAATACCGTCGTCATGTGCGCCGCTGGCACCATGCCGGGCGAGTTGCACCAGCTTTGGAAGGCCAAGCTGCCGCTCTCTTACCACATGGAATACGGCTTCTCCTGCATGGGTTACGAGATCGCCGGTGGCCTCGGCATCAAGATGGCTGAGCCGCATCGTGACGTGATCGTCATGGTCGGCGATGGCTCCTACATGATGATGAATTCGGAGCTGGCCACCGCCGTCGCGATGGGTGTGAAAATCACCCTCGTGATTACCGATAACCGAGGTTACGGCTGCATCAATCGGCTGCAAATGGGCACCGGCGGCGCGGAGTTCAACAACCTCTACGCCCACACCAACCACACCAACCCCATCGCCATCGATTTTACCGCCCACGCCGCCAGCATGGGTGCCGATGCCCACAAGGTGTCCTCGATTGCGGAACTGGAAACCGCACTGAATGCCGCGCGCGAGGCGACGGTGACGACCGTTATCGTCATCGACACTGACCCATACCCGACACCCGACGCCGGTGGGTACTGGTGGGATGTGGCAGTTCCGGAAGTCTCCGAGCGCACAGAAGTCAACAATGCACGCGCCGCTTACGAAGCTGCGTTGAAAGAAAGACAGTAAGATGATCCTTTACGGCACCAACCCCATTGCCTGGAGCAATGACGACGACCGCACGCTGGGCGCCCATATCAGCCTCGAACAATGCCTGGATGAGACCTCGAAAATCGGTTTCGACGGCATCGAAAAGGGTCACAAGTTTCCGCAGGAACCGGATGCGCTGAAAGCGGTGCTGGAGCCGCGCAATCTGCGCTTCGTGTCCGGCTGGCATTCGCTGAATCTGCTGACAAACTCCATCGAAGACGAAAAAGCGGCCATGCAGCCCGCGCTCGATCTTCTGAAAGCCATGGGCTCCAAGGTCATTATCGTCTGCGAAACCTCCAACGCCATCCACGGCGATGACGGAAAGCCGGTCAACGACCGTCCAAAGCTTGCCGATGTCGACTGGAAAAACTTTGGCGCAGGCGTGGAAGCACTGGCGGCATTTGCTGCCGAGCAGGGCATCGCACTCGTCTACCACCACCACATGGGCACCATCATCGAAAGCGAAGACGAAATCGACCGTCTGATGGAAAACACTGGGCCGCATACCAAGCTGCTGCTGGACACTGGCCACACGCTATTTGGCGGCGGTGATCCCGCACGTCTCGCTCGCAAGCACATAGCGCGCGTCGGCCACATCCACGCGAAAAACGTCCGACCTGACATTGCAGCGCAAGTGCGCAGCGAAAAGCTTTCGTTCTTGGAAGGCGTACGTCGCGGCGTCTTCACTGTTCCCGGTGATACGGATGGCGGCGTCGATTTCCCACCCGTACTGAAAATTGCCGCCGAACATGGCTACAGCGGCTGGCTGGTGATCGAGGCCGAGCAGGACCCGGATGTGCGCAATCCCTTCGAATATCAAAGCCTCGGTCTGAAATCCCTGCGGGACTTCGCCAGGCAAGCCGGGCTGGATAAAGCCTGATCAAAGGAGACGACGATGGCCAATCTGCTTCGCAAGCCAACCGGAAAAACCGGCAAGGTCCACGACATCACACCACAAAGTGCTGAATGGGGCTATGTCGGCTTTGGTCTCTATCGACTGAAACCGGGTGAGACCGCTGCCGAGGAAACCGGCGACACGGAAGTCATTCTTGTGCTGGTCGAAGGCAAAGCGGAAGTGTCATCCGAAGACAAGAACTTCGGCGAACTCGGCGACCGCATGAACGTGTTCGAGCGCAAACCGCCGCATTGCGTCTATATTCCCGCCGGTTCCTCGTGGTCGGTCAAAGCCACGAGCGATTGCACCATCGGCGTCTGCACAGCACCCGCCAAGCCGGGCAGGGAGGCGCAGATCATCGGTCCCACCGGCATTTCGCTCAGCGAACGCGGCAAGGGTGCCAACACCCGCTACATTTTCCCGATTGCCATGGAAGACCGCGATGTGGCCGATAGTCTGCTCGTCACGGAAGTCTTCACCCCATCCGGCCACTGGTCATCCTACCCGCCCCACCGGCATGACGAGGACAATTTCCCCGACATGACCTATCTGGAAGAAACCTACTACCACCGCCTTAACCCCGCCCAGGGCTTCGGCTTCCAGCGTGTCTTTACGGAAGATGGATCGCTGGATGAAACCATGGCGGTTTCCGATGGCGATGTCGTGCTGGTACCCAAGGGGCACCATCCCTGCGGTGCGCCATACGGATATGAGATGTATTATCTCAACGTGATGGCGGGGCCGATGCGCAAATGGCGCTTCCAGAACCACCCGGATCATGATTGGATATTCAAGCGGGATAATGGGTGAAGTTGCTGGGTGGGGCTTACCCCCCTCTGCCTTGCCAGGCATCTCCCCCTCAAGGGGGGAGATCGGCTCGTGGCGACCTTTTGGCATTCTTAGCGGTCGAGAATAAAGTGACGGCGGCGCGCCCAGCCAATCTCCCCACCTGAGGGGGAGATGCCCGGCAGGGCAGAGGGGGGTGAGCGGCACCCTCCAACCTCTCCACTAAAAATACTCCCCAACCAAATCAATACCTTAC
Source organism: Agrobacterium sp. DSM 25558 (assembly GCF_900100825.1). Taxonomy (NCBI): domain Bacteria; kingdom Pseudomonadati; phylum Pseudomonadota; class Alphaproteobacteria; order Hyphomicrobiales; family Rhizobiaceae; genus Agrobacterium; species Agrobacterium sp. DSM 25558. Next base: position 19,398 of record NZ_FMUD01000025.1, on the reverse strand, counting down.
CCAAAAACCCGCAAAATCCTCAAAAAACCTCCCGCACTTTTCTCCACGGCGCGCGAATCACCCGCACAATCTCCCCGTTCCGCCCTCGGATACACCGCAAGGCGTTGCGGCGAGGCGGGACCGGCGCTGGGGTTGAAAGGGTGACGCAAACCTTTCGCTCCCGGGGTCGAGCAGCAATCTCCCCGGCGGCAACGGGAGGAGCGTGACACCGGTTTCGGACCGCCCGGTGTCATTCTCCCGATGCCCGACCTAGTCGCCGGGTGTACCGACAGCTCATCGTCCTCTGGTCGAATGCGACTATGGGGATTGAAGCGAAAGTCAGGCGGTACACAGGAACACGCTGCATCTGCCCCGCACCAGAGATGGTGCGGACGGATCGCAAGGGGCGCACTTGGCCGGGGCTGGCGGGTGCAGAGCTTGCGAAAAACGGATCGATCCTTCCGCCCCTAGATTATCGGCGCGGGAGCAAATCGAAGGCAGATGTGGCTGAACTGGCGGGGCGATGATCTGGCAACAGGCCATCGCCACCCGGATGGGAAGGGTCGGACCTTGACTATGTCCGACCGGTTCTCCGGCAAGGTTTCCCCCTTCGCCGTCCGGGCTCTGCCAGCCGTGGCAAGTGGATTGCTGTTTGGCCAAAAGAGCTGAACGGGGCGCTGTGAGGTGCCATTATTGTACTACCCAACGAGGCAGCTTGCAGCGCCCCGTCCGACTATCCATGGCTGCGAATGGTTATGGGACCTGAGAATGAAGCATGACACGGGCAGATGCTGCCGCGTGAACGGCGAAGCTTGCCTAAGCGGTGGCCGGGATTTTTGATAGTGAGGGGATCAGTGAGGGCAGGTGTGGCTGAGGGCAATTGTTTTGCCTCAGGCAACGGTAGATGCCGGATGCAACGGCAGCAACCCTCATCCTGAGGTGCCCCGCAGGGGCCTCGAAGGACGAGGGTTGCGGACTTGGGGGCAGAGTGCGCGGCAGATGCTTCGAGGCTTTGCCCTTCGGTCAAAGCACCTCAGCATGAGGGGTGGGTGTGGTGAGCTGACGGCATCAAGTGGAATGAAGAATAGGGCGCAACGGTAGCAACCCTCATCCTGAGGCGCGGAGGCGAAGCCGCAGCCTAGAAGGACGGGGGTTGCGGGCCAAGGAGTACGCGGCAGGATGCTTCGAGGGCGTTGCGCGCCACCTCTCCTTCGACAGGCTCAGGATGATGCATGAGGACGGAGGGTGTGGTTAGCCGACTACATCAAGTGGTGTGGAGAATAGCGCACACCACAGCAACCCTCATCCATCATCCTGAGCCCGTCGAAGGAGAGGTGCGGAGGCGAAGCCGCAGCCTCGAAGGACGAAGGTTGCGGGCCAAGGAGTACGCGGCAGGATGCTTCGAGGGCGCTGCGCGCCACCTCAGCATGAGGACGGAGGGTGTGGTGAACCCACTAGATCACCCCGAGTGGAGAATAGGGCGCAACACTGCCGCTTGGCGAACGTGCGTCAGACGTCGCCCACCAAAGCAGAACAGAGTGCGCCCCGAGACATCAACCCTGCGGCTGCTTCGTCTTGCGCAAATACGGCAACACCGTATCAAACGAACCAAACCGCGTAATCGCATCCTCATTCGAAACCGCAGCCGTAATAATCACGTCCTCGCCCTGCTTCCAGTTCGCCGGTGTCGCCACCTGGTGTTTGGCGGTCAGCTGGATCGAGTCGATTGTGCGCAGGATTTCATCGAAGTTGCGGCCTGTGGTCATCGGGTAGGTGAGGATCAGCTTGATCTTCTTGTCGGGGCCGATGACGTAGACGGAGCGAACGGTCGCGTTATCGGCAGGCGTACGGCCTTCGGAGCTTTCGCCCGCATCATCCGGCAGCATGTCGTAGAGCTTTGCGACCTTGAGGTCCTTGTCGCCGATCAGCGGATAGGCAACCTCGAAGCCGGTTGCGGTCTGGATGTCCTGCTTCCACTTGGAGTGGCTTTCCACCGGATCGACCGAAATGCCGATGACCTTCACATTGCGCTTCTTGAACTCGCCATCGAGGCCCGCCATCGCGCCCAGTTCCGTGGTGCAGACCGGCGTGAAGTTCTTGGGGTGAGAAAACAGGACAGCCCAGCTATCGCCGATCCACTCATGAAAGCTGATCGACCCCTGGGTTGTATCGGCGGTAAAATCCGGGGCGGTCTGGTTGATACGCAACGTCATGGCATGCTCCAAGCATAAGGTTAGAATCTGATTTTCTCTTGTCGCGCGTGCAAAGTCGCCAAATAATCATCCACAAAAGGCGCGATGGAGAGGAGAAAAATTCTTCTTTTGGCATATGGGGACAATGACTTTGCAATGCCAGTTTTTTACGCGGAAATGGGGAGGGGCGTGCCGGCCCATACCGCCACCGTCGGCGCTACCTGTGGCAACTCTGCCGCAGCCAGAGGTTTAGTTGCATCTGAATAAAAAATGGGCTGGTCTTTTGATTTAAGATGCATACGATGTCCCCATCAACGTTAACGAGGGAGGTATTTGATGGCATATTTTTCTAACTCCCCGGTGGCATCAGCCAATCACGGCTGAGGCCCAGCCTCTCTTCTCATCAAGAGATCGCAACACAATAGCTGGCTGAGCTAGCTCTTTCTTGTTTTTCCCCAAATTATTTCGCGCATCAATCCAGCGCGGATTCCGTTTTTCCTTCTTTTATGGGACCGGCTGCCAGCCGGATGCTGTTCATGTCTTTTGGTTTGAAAATGCGCCGAAGTCAGGCGTTTCGCAGCGTTTTTCGTTTCTGTTGGGCGCATTGGCGGCAACAACCCGGTCGTGTGGCTTTCATGCTGTGCGCCGTGCTGTTTTCCACGCTCGCCGATGTGTTGACGCCAATGTTTGCCGGTCATCTCGTGGATGCCGTGGTCTCCGGCACGGCCAGCGATCCCATCGTCTGGAACAATGCGCTCACTGCATTCTGTTGGCTCATGGGTCTTGCCGTGTTGGCCGTCATTTTGCGGCACGCCACCTTCATGACGATCATCAGTTTCACGCTGCGGTCCATGACGGATATCGCTGCGGATTCGTTTCACCGCATCCAGCGTTTCTCTTCGGATTGGCATGCCAACAGCTTTGCCGGCTCGACGGTTCGCAAGGTCACGCGCGGCATGTGGGCGCTGGATCTGTTGAACGACACGGTGTTCGTCGCGCTGTTTCCGTCGGTCATTATGCTCATCGGATCGACTGTTCTGATGACGTGGTACTGGCCGATGATGGGCCTACTTGTCGGGCTGGGCTCCTTGCTTTTCGTCGCCATCACGGTGTGCATGGCGCTTGGCTATGTCGCGCCCATGGCAAGTCTTGCCAACGCCTGGGATACCAAGCTCGGCGGCTCCCTGGCCGATGCCGTGACCTGCAATGCCGTGGTGAAAGCCTTCGGCGCGGAAGAGCGGGAAGACAGCCGGCTGACGCGCGTCATGGGCAAGTGGCAGGACCGGACACGGCGGACTTGGACGCGCGGCACCATCAACGGCACGTTGCAGGCTGGCCTGCTCAGCATCATGCGGGCAGGCGTGGTCGGCCTTGCGCTGTTGCTCTGGGCCAGCGGCAAAGCCAACGCGGGTGATATCACCTTCGTTCTAACGGCGTTTTTCATCCTGCAAGGCTACCTGCGCGAAATCGGCATGCATATCCGCAACCTGCAGCGGTCGGTGAACGATATGGAGGAGCTCGTCTCCATCCATTCGCAGCCGCTTGGCATTGACGATGTGCCAAACGCAAAGACGCTTGTCATCAATGAAGGAAAAATCGAGTTCGACCGGGTGAGCTTCCATTACGGCAAACATCTCGCGCCGCTTTACAAGGATTTTTCCGTCACCATCAAACCGGGTGAGCGGGTGGGACTTGTCGGCCATTCCGGTTCGGGCAAGACGACCTTCATCAAGTTGATCCAGCGGCTGCATGATGTCAGCCACGGCTCTATCCGCATTGATGGGCAGGATATTTCGCAGGTGTCGCAGGCGTCGCTGCGCCAGCAGATTGCCATCGTGCAGCAGGAACCGATCCTGTTTCACCGGTCGCTGGCGGAAAACATTGCCTATGCAAGGCCAAACGCCACGCAGAGCGAAATCGAGAATGCGGCGAAGCTTGCCAGCGCGCACGGCTTCATCACCGCCCTGCCGAAGGGTTATGGCACGCTGGTGGGTGAACGTGGCGTGAAACTTTCGGGTGGAGAGCGTCAGCGTATCGCCATTGCCCGGGCGTTTCTGGCAGATGCGCCCGTGCTCATTCTCGATGAAGCGACGTCCAGCCTGGATTCGGAATCGGAAATGCTGATCCAGCATGCGATGGAACGGTTGATGCAGGGGCGCACGACGCTGGTCGTGGCACACCGTCTCTCAACCGTCCGCTCGCTCGACCGTCTCCTAGTGTTCAGCCACGGCACGATTGCGGAAGAGGGCACGCATGTCAGCCTCATCCAGAAGAAGGGCGGCATCTATCGCGGCCTGTTCGAGCAGCAGGCGCTGGAGCTGACGAAAGGCCTCGTGATGGACGTTGCCGAATAAGGTCTCAAGTCCACGGCATCGCACGATGCCGTGGACCTTTTTATTATCGCCAGCCGAGTTCCGGTGCGACATATTTCAAAATGGAATCAAGGACGTGGACATTGTAGTTGACACCCAACTGGTTCGGGATCGTCAACAACAGCGTATCGGCTTCGGCAATGGCCTCATCCTGTGCCAGTTCCTTGATCAGAACGTCCGGCTCTGCCGCATAAGAGCGCCCAAAGATAGCGCGGGTGTTGGCATCCAGATGACCGATGCTGTCGCTTTCCTTGGCTCCGCTGCCAAAATAGGCGCGGTCGCGGTCATCTGTCAGCGCAAAGATGCTGCGGCTAACGGAAACGCGGGGCTGGCGGCTGTGGCCAGCTTCCTTCCATGCCTGGCGATAGGCGCGAATTTGCGCTGCCTGCTGCACATGAAACGGCTCGCCGGTTTCGTCGTCCTTCAAGGTCGAGCTTTGCAGGTTCATGCCCAGCTTGCCAGCCCAGATGGCAGTTGCATTGGAGCCAGCGCCCCACCAGATGCGGTCGCGCAGACCTTCCGAATGCGGTTCAAGGCGAAGCTTGCCGGGCGGGTTAGGGAACATCGGATGCGGGTTCGGCTCAGCAAAGCCTTCACCCTTCAGCACTGCCAGAAAGACTTCCGTGCTGTTGCGGCCCATATCGGCGTCGCTTGAACCCTCTTTCGGCTGGTAACCGAAATACCGCCAGCCATCGATCACCTGTTCCGGCGAGCCACGGCTGAGGCCCAGTTGTAGGCGTCCGTTGGAAATAAGGTCGGCGGAACCGGCATCTTCCGCCATGTAGAGCGGATTTTCGTAGCGCATGTCGATGACGCCGGTGCCGATCTCGATCGTCTTCGTTCTGGCACCGACGGCGGCCAACAGCGGAAAGGGCGAGGCGAGTTGGCGGGCAAAGTGGTGGACACGGAAATAGGCACCATCGACACCGATTTCTTCGGCGGCAACGGCAAGTTCGATGGATTGCTGCAACACGTCTTTCGCGGTACGGGCCTGCGAATGCGCGCCGGGGCTCCAGTGACCGAAAGACAGAAAACCGATCTTTTTCATGATATTTCACCTGAATTGCGTATGTTTCGTTGCCGAACATATAGTGCGCAATTCAGAGAATGTACCGGCCCGATTGTGAACAGTCTGTTCAGGCCTTGGCGCGAACGACGCCTCCGGTGGCATGAATGTGCTGCCCCTCCGGCACCTGCGCATTGACGATGGCACTGGCGAGCTGTCTGAAACTGACCATGCCCACGACCTCCCCGGATGGGCTGGCGACCGCGGCATCGTCCTGACCGCTGACAGACAACAGGCGCATGGCCTCCTCGACACTGGTTCCCACCACCACCTGCGGACCAGTCAGCGGCGGCCCGGGTCTGACCGGAGACATGATCGCTTCGACATTGATGACGCGACCGCGGTTCACTTCTTTGACGAAGGTTGCGATGTAATCATCCGCAGGCCGCAAGACGATATCCTGACTGGTGCCCTGCTGAATGACCTCGCCATCGCGCAGAATGGCGATCTGGTCGCCCAGGCGCAGTGCCTCATCCAGATCATGGGTGATGAAGACAATGGTTTTCTTGATTTCCTTTTGAATATCGAGAAGCACGGTCTGCATGTCGGTGCGGATCAACGGGTCGAGCGCCGAGTAGGCCTCATCCATCAACAGCACAGGCGCATCGTTGGACAGCGCCCGCGCCAGCCCGACGCGTTGCTGCATGCCGCCAGAGAGTTGGTTGGGAAAGCGCGTTTCATAGCCTTTCAAGCCAACCCGTTCCAGCCAGCGCATGGCAATATCGACGCTTTTTGCGCGTGCCATGCCCTGCACTTCAAGTCCGTAAAGCGTGTTGTCCAAAATGTTACGATGCGGCAGAAGCGCGAATTTCTGAAAGACCATGGCGGTCTGGTGGCGGCGAAAGGTGCGAAGCTCGGTGGAATTCATCTTCACCACGTCGACGCCATCGACCAGCACTTCACCGGCTGTCGGGTCTATCAGCCGATTGATATGGCGGATCAGCGTGGATTTGCCGGAGCCGGACAGTCCCATGATGACCTGAATGCAGCCGGAGGGTATGTCGATGTTGATATCCCGGAGCCCAAGAACATGACCGTGTTTCTCGTTTAGCTCCGTCTTTGTCAGCCCCCGTTTGACAGCGTCGATATGGGCTTCCGGTTTCACCCCGAAAATCTTGTAGAGATTGCTGATCTTGATGCCACCAAATGCAGTGTCAGCCATGGGCAATCTCCTGATGTTTCTGGAGCCTTTTGCCATAGGCTTGGCTAATGCGATCAAAGATGATGGCAATGCCGACGATGGCGAGGCCATTGAAGATGCCCAGCGTGAAATACTGGTTGGCGATGGCTTTCAGAACCGGTTGTCCCAGCCCCTGCACACCGATCATGGAGGCAATGACGACCATGGCGAGTGCCATCATGATGGTCTGGTTGATACCGGCCATGATGGTGGGAAGCGCCAGCGGCAATTGCACCTTGAAAAGTTTTTGCCAGCCGGATGAGCCGAACGCGTCTGCCGCTTCAAGCACATCCCGGTCCACCAGCCGAATGCCGAGATTGGTCAGGCGGATCATCGGCGGAATGGCGTAGATCACCACCGCGATCAGCCCCGGCACCCTGCCGATGCCCAGCAGCATGACCACGGGAATGAGGTAGACGAAACTCGGCATGGTCTGCATGACATCGAGGATCGGATTGACCACGCGCTGGAAGCGATTGGAATGCGACATGAGAATGCCGATGGGGAGGCCAATGGTGATGGACAAAACCGTGCAGACGAAGATCATAGAGATCGTCCGCATCGTATCCGTCCACATATCGAAATAGCCGATAGCCAGCAGCGTGAAAAGACAGCCCAGCACGATCTTGAGGCTGCGACTGCCAGCCCAGGCAATCGCCAGAATGATAAGAATGATGATCGGCCACGGCGTTTGCGTCATGAAACGCTCGGCCCAGATCAAAAACTGCTGAAGCGGCGAAAAGAAGCCTTCGATGCTGCCGCCCCAGGCGCGCGTGAACTCACGAAAACCGTCATCGATGATCTTTTTCAGATTACGAAGCATATCGTCGTTCATGTGCGGAAACTTGTAAAACCAGTCCATACAATTCCCCTATGATCACGGCGACATGCGATCGGTTTTTACCAATCGCATGTCGATTTGCGTGGCCGCCGGACGGTGGGTCAGGCAGCAGGGAAGGTCTTCAGAGCGAAGCCTTGATCTTTTCCGCAGCGTCGGCAGAAACCCACTTCGTCCAGATGTCCGGGTTTTCTTTGAGGAAATGCTTTGCGCTGTCTTCGCCGGTCGCCTGATTGTCCGTCATCCAGGCCATCAGCTTGTTGACGGTCGCGTTGCTCCACGAACGTTTGTTGAGGTAATCCATAATTTCAGGACCAGCCTTTTCCGAGAAAGGCTTGGCAACCAGCGTGACGACCTTGTCGACCGGCCATGCGTTCGGCTTCGGGTCCGGGCAATCGGCAACCGTGTTGCAGCGTTTCCATTCGGCTGCGTCGGCGGCGACGCCGGGCTCAAGCTTCACCATTTCGTATTTGCCGAGAAGGGCGGTGGGCGACCAGTAATAGCCGACCCATGGCTGCTTGCGCTCGTAAGCCTTGGCAATGGAGCCGTCGAGACCAGCGGAAGAGCCGCTATCCACGAGGGTGAAACCCGCTTTTTCCGCGCCGAATGCCTTGTAAAGCTGGGCCGTGACGACGGTGCCGCCCCAACCCTGCGGGCCATTGACGATGGCACCCTTTTCAGGGTTTTCAGCATCGGGGAAAAGCTTCGGATTTTTCAGCAGGTCGCCGATGGTCTTGATATCGGGGTGGGCGTCGGCCACGTATTTCGGAATCCACCAGCCTTGAATACCGCCATCCGGCAGCGCCGTTGCAGCAACGACGAGTTTGCCTTCATCCACGCCGCGTTTGACCACCTCCGGCAGGGTATCGGCCCAGGCTTCCGGGGCGATATCCGGCTGGCCTTTTTCAACCATGGAGGTGATTGTCGGCACGGTATCGCCGATGGTGATATCGGCGCTGCAACCGTAACCTTCGTTGAGAATGATCTTGTCGATGGCGGAGAGCACTTCGGCGCTTTGCCAATTCATGCTGGCGATGGTGGGGCTACCACAGTCTGCGGCGTTCGACGCGGATGCGCCACCCAGCAAACCGAACACCAGACAGGTGGATGCAAGCAGTTTCTTCATATCTGTTCCCTTTATTGGCGACGCTTATAAAGAGACGAACCTGCCGCTTGGGTCTGCCCCTGTCTTTGTCTTTGCAAAGTTGAACGGATGATGGCGTGAAGCACGCCCGCAACCTACGCAAATTGCGACGGCCATCCGCCAAACCACGACAGGTCACGGCATTTTAATCTTCAGGTAACTTTTCCGCCATGTCGGCTTGCGGTGTGTGGATCGCTCACTCTTTGCTGATGGATGTCAAAAAAAGCTGGATAGTTGGTATCCGCAAGGCAATAGTAGCAACTGTCCGGCAAAGGACAGGATGGTGTTGAGGGATGCCATTCTCAAAACAACTCGTTTAGGGGGAAATACCTTGGCTCGAATAACGCTCCGTCAATTGCTCGATCACGCGGCAGAACACGGCTATGGCGTACCTGCCTTCAACATCAACAATATGGAGCAGGCGCTGGCCATTATGGACGCAGCGGATGCGACCAATTCGCCTGTCATCATGCAGGCTTCGCGCGGCGCGCGCGCCTATGCAAACGACATCATGCTCAAGCACATGATGGATGCAGTTGTCGAAATTTATCCGCATATTCCCGTTTGCGTGCACCTAGACCACGGCAACGAGGCCGCCAGCTGCATGACGGCCATTCAGGCCGGTTTTACATCGGTCATGATGGATGGTTCTCTCAAGGCCGATGGCAAAACACCGGGCGACTGGGACTACAATGTAGGCGTTACCAAACAAGTCACCGACATGGCCCATTATGGCGGCATTTCCGTCGAGGGCGAGTTGGGTGTTCTCGGTTCTCTGGAATCCGGCATGGGCGAGGCGGAAGACGGCCACGGTGCCGAGGGTGTTCTGTCGCATGACCAGCTGCTGACAGACCCTGACGAAGCGGTGAAATTCGTGCGCGAAACCAAGGTGGATGCACTGGCCGTTGCCATGGGCACGAGCCACGGTGCCTACAAGTTCACCCGCAGGCCGGATGGCTCGGTGCTGGCCATGAATGTCATCGAGGAAATCCATAACAAGCTGCCGAACACGCATCTTGTGATGCACGGTTCTTCCACCGTGCCGCAGGATTTGCAGGATATCATCAACGCTTACGGCGGTGCCATCAAGCCGACCTGGGGCGTGCCGATCGAGGAAATTCAGCGCGGTATCAAGAACGGTGTGCGCAAGATCAACATCGATACGGACTGCCGCATGGCCATCACCGGACAAATCCGCAAGGTTCTTGCGGAAGACCCGGCTGAGTTCGATTTGCGCAAGTATTTGAAGCCTGCGCGGGATGCGATGACGAAGCTCTGCAAGGAGCGGTTTGAGTTGTTCTGGACAGCTGGGCAGGCATCGAAGATCACGCCGATCCCACTGCGGGAGATGGCGAAGCGTTATGCTTCGGGGTCGCTGGACCCGGTGATTTCGTAAGGTTCTTTAGAGAAGGGGCAATCCCCTCTCCTCCGTCATCCTCGGGCTCGACCCGAGGATCTGCTACGTCTCGTCTTTCACAACGGTAGTTGGCTCTAGATGCAGATTATAAAAAAGCCGGAAGTGGTGAATTCACCTCCGGCTTCTTCGTTTCGGGCACAAGCTCGCGTCACAGCCTGCTTGTACGTTGGTAGATCCTCGGGACGAGCCCGAGGATGACGAAGGTGAAGGTCAGACTTACTTCTGCCAGCTCTTAACCAACTCATCATAATTGACGGTCATTGGCTTTTCTTTTTCATCCGCGATCTTCAACTGTGGTGCAAGGTGGCCTTTGGAAACGGCGTCCTTGTTCCAGTATTCAAGATCGTGCTCTTCAGCCAGCTTCGGTCCGATTTCGCCCTGAACGCCAGCGCGTTCCAGACGCTGCATGACCTTTTCCTGTTCGGCGCAGAGCGAGTCCATGGCTTCCTGCGCGGTCTTCGCGCCGGACGATGCATCGCCCACGGCCTGCCACCAGAGTTGGGCCAGCTTTGGATAATCAGGAACGTTGGTGCCGGTTGGAGACCACTGAACGCGGGCTGGCGAACGGTAGAACTCGATCAGGCCGCCGAGATCCTTGGCGCGCTTGGTGAAGCTTTCGTGGTTGATCGAGGAGTCGCGGATGAGGGTCAGGCCGACATGGCTCTTTTTCACATCCACGGTCTTCGAGGTCACGAACTGTGCGTAGAGCCAGGCGGCCTTGGCGCGGTCGTCAGGGGTGGATTTCATCAGCGTCCAGGAACCCACGTCCTGATAGCCGAGCTTCATGCCATCTTTCCAGTAAACGCCATGCGGGGAGGGGGCCATGCGCCATTTCGGCGTGCCATCCTCGTTCACGACAGGCAGTCCCTTCTTGACCGCATCAGCTGTAAACGCCGTGTACCAGAAAATCTGCTGCGCGACTTCGCCCTGCGCCGGAACGGGACCGGATTCGGAGAAGTTCATGCCCGCCGCTGCTGGAGGCGCGTAAGCCTTCAACCAGTCGAGGTACTTCTGGATGGCATAGACGGAGGCAGGACCGTTGGTGTCACCGCCGCGCGCGACGCAAGAGCCGACCGGCTGCGATTTCTCGTTGACCTTGATGCCCCATTCATCGACCGGCAGGCCGTTTGGCAGGCCCTTGTCGCCGTTGCCGGCCATGGAAAGCCACGCATCGGTAAAGCGCCATCCGAGCGACGGGTCCTTCTTGCCATAATCCATATGGCCATAGACTTTTTTGCCGTTGATTTCGCGGCCGGTGAAGAAGGCGGCGATGTCTTCATAGGCTGACCAGTTGACGGGAACGCCGAGATCGTAGCCATACTTGGCCTTGAAATCTGCCTTGTTCTTTTCGTCGTTGAACCAGTCATACCGGAACCAGTAGAGGTTGGCGAACTGCTGGTCGGGCAACTGGTAGAGCTTACCGTCAGGTGCTGTCGTGAATTTCGTGCCGATGAAATCCTTCAGGTCGAGACCGGGATTGGTGACATCCTTGCCTTCGTTAGCCATCCAGTCCGTCAGGTTGCGGGCCTGCTGGTAGCGCCAATGGGTGCCGATCAGGTCGCTATCGTTGACGAAGGCGTCGTAGATGTTTTCGCCTGATTGCATCTGCGTTTGCAGCTTTTCGACCACGTCGCCTTCGCCGATCAGGTCGTGCGTCAGCTTGATGCCGGTGATTTCGGTGAAGGCTTTGGCCAGCACCTTGGACTCGTATTCATGCGTCGTCAGGGTTTCCGAAACGACCTTGATATCCATGCCGGCAAAAGGCTTTGCGGCATCGATGAACCATTGCATTTCCTTTTCCTGATCGGCACGGGAAAGGCTTGAGAGATCACCAATTTCCTTGTCCAGAAATGTCTTGGCCTCGTTCATTCCGGCGTTTGCCACGCCTGATATTGCCAGCAGCGCCGCCGCTGTCGTTGTTAAAAGATGCACTCGCATAATCATCCTCCCAGTGTTTACGATTGCTTGCAGATGTATCTCCGGGCGGTCCTCCCTCCCGGTATTTCAGTCGAATGCCTAAACGAAGCGGAACACGCCAATCGCATAGACAACCGAAAGAGCCAGTGCCCACCAAAGGCCGGGGCCGACGAGGCCGAGCCAACCGAGGTGGATGAATGCGGAGCCGAGCAGCGACACGAACAGGCGGTCGCCGCGCGTCGTCTCGAAGCGTAAGATGCCGACGCGAGGATTGCCGCCGGGCGAGATATATTCCCAAATCGCCATGCCGATCAGCAGTAGTAAAATGGTCAGAAAAAACAGCGCCGTGGGCAGCGTCCATGCCATCCAGGAAAAATTCATTTTGCTTCTCCTTTCTTAGACGCGACCCAGGGCAAAGCCCTTGGCGATGTAGTTTCGGACGAAATAGATGACCAGCGCGCCGGGAATGATGGTCAGCACACCGGCGGCGGCCAGCACGCCCCAGTCCATGCCGGACGCCGAGACGGTGCGGGTCATGGTCGCGGCAATCGGCTTGGCGGCTGTGGTCGTCAGTGTTCTGGCCAGCAGTAATTCCACCCACGAGAACATGAAGCAGAAGAAGGCCGCGACGCCGATACCGCTGGCGATCAGAGGCATGAAAATCTTCACGAAAAAGCGCGGGAAGGAATAACCGTCGATATAGGCGGTTTCATCGATTTCCTTGGGTACGCCGGACATGAAGCCTTCGAGAATCCACACCGCCAGGGGAACGTTGAACAGGCAGTGGGCAATCGCGACCGCGATATGCGTGTCGATCAGGCCAAAGGCGGAATAGAGCTGAAAGAAGGGCAGGGCGAACACGGCGGGCGGTGCCATGCGGTTCGTCAGCAGCCAGAAGAACAGGTGCTTGTCGCCCAGAAAGCGGTAGCGCGAAAACGCGTAAGCGGCGGGCAGGGCGGCGGCAACCGAGATCACCGTGTTCATCACCACATAGATGATGGAGTTGATGTAGCCGTTATACCAGGCCGGATCGGTGAAAATGATGGTGTAGTTGCGCAGCGTCGGGTTTTGCGGCCACAGCGAAAAGGCACCGAGAATCTCGCCGTTTTCCTTGAAGCTCATATTGACGAGCCAATAGATCGGCAGCAGCAGGAAGACGATATAAATCGTCGGGATGAGGAAGGAGAAGCGGGTGATGGATTTGGAATTGCTCATGATGTTCTCCTTTCTCAAGCCTGTTCGTCGCTATTGGTCATGACGGTGTAGAAAATCCAGGACAGTGCGAGGATGATCAGGAAGTAGATGATCGACATCGCCGCGGCTGGTCCCAAGTCGAACTGTCCCACCGCCATCTTCACGAGATCGATGGAGAGGAAGGTCGTGGAGTTACCCGGTCCACCGCCGGTGACGACGAAGGGTTCGGTGTAGATCATGAAGCTGTCCATGAAGCGCAGCAGAACGGCGATGAGCAGCACGCGCTTCATCTTCGGTAACTGGATATAGCGGAAGACCGACCAGCGCGATGCGCCATCGATGCGGGCTGCCTGATAATAGGCGTCCGGGATGGAAACCAGACCGGCGTAGCACAGCAGCACGACGAGGCTCGTCCAGTGCCAGACATCCATGATGATGACGGTGGCCCAGGCGTCCACTGGGTCTTGCGTATAGTTGTAGTCGATGCCGAGCATGGACAGGTAATGGCCGAGGAAGCCGATATCGACACGCCCGAAGACCTGCCAGATTGTGCCGACGACGTTCCACGGAATGAGAAGCGGCAGGGCCATCAGCACGAGGCAGACCGGGACGCCGAGGCCTGTTTTCGGCATGTTGAGCGCGATGAGAATGCCGAGCGGAATCTGAATCGCCAGAATGACGAAGGAGAAAATAAGGTTGCGCATCAACGCGTCCCAGAAGCGGGGGGAATGCAGCATCTGCACGAACCAGTCGGTTCCCGCCCAGAAGAACTGGTTATTTCCGAACGTATCCTGAACCGAGTAGTTGACGACCGTCATCAGTGGAATGACGGCGGAAAATGCGACGAGGATCAGAACCGGGATGACCAGAAACCACGCCTTGTTGTTGAACGTTTTTTCCATGGCTCAGGCTCCCGTGCCGACGCGCCAGCTATCGGCGTAGATGCCGATGGCCTTGGGATCGAAAGTGACTCGGGGTTCAGACGGAATGTCGCCATCTTCAGGCACCACCACAGTCAAGGGATGTCCGGCAAAGCTGGCGCGGACGATTTTCTGGCGACCGATATCCTCGACCTTGCTGATCGTAACCGGCATGCCCTCGCGCCCGAGAGAGATGAATTCGGGGCGAATGCCCAGTTCCGTTTTCGCTTCGCTTTCAACATTGGGTGCTGCGTCGAGCAAGACATGCTGATCGCCTATTTTCGCCTGCGCGCCATCCAGTGACACCGGCATGAAATTCATGCCCGGAGAGCCGATGAAGTAACCGACGAAGGTGTGGCTTGGTCGTTCGAACAATTCGGCAGGTGTGCCGATCTGCACGATCTGCCCGTCATACATGACGACGACTTTGTCGGCGAAAGTCATGGCCTCGGTCTGGTCGTGCGTGACATAGACCATGGTAAATCCGAACTGTTTGTGCAGGCGCTTCAACTGTGAGCGCAGCACCCATTTCATGTGCGGGTCGATCACCGTCAACGGCTCATCGAACAGGATGGCGTTGACATCGTCGCGGACGAGGCCACGGCCTAGCGAAATCTTCTGCTTCTGGTCGGCCGTCAAGCGATGCGCGCGGCGCTTGGCCCAGGATGAGAGATCGATCATCTCGAGAATTTCATTGACGCGACGATTAACATCCGTCTCTGAGACGCCGCGATTGCGCAGCGGGAAGGCCAGATTGTCGTAGACGGTCATGGTGTCGTAAATGACCGGGAATTGGAACACCTGCGCGATGTTGCGCTGTTCCGTTGGCAGATTGGTAACGTCTTTGCCATCGAACAGAATACGTCCATCGGACGGATTGATAAGGCCGGAAATGATGTTGAGCAAAGTGGTCTTGCCGCAACCGGATGGGCCGAGCAGCGCGTAGGCACCGCCATCGCTCCACTCGTAATTCACTTCCTTCAGGGCGTAGTCATTGGCCGCCCTGGCTTTGGCGTTGTAGGCGTGGCGGATATGATCGAGACTGATGCGTGCCATGGTCTCTTCTCCTCACGCGGCTGCTTGTTGCGGGGTTGCAAGCGAGCGGCCACTCGCATCGAACGCCATCAGATGGAGGGTATCCAGGTAGATATCGACCTGACGGTCCGGCTCGATATCCAGAATGCCGCGCGTCAGCATGACCCAGCGATTGCCCGCATAATCCAGATGGATAAAGCTTTCCGAGCCAGCAATTTCCGAGATCAGCGTTTTTGCATTCAGCTTGATCGCCGTTCCACCATTTGCCGGTGTCGGGTAGAGGTGATGGGGATGAAAGGCCAATGTGACAGGGCCATCGGCAATGTAAGAGAGATGCGATGGCACCGGAAACGCCGGTTCGCCATTGAGCAGAAACGATCCGCCCGAACGCATCACCGCGATGATGTTCAGCGGTGGATCGGCAAATGTCTTTGCCGAAACGAGATCGACCGGATTGCGGTAAAGATCAATGGTGCTGCCATATTGGGCGATGTGCCCCTGATGCATTGTCGCCGTGTTGCCGCCGAGAAGCAGGGCTTCGGATGGTTCGGTCGTTGCGTAGACGAAGATCGCACCCGACAGAGCAAAAATCTTTGGCAGTTCTTCGCGCAATTCTTCGCGCAGCTTGTAATCGAGGTTGGCCAAGGGCTCATCCAGCAGCACGAGGCTGGCATTTTTGACGATGGCGCGGGCGAGCGCCGTGCGCTGCTGCTGCCCGCCGGAGAGGTTGAGTGGTGTGCGGTCGAGATAGGGCGTGAGCCGCAGCATGTCGGCAGCGCGCCGCACTTCGCGGTCGATGGTTGCCTTGTCCTTTTTGGCGATGCGCATCGGGGAGGCGATGTTTTCGTAGACGGTGAGCGCCGGGTAATTGATGAATTGCTGGTACACCATGGCAACGCTGCGGTCCTGCACGCGCTTGCCCGTTACGTCCGTGCCATCGAACAGCAGTTGGCCCTCCGTCGGCTTGTCCAGACCGGCCATCAGCCGCATCAGCGATGTCTTTCCAGACAGCGTCGGCCCCAGCAGCACGTTCAACGTGCCCCGCTTGAGGGTCAGATTGGTTGGGTAGATGTGGTAATCACCACCCACCATCTTAGCAATGTTGCGTAATTCCAGCATGCTGTCCCGAGGCCTCCCAACCTGCAAGATATCTGCTTCAATGTCAGTCCATCACGCCCCTGCGGGCGTTAGAAAATCACGCGGCGATAGACGCCATGTAAGTGTCGAGCGCGACTGCCTCTTCCTTAGAAAAATGCAAGCCCTGCTTGGTTCTGCGCCACAACACGTCGTCGCTGGTTCTGGCCCATTCCTGACGGATCAGCCACTCGACTTCGCGCTCGTAAAGATCGCCTCCGAAATGCTGGCCGAGTGCCTTCATGCCGGTCGCATCGCCAAGGATCGCATTTGCTTTCGTTCCGTAAAGACGAACCAGTCTGCGCGCCTGACGCTCGGATAGAAAGCTATATTTTGCGCTGAGCTTTTTAACTTCCGTCTCGTAACCGGTGGCCGCGAAATCCCCACCCGGAAGCGAGCTCTTGCCAGTCCATGGCTTGCCCTTGTCACCAATGGCTTCCGCCACCTTCTCCAGCGCATGTTCAGCCAAACGGCGATAGGTCGTCAGCTTGCCGCCGAAAACATTCAGCAACGGGGCTTCACCGGACGCGTTTTCCAGCTTCAGAACGTAATCGCGGGTGGCTTCCTGCGCGCTGGATGCGCCGTCGTCGAACAGCGGACGCACGGCGGAATAGGTCCAGACGATATCGTCTTTCGTCACCGGTTCTGCGAAATATTCGCTGGCCGCGTTGCAGAGGTAATCCGTCTCTTCGCCGCTGATCTTCACATCCGCCGGATCACCCTGATAGTCGCGGTCGGTCGTGCCGATCAGCGTGAAATCGGTCTCATAGGGAATGGCGAAAATGATGCGGTTGTCGGGGTTCTGGAAGAAGTAAGCGCGTGGATCGTTAAACTTCTTCTTCACGATGATGTGGCTGCCCTGAACCAGCCGCACATTGTGAACCTGATTTTTGCCCGCCGCATTCGACAGAACATTGTCCACCCACGGGCCAGAAGCGTTAACCAGCATACGCGACTTCACGGTTTTGACGGTGCCGCTTGCGGTATCTTGCACATCGACGTTCCAAAGGCCACCCTCGCGGCGAACGGAGGTGACCTTGGCGCGGCTCATGATATCTGCGCCACGGTCGGCAGCGTCTCGGGCGTTCAGCACCACCAGACGGGCATCATCCACCCAGCCATCCGAATATTCGAAGGCCTTGGTGAAGAGCGGCTTTAGTGGCTTGCCGGCGGGGTCGCGGCGCATGTCGAGGGATTTGGTGGCGGGCAGAAGCTTGCGGCCACCCAGGTGGTCATAAAGGAAAAGCCCGAGCCGGATGAGCCATGCAGGGCGAATACCACCCTTGTGGAAAGGCAGAACGAAACGCATGGGCCAGATGATATGCGGGGCCATCGCCCACAGCACTTCGCGTTCCATCAGGGCTTCGCGCACCAAACGGAACTCGTAATGTTCAAGATAACGAAGGCCGCCGTGAATGAGCTTGGTTGCGCCGGAAGAGGTGCCGGAGGCGAAATCGTTCATCTCGGCAAGGGTGACAGAATAGCCGCGACCGGCAGCATCACGCGCAATGCCGCATCCGTTGATGCCCCCACCGATCACGAAAATATCGCGAACCGCCTGCTCAGTCACGTCACTCTCCCTGATGCGAAATTCCGCCGCTTATTCTTGGAATTCGAAATTGAGGGGAGTTAAAATGAAAAGAAAGTGAATGTCAAACGAATGTTCGTCGTTTCAGTTCTCAGGCCGTGAGCGTTCGGTTTCGATCAACCGAACGTCATTTTCCTTGCAAATGACTTTCACGGATTCAAGCGGACAGTGGTCGGTTATAAAGGTGTGGACCTGCGAGAGATGACCTATCCTCACCGGTGCCGTTCGGTCGAATTTGCTGGAATCGGACACCAGAATGACGTGCCGTGCGTTGGCAATGATGGCCTGCGCCACTTTCACTTCGCGGAAATCGTAATCCAGCAATGCGCCGTCCTTGTCGATGGCCGACACGCCGATCACCGCATAGTCCACCTTGAACTGGCGGATGAAGTCCACCGCCGCTTCCCCGACGATCCCGCCGTCCGTGCCGCGCACCACGCCGCCTGCAATGACGACCTCAATACCGGGAAATATCCGCAACCTATTGGCAACGTTGATGTTGTTGGTAATGACCATCAGTTCCTGATGGTCCACGAGCGCTTCGCCGACAGCTTCCGTCGTCGTGCCGATATTGATGAATAGCGAGGATTTATGGGGGATGAGCTCGGCTGCGGCGCGGCCTATCGCCTGTTTTTCCGTCGCAGCTATCGAGCGTCTTGCTTCATATTTCACGTTTTCCGTGCTGCTGGGAAAGATCGCGCCGCCATGGATTCGTGTCAGCGCGCGCGCCTCGCACAGATCGTTCAAATCCTTGCGTATCGTCTGCGCCGTCACTGAAAATCGGGAGGCCAGATCATCGACACTGACCTTGCCCTCGGATTTCGCAAGTTCGATGATTTCAAGCTGGCGCGATGAGAAAAACATGGAGGCTTCTACCCGGAAATATCTGTGGACTTTCGTTTTATTTCATTTTTCTGAAAAGCGAAAGTGTCCGGGGCTGCTGGTCTGGAGAAAGGTTTTCCACAATTGGCACGCGTGTGAAGGCTCCAATTTGTCCGCCTGATAAATATTGGGGTTGCGCCTCGGCGCGTTTTGTCCTTGTTTGCGGGTTCTCACACTTTATGGGGAAATTAAAAAAATGCAGTCTATAAAAACAACAACGCGCGCCGCAATCCTGCTAGGCTCAGGACTCATAAAATCAGAGCCAGAAGATAACAGCGGCGGCGATGCAAATGCTTGAGAAGAAGGTATGTGCGCAGCGATCGTAACGTGTGTGGATGCGCCTCCAGTCCTTTAGCTTGCCGAACATGTTCTCGATTTTGTGGCGTTT
Organism: Agrobacterium sp. DSM 25558; assembly: GCF_900100825.1. Classification (NCBI taxonomy): domain Bacteria; kingdom Pseudomonadati; phylum Pseudomonadota; class Alphaproteobacteria; order Hyphomicrobiales; family Rhizobiaceae; genus Agrobacterium; species Agrobacterium sp. DSM 25558. The sequence goes on along the minus strand of NZ_FMUD01000025.1, from coordinate 152 downwards.
CCTGTAGAGAACAGGATCGTGCGGGACGGGCACTTTCCGGTTGGACCTTGAAGGGATGCAGGCGTCGATCTTGCGCTCGGCTAAGGCAGCGCGAAACCGAAACCAGTCGGCGTCATAGCCCTTGTCCGCCAGCAACGTCCTGGCCTTCGGCA
>NZ_FMUD01000054.1:0-20666 GCF_900100825.1 Agrobacterium sp. DSM 25558 | reverse complement strand
TTCATAATAATATTAAACTGAGTTTATTTTCGTATCTAAAAAATGTGCATCTTGATCGATGCCGCTTATTCAATAGGCAGTATTTCAGTCCCGAAACGGAAAACTTGCCGGTGATTGATGGAGAGCAGGTGACAGATCATGGCCGTCGCAATTTGAAAAAATTAGCCGAATACGCCGCTAAAGCAACAACTTAGGCTGTAGAGCGTCAACCTACGGCATTAAGGTCAATGGGAGGGATGATTTTTTAATCAATACGTTTACGAATTTTCATGCGAATATATGTGCGAAATATCTTGAACCTCAAAAATTCAGAAATAAATCTTTGAAAACAATGTGCTGAATATTCATCCATCAAGCTGGCATGCAGATTGCTTCGTACTTCCCGTGAATTCAAACCGATAAAAATCAAAAAAGGGGATCGCATGCGTAGCTTCAAGACAAACCTAAAGAACGGCCTGACCGGTATCGCTTTCATATTGCTGGCCACCTCCGCACATGCAGCGGAGGGCAACGCCGTCAAAATGGTGCCCGATGCCGTTGTCGCCAAACTGCCGGGCGTCGTGTTCGACAAGGCGCTGGCGGACCGCCTTCCACCTGCGATCAAGGACAAGAAAGTGCTCAGGGTGGCAACCGATCTGACGCCGCCTATCAGCTTTCAAGCGGAAGACGGCAAACTGATCGGGATCGATGCCGATATCGCCGCAGCACTTGGCGTCATTCTCGGCGTCGATGTTCAGATGACCAATGTCGGTGCAGGTGCAGCAATCGTACCCGCTGTCCTCTCCAAGCGTTTCGACATGACCATTTCCGGCATCAATGACGATGTGGAGCTGGAAAAGCAGGTCGATGTGATCGACTATATGTTTGATGCCACGACAATCATGACCATCAAGGGCAATCCGCTCGGCATCAAAAGCATGGAAGATCTTTGCGGCAAGAAGGTTGCCGTGCCGGTCGGCACGTTCCAGGCACGTATGGTGGAAGCCGCATCGGCAAAATGCGGGACACCCATGAACATTATGTCGATCCCCAAAATGCCTGACGTCTTGCAGGCCGTGCGCACCGGCCGTGCCGATGCAACAGTCAATGGTTATGCAACGAGCGTCTATACAACCGAAAACCAGACCGGCAAGGGTGTTGGCCTTCAAGCACTCCCAGATGTTCGTCTCGCCGTCGGCTATCTCGGCATTCTGGTATCGAAGGACAATCCGGACCTGCGCGATACGGTCATCGCCTCGCTTCAGCATATGGTCGATACCGGTACCTACAAAGCGATCATGGAGAAATGGGGTCTTGGCCCACTGGCCGTGACGACCGTGAAATTCAACGACGCCGCCAGCATGCCGGTGTATTGAGCCATGGCCCTATTCGCTCAACCCGTCAGCATCGCCACCGCCCCACCGCTCGGCAAGCCGATACGGTGGGGGCAGATCACATCCGGTACCAGCGCGATCCTCGCGCTGGCTCTCTTCATCCTCACCATCGCACGCAATCAGACTGTCCAATGGGGCGAAATCCCACGTTACATGGTCGACCCGGTTATCCTCGACGGCGTCATTCTGACGTTGCAACTGACGGCCGGCGCCATGGTGTTCGGCATCGCTTTCGGCTGCATCGTCGCCGTCATGGCCACAAGCCAGAATATCGTTCTGAAAGCGATGGCTGTCGCCTTCGTGTGGTGTTTTCGCGGCGTACCGCTCATCGTCCAGATTTTCTTCTGGTTCAACATCGCGCTGTTCATTCCGCAAGTGGGCATTGGTGCCTATTCCATATCGATCAACGAACTCGTCACCCCTGCCCTTGCAGGCTTTCTGGCACTTGGCCTGCATGAAGCCGCCAATATGAGTGAAATCATCCGTGGTGGATTGACCGCCGTGGATCGTGGCCAGCGCGAGGCCGCCTCGTCACTGGGTTTGCGACCGCTCCAGACCCTCCGAACCGTGGTTCTCCCACAGGCCGTCCGCCTCATTGTTCCTCCGACTGGCAACCAGGCCATCGGCATGCTGAAGGCAAGCGCCATCGTTTCCGTCATCGGTATGCAGGACCTACTGACCCAGGCGCAGGCCATCTACGCGCGCAACTTCCTTGTCATCGAGCTGCTGTGTGTCGCCTCGCTCTGGTACCTCCTCATCACGTCAATCGCATCCGTCGGCCAGCATTTTCTGGAGAAGCGCCTCGCACCGAAAGGCCGTGACGCCGGTGCACAGAAAGACAACACACGTCGCGCCTGACGCGACGCAAACTCAACCATCAATCAAATGGAAATGCCGTTGCAGCAAATCCGACCAGGAAACATCGAGGAGCAGATCATGAAATTAGGCATCGACGGACAGAAACTGCCCGAAGCGAAAAAACGCGGACCACTCAAGAGCCTCGAACACGTCAAGGAAATCGGTCTCGGCGGCATCTTCTTCAGCACGATCCTCGACATGAGCGAAACATTGGACAAGGGCGAACTCGCTGATATCAGAGCCAAGGCCGACGAACTTGGCCTTTATCTCGAAGCGGGCGTTGGCAAGATCAACCCCTATTGCAGCGCCGAGGCCCCGGAGTTCCGCGCGATCGGCGGTGGCGATGTCATCCTCGGTTTCACCCGCATGATTGAAGCGAGTGCGGCCATCGGTTGCCGTGAATTGTGGGTATCGCCGGGAAATTTCAAATCGGAATATCGCGGACGGCTGGCCAATGACCGGTTCCGTACCGATGTGACCTGGGACGAGCAGTTGATGGGTATCGAAAAGGTACTACTAAAGCTCGCACTCGTTGCGCGCGCAAACGGCGTTCATCTCAATATGGAAACCCATGACGAGATCACCTCGTTTGAAATCCTGCGGCTGATTGAAAAGGTCGGTGAAGACTGCATGGGTGTCGTGTTCGATACGGCAAACGGCCTGCAACGGGCTGAGCATCCGGTTTTTGCCGCAAAAAGGGTCGCCCCCTATGTGCGCCAGACCCACATCAAGGATGCCTATGTCGGACATGCCACCGGTGGCCTCGATTTCCAGACTCGCCCGGTTGGTCGCGGCATTGTGGATTTCGCTGAAATCATCCCCGTCCTCGCCAAGGCCAATCCCAACCTGAACCTCTCTCTTGAAGTTGCGGCCTCCGTCGAAGACAAGCCGCGCAAGGCCAATCCTCGTCAGTGCATCGAGATCAACGACCCCATCTGGCGCGCAGGCCACCCTGATCTGACGCCGGAGGAACTGGAAGCCTATCTCGGATTGGTTGATACCTTCGAGAAACGTGTGGCCGCTGGAGACATCCCTGATTGGGAGACCTATGAGTCCAGCCAGTACGGCTACCCGACCTATGAGCAGCAGTCCTATGGTTTCAACGAAGCGGTGACCTTCATAAAGAATTCTGCACGCCACATTGAAGAGGTTTGCCGCGACAATGGAATTTTACTCTCGACGCCAAAGCGGCAGGCGGCCTGAGGATCGCGCATTCCATCGAGAACATGTGTCATCAACTTTAAAAACCATGGGACGAACTGGATTTTTACGATCAAGCGCATATACGCAGAAATATTCCCATGAAAATAATCATATCGCTTGATCCGATCTGGAGACGACAATGAAGACCACAAGGCGACGTCTAAGCGCCAAGACCGCACCTAAGGCCAGCAGCCCCGTGGAGACGGCAGAAACCGCCAATGACGACGTAACAGAGCGCATTCGCAACACACTGGCAGCAGCAATTGGTGAGGGTGCGCTGAAGCCAGGCGTCAAGATTCTCGAGGACGCAATCGCCGATCATTTCGGTGTCAGCCGCACCGTCGTACGCGGCGCGCTGGGCGTTCTGGAGAGCGACCATCTGCTCGATCGCAAAAAGAACCGTGGTACTTTCGTGGCAGAGCCAGGCATCGAGGAAGCAAAAGCCTTGTTCGAAGCACGTCGCAAGCTAGAACATGTCATCCTTGAACTCGTCATGGACCGCGCCACCATCGATCAACTGGATGCGCTGGAAAAACTGACCGACGAAGAAGAGCACATCCATCACCATGGCGACGAAAAGTCGAAGACGGTTCTATCCGGCAAGTTCCATGTCGTGCTGGCGGAGCTTGGTGGCAATGCCGTTATGACAGAGATGCTCTCCAAAATCGTCGCTCGGCTTTCCCTCGTCATGTCCCTCTACGAGGAGGAGCGGAAGGACGATTGCGGTGCAGATCATCATCGCTTGATCGTCACCGCTTTGAAGGCGAAAGACCTAGCGAAGGCGCAGCAATTGATGGACCATCACCTCGCCGACATTGAGGGTAGAGTTCGGCTAACCGAGGGACAGGGCGATCGGCATACGTTTCTGGCTGTGCTGGAGAACTTTTCCTGATAACCGCCTTAAATCAATACAATCTAACTACACCTGATTGGAAGCTAACCGGCTTGATCATCTAATATGGCGGATTTTATCCTGCGTAAGTGGACTTAAGGTCAAACGGAAAAATGGATCAAACTCACACGAAAACTCACAATGGTTCGCTCAAGATACTGAAGTTGCAAAAACCGGATACGGCGAGATACAGATCGAAGCCACGCCGTTTCCAGGCTTTAAATTCGAGTTGCGATAGACGGCTCGCTTAATGGTGACTGGCATGTCGCGCACTTGTTGGCGAGGCCCGTATTAGGTCAACGCCGGAAGCGTGTATGAGACAACGTCACGCTCGGTGATCCGGCCGTGACTCGGTATCGCCATCAACACGTCCCGAAAACCAATTTGCCAAAAGCGCGCCAGAAATGTTGTGCCACACGCTGAATATGGCGCTTGGAACCGCCGCAAGAGGCGAGAAATAAGCAGTTGCGAGCGCCGCACCCAGACCGGAATTCTGCATCCCGACTTCGATGGCGATCGCCTTACGCTTTGCAAGCGAAAGCCCTGTAGCCTTAGCCGCGAAATAGCCGAGCAGATAACCAAGGCCATTGTGCAAAACGACGACTGCAAAGATCATCAGGCCGGACTGGGCGATCGCGCCTTTCGATGCACCAACAACCGCCGAAACGATGAGCACGATGCCGATGACGCTAACCAGCGGCAGCGCAGGAACCGCTGCCTTGACCACGCCGGGTAGCACCTTCTGCAAAGCAGCACCCAAAGCTAACGGCACCAGCACCACCTTAACGATGCTCAGGAACATCGCCCAGCCATCGACCGGCAGGAACTGGCTGGCAAATATCCATACCAGGAACGGCGTCACCAGCGGTGCTGCAAGTGTCGTCACCGAGGTGCAGGCGACCGACAGGGCGACATCGCCTTTCGATAGATACGTCATGACATTGGAAGAGGTACCGCCCGGGCAGCAACCGACCAGAATGACGCCAGCCGCGACCTCTGGAGGCATTGGGATAATCCGTGTCAGCAACACGGCCAGCAAAGGCATAATGAGGAATTGGCCTAGCACGCCGATGGTGACGTCGAATGGACGCTTCACAACTTCGCGGAAATCATCCACGGACAGGGTGAGACCCATTCCGAACATGATGATCGACAAGAGCGTTACGATCCAGGGCGCGATCTGCTTGAAGGTGTCAGGGAAAAAGAAACCGAGGACCGCAAAAAGAATGACCCAGGCGGCGAATGTCTTGCCGACAAACGTCGAGATGGTTGCCACTGTTTTCATATCCTCACTCCCTAATTCCAGAATAGTCGCGAGGTCTAAATGGCAGGGCTGAAGTGTCAAGGTCATGCACAGCCTTCTACGGTCCTGCGGTAAGTCAGCGGTGCCTAAAACACAGACATTTGCGCACTCTCCGGCAAACTTCATGTCACGAAAGACCGATTTTTATAGTAAAGACAGACCGCCTCCCCTAAGTTGAAGGTCTTGGCGCGTGCTGCGTGCGCCACGGGTTCCTTCCCGAAATTGACGGAGACTTCGATCAACCTCTCACAAGGGAGCGAGACCCCATGTCTTCAGAAACAAGACCCGGTCGCATCCAATCCACTCTGCGCCATTTCCTCGACAAAGAGGCATCTGGTGGCATCGTCCTCATGGTCGTCGCAGTTTTGGCGATCATCACCGCCAACTCACCGCTGGCGAAAACCTACTTTGACCTCCTTCACATCTACATCGGGCCACTCAACCTGCAACACTGGATCAACGACGCGCTGATGGCCGTCTTCTTCCTGCTCGTCGGGCTGGAAATCAAACGAGAAATGCTGGACGGCCAGCTTTCGACCTGGAGCCGACGTATCCTTCCAGGCGCAGCCGCCGCGGGTGGAATGCTGTTTCCTGCGCTGTTCTATGTCTATTTCAACTGGAATGATCCGGCGGCGTTACGCGGATGGGCCATTCCAACCGCGACTGATATCGCTTTTGCACTTGGTGTTCTATCGCTTCTGGGCAGCCGGGTTCCGGCCTCGCTCAAGATATTTCTGGCAGCCCTTGCGATCATCGACGATCTTGGCGCAGTCATCGTCATCGCAATCTTCTACACAGCCGACCTTAATATCTTGGCCCTTGCGGGCGCGGGCATCGTGGTCGGCAATCTGATCATCTTCAACCGGATGGGCGTCAAGGCGCTCTGGCCTTACCTTGTGCTGGGTGCGGTGCTTTGGGTTCTCGTGTTTGCTTCTGGCGTTCACGCGACATTGGCCGGTGTTATTCTGGCACTGACAATCCCACTGAAGCTGACACCCGGCACGCCGGAGGCCGCCCATGACGAATCTCCTCTGCACAGGCTCGAGCACCTGCTCCACAAGCCCGCTGCTTTCGTGGTCGTACCAATATTCGGTTTTGCCAATGCCGGCGTATCGTTTTCAGGTATTTCCATGTCGGTCTTTTCCGAGCACCTGACGATGGGTATCGCCGCCGGCCTGTTGCTTGGCAAACTGGTCGGCGTCCTCGGCACGGTGGCTCTTCTGGTGAAGCTTGGTGCTGCAGATCTTCCCGCCCAGGCAAGCTGGGGACAAGTGGCGGGCACGGCGCTGCTGTGCGGCATCGGCTTTACGATGAGCCTGTTTATCGGCCTTTTGGCATTTGACGATCCGGGCGTTCAGGATCGTGTGAAGATCGGCATTCTCTTAGGCTCGATTCTGTCGGGTGTGCTGGGGGCTACTGTGCTTTTGATATCCGGACGGCGTAGAGCAAAGCCATAGGCATTTCGGCATCCCGGCTGGCCATGCAGACGATTTTTGCGTCGCGTCAGGGCGCTCGATACGGGGTTATTGCGCGATTTTGATGCTGTGGGCAACGTCCCTTACCCGCTGCCTGTCGCTCTCGAGTGTCAATGCCAGTTCGGCACGCGCAAGGGCTTCCTTGGAGTGTCGAACGGCATTGTCCCGAAAGCGGGACTGATCAAAGCGTGCAAGAATGCCAAACGCCTTCTGAAGACGAAGACAGACTTCAACGAGGGCTGCACCGTCGCGTGCAATCGGCGTGAACAGGTCATCGAAAATGTCGTCAAGAAGGATTGGCGGAACGTAAACGTTGTCAAACTCGATTTCATCGTGCGATGAAGGGTCTACCGGCTCATTCCAGACCGCCAAAACGCGCAGCGAGCGGTTGATGACATCAATGGCAGTGCCTGGATCGTTCACCGCCGGAGACAAGGCGCGAGACGCGATTTCTGATAGAACCGACGCGCCGAACCGCGGATCCTGGTCGTAAGAGCGGGTATCATCGACCGAAAAGCATGTCCTGATGGCACCAAGGGTCTGTTCGAGGTCATCACTTTCGATACCCTCGACTGATGCGATCGGGCTGGTCGGATCGATCAGTTGTCCTGAGATCATCCGCACGAAAATCCGTGCCTTAGCATCTTTGCCAATGCGCGACAGCGCGGCGATATCGAGGTGCTGGATATAACCGATTCTGTCGATAAATACATTGATTGCAGAGGTTGGAATGTCCTCGGTATCGGCCAATTTATGGCCCCGAAGATAGGGGCGCTGGCGTCGCGAGCGCATAGCTTCGATTGTCACCTTTTCGACCCGCTCCGTGGTCTCCGTGACGCGACCAAGACGTGAGAGATGGTCGATCCAGCGCAAGAGCGTCCCGACGATCAGCACGATAACAGCGATCGTGACGATAAACAGCACGACCCGACCACGATCGCCATAGGCACCGGTGCTCAGCGCAATGATGCCGACAAGGCTGAATAGGAACGAACCGACAAAGGTCGCCAGCACATTTTGCGTCGTGCTGTCTTCCATCACCAGCTTTGTCGCACGCGGCGTCACATTGGTGGTGGCTGCCGAATAGGCGGACACCATTGTGCTGAGAGAGAATGTCGTGACCGTCAGCATGCTCGAAGCAATGATGCCAAGGATATTGTCAACGGCGTCAGCGCCGATTTGGGTCGGTAGGTCACTCGGAATATAGGGACTGACAAAGATGGCAACCAAGGCGGTGGCGACGGCCAGAATGGAAAACAATGTCGCGCGGAACCAGATGCGGCGCGCGACTTTTGCAAAAAACCAGCCCCAGCGTGATGTCATTAGAATTCCATATTCAAAGAATGCAGGGTGTCGATTAACACGATGCTTTCCTGATCAGCAATGCGTGCAATTCGCGCTCACGTTCACAGATCGACAAGCCGTAAAAGGCGGAGTCCCTCTCATAGGCTAATTTCATCACCTGGCGGTGGTCTGCTTATGCTTGGAGCACATTACCATTTTGAATGTTTCGATGACCACCACTCTGACGCCAGGCCTTGAGAAAAGTGGTCATCGAATTTGGATCCATTGGCGCGGTTCAAGCCAAGGTGAAGATCAGCCCCGACAAGGCGAAGCCCAATAGACCAACCAAAGTCTGCATCACCGTCCATGTCTTGAACGTCGTTTTAATATCCATGTTGAAAAACCGGCCAACAAGCCAGAAGCCGGAATCGTTCACATGGGAGAGCATAACAGAGCCCGATGCGACTGCTATCACGATAGCAGCCAGTTCAATGCCTTGGTAACCAGCAGCCTGGACCGCAGGTTGGATAAGTCCGGCGGCGGCGATGAGAGCCACAGTCGCCGAACCCTGCGCAACGCGTAGCGCCGTAGCGATCAAAAAGCCCGCAACAAACACGGGCATCCCGATATCTGCCAGTGCGCTCGAAAGCGCGTTACCAATTCCAGAGGCGCGAAGGACACCACCAAACATGCCACCCGCCCCGGTGATCAAGATTACCGAGCAGACAGGGCCAAGAGCGGACTCCACGATGCGTTCAACCTTCAGGGGATCTCGACCACGCATTGGGCCTAGCACGACGCCAGCGACCAAAACCGATATCAAAAGTGCGATCGGCGTCGAACCAATGGCCCGAAGCAGCTGGAACCAGGCAGCGTCTTTGCTGACCCATTCTTGGGCGCGCGCAAAATCCAGCCCGGTGTTCATGAAGATCAACAACAAAGGCAGAAGCAAAAGCGCGACCACCAAACCGGCGCTCGGTAAGGACACGTCGCCTTCCACCGAATTTTCCTCAGAGACATTGTCTGGAATAGGTAGAAAGATACGCTTCCCGATCCATTGTCCAAAAAAATGGCCAGCAACGATCCATGTGGGAATAGCGACAATCAGCCCAACGATAATCAGCAAGCCGACATCAGCACCCAATAGCTCAGATGCTGCAACTGGTCCTGGATGCGGTGGTACAAAAACGTGCATGCAGGAAAACGCAGTTGCGACCGGTATGCCGTAAAGCAGCAGGCTACCACCGAGACGGCGACCAACCGTAAACATCACCGGAAGCATGACGACCAGGCCTGCGTCAAAGAAGATCGGAAAGCCGAAAAAGAGAGACGCAATTCCCAAAGCCATTGGCGCGCGTTGCTCTCCGAAACGCCGAATAAGGTCATCGGCCAGAGCCTGCGCGCCACCGGACACTTCCAATAGCCTGCCAAGCATCGCACCAAGCCCAACGAGAAGCGCCACGCCACCGAGCGTGGAGCCGAAGGCCGTCGTGAGCGTGTTCATGATGTTCGCCGTCGGAATGCCCGTAACAAGCGCAGTCAAAAAACTGACCAGAATGAGTGCCACAAAGGCGTGAACACGAAATTTGATGATGAGCAATAACAGAAGCGCCACCGCGCCCACTGCTATGGAAATCAAGGTACCCGCAGACAATGTCTGTTCGAATTCCGGCAAATGAATACTCCTTTTCTACGGACGCTGACTTTCGCCGCCTGCTTCAAACAGTCGTTTGTAGCTAAATGTTTGAGTTCACAGAGAACCAGTTCGGTCCTCTTATGAAGAAGCAGCCGCTCGGCTTCAACGCGAGACGATGATTTGCCAGTAACATTACTGAGTGTTGCGCTTTTTAGGGCATGCCCATGCTTTTGATAGGGGTCGAACGCCCGCCCGCTTCGTTTCAGTGACGATATTTGTATATTTTTTTGATTCCACCCAAATACTTGTTCTTCGTATTGGCCGGTGCGGAGCCGTAAGCGGATGTACCATGTTTGGGACGGGGATGGAAAAGCCGTCATGGAATACGGGCAGGCTCATCTGCGGGTTGAATTTTCTTCTTCTGCGGCGGCTGCAGGCGTAATCTGATTCACAACAATCACGGTCATCACAGCTAAATTTGGTTTTTTGACAGAGGCTATCTTTATGATTGCAAAACTTCGCAACCACCATCATGAGCCATGAAGCCGGGGACCTCCTCTTCGAAGAATTTCGAGAAGGACGCAATCCGGGGCGGTAGCGCTTGATAGGGTGGATAATAGAGCGTCAGCCACAGGTCCGGGGGTGTCCATTCCGCCAAAATGTGGACGAGTTTTCCCGATCTCAGATGCCCGGAAACGTGAAATTTTGGAAGTAATGCCACGCCTTTGCCTTCCACTGCCATGCTCGCGAGCACCTCGCCGCTATTGGCACTGAACGCTCTGCCGGCTGAGATGCTGGCGCTTCCATTGCCATCGGAAAGTGCCCATTTCTCCCTCCTGCTTTCCCCGCTATAGGCGAGGCAATCGTCCGGCGTCAGTTCACTTGGATGCTGTATATCCGCAAACCGGCTTCCCGGAGCCGCAACCAGAATACGCTTTACCACGCTAATTTTACGCCAGATCGTGAACTTGTCCGATGGTGCCGCCGAGATGCGGATCGCCAGATCGAAATCGTCATCGATGATGTTGACCAGACCATCACCGAGGGACACTTCGAAGCTGATCTTTGGGTTACGCTCCCGGAACACGGACAGGATCGGCGGCAGGACCTGCTGGCCGAACCATGTGGGCGCGCTGATCCGCAGGCGGCCGTGGTCGGCTTTGTGGGTGTTCATCACGTCTTTTCGGGCATTTTCCAACACCTCAAAGGCAGGCTGTATCTGCGCCGCATAGATTGCGCCGTCGGTTGTCAAAGAAACCTGCCGCGTCGTGCGCACGAAGAGCTGAACGCCGAGATCGTCCTCAAGTGCAGCGATTGCCCGAGTCACCGCCGCAGGCGTCATATCCAGTTCGCGCGCGACCTGCGCGAAATTGCGTTTCTCCGCAGCCATCAAAAAGGTTCGCAACGCCTTATAGTCGTTCATCTATTATTTCACCTAACGCAATTCATTGACAATTATTATTGCAATTCTTCCGCGTGATCAACTGGTTTAAATTTCAAATCACACCAGACAACGAACTCAGAAAAGGAAGGCCAGCAGCACGATGTCACTTTCAGACAATCGGTCGGCATAACCTTCAAGACTTAACTCCTCCCCTCCTCCATTCCCTTAGTCAACACATCGAAGGAAAGACGACAATGTCCAACAAGCTTCAGGTTCTAACGCCCCAGAACAGCCAGATCATCTTCATCGACCAGCAGCCACAAATGGCCTTCGGCGTGCAATCCATCGACCGGCAGGTATTGAAGAACAATGTCGTAGGCCTTGCCAAGGCCGCTAAGATTTTCAACATTCCGACTACGATCACGACTGTCGAAACAGACAGCTTCTCGGGCAACACGTTCCCGGAATTGCTGGCTGTCGTGCCAGACAATGACATTCTCGAACGCACTTCGATGAATTCCTGGGATGACCAGAACGTCCGCGATGCGCTTGCCAAGAATGCCGCAAACGGTCGTAAAAAGGTCGTCGTCGCCGGTCTTTGGACGGAAGTCTGCAACACGACCTTCGCGCTCTCCTGCATGAACGACACGGATTATGAAATCTACATGGTTGCGGACGCCTCCGGCGGCACCTCTGTGGATGCGCACAAATATGCCATGGATCGCATGGTTCAGGCGGGTGTTGTCCCCGTCACCTGGCAGCAGGTACTTCTGGAATGGCAGCGCGATTGGGCACGCAAGGAAACATACGATGCCGTCACGACCTTGGTCAAAGAGCATTCCGGCGCTTACGGCATGGGCATCGATTACGCCGTGACCCACGTCCACGGCGGTGCCGAGCGCGTCAGCCACGGCAAGCGCATCGGCCCGAACCCGGCCGCCATCTGATTTGAAGCTGCCCCGCCTGAATTGTCGGGCGGGGCCGTCATTTTGGAAAAGGAACGCTTCGATGAAAATCTACCTGCTCTCACTTGCCGTCGGCCTCCTCGTCGGAGTTATTTACGGCCTTCTCAACGTCCGCTCACCCGCCCCGCCCGTCATCGCTCTCGTCGGTCTTCTTGGCATTCTCGTTGGCGAGCAGATCGTGCCGCTGGCAAAGACGATCTGGAACAAGGAGCCAGCAGCAGTCTCGTGGCTCAACCATATCAAGCCGCACATGTTCGGCCACATGCCCAAGGGCGGGCAGACCACTGTCGATCTTGCGGCCTCCAGACAAGACGCGCCTGAAGGTAAAGGCTGATGACGACGCGCCGCACATTCCTGGGTGCGGCTTCCAGCCTCGCCTTGTCCAATATCTTCTCGCCGGCCAAAGCCGCGGATCCAAACAAGACCGGAGCAGACACCATGCATCCCGATATCATCCTTCACAATGGTCGCGTCACGACGCTGGATCGTGCCAACCCCAATGCGACGGCCATAGCCATCAAAGACGGTCTCTTTAACGAAGTGGGCAGCGATGACGATGTCATGGCACTTGCCGGACCGGACACGAAGATCATCGACCTCAAAGGCAAACGCGTCCTGCCGGGCCTAATAGACAACCATACCCACGTCGTGCGCGGCGGGTTGAACTTCAACATGGAACTACGGTGGGATGGCGTTCGCTCGCTGGCCGATGCAATGGATATGCTGAAGCGACAGGTGGCAAACACCCCTGCCCCGCAATGGGTACGCGTGGTTGGTGGTTTCACCGAACACCAGTTTGCGGAAAAGCGCTTGCCGACAATCGAAGAAATTAACGCGATTGCGCCGGACACGCCGGTGTTCCTGCTGCACCTTTATGACCGGGCGCTTCTCAATGGTGCCGCCCTTCGCGCCGTTGGTTACACGCGTGATACGCCCAACCCGCCGGGCGGCGAGATCACCCGCGATCTCAACGGAAATCCGACAGGGCTGCTGCTGGCCAAGCCGAATGCGGGCATTCTCTATTCCACGCTGGCCAAGGGTCCTAAGCTGCCGCTGGACTATCAGGTCAATTCCACGCGCCATTTCATGCGGGAACTGAACCGGCTGGGCATTACCGGCGTCATCGATGCGGGTGGTGGTTTCCAGAATTATCCGGATGATTACGAAGTCATCCAGAAACTTTCCGACGAAAACCAGATGACGGTTCGTCTGGCCTATAATCTCTTCACGCAAAAGCCGAAGGAAGAGAAAGAGGATTTTCTCAAATGGACATCCTCGGTCAAATACAAGCAGGGCAACGATTACTTCCGCCACAATGGCGCAGGCGAAATGCTGGTGTTTTCCGCAGCCGATTTCGAAGATTTCCGCCAGGCGAGGCCTGAAATGGCCCCGGAGATGGAGGGCGAGCTGGAAGAGGTGGTGCGGGTTCTGGCAGAAAATCGCTGGCCATGGCGCCTGCACGCCACCTATGACGAAACAATCACGCGCGCGCTGGACGTCTTCGAAAAGGTCAATAAGGACATACCGCTTGAAGGCCTGAACTGGTTCTTCGACCATGCAGAGACGATTTCGGATCGCTCCATCGACCGGATCGCGGCGCTCGGCGGCGGCATCGCAACCCAGCATCGCATGGCCTATCAGGGCGAATATTTCGCCGAGCGCTATGGCCACGGTGTTGCCGAAGCAACGCCTCCGATCCGCAAAATGCTGGACAAGGGCGTCCATGTCTCAGCCGGTACAGATGCGACCCGCGTCGCCTCCTATAATCCATGGGTGTCGCTGTCGTGGATGGTAACGGGCAAAACAGTCGGTGGCATGCAGCTTTATCCGCGCGCAAACTGCCTGGACCGGGAAACCGCGCTGCGCATGTGGACGGAAAAGGTCACATGGTTTTCCAATGAGGAGGGTAAGAAGGGTCGCATCGAAAAGGGCCAGTTCGCCGATCTCGTCGTGCCGGACAAGGACTTCTTCTCCTGCGCTGAAGACGAAATCTCGTTCCTGACATCGGACCTCACTATGGTCGGAGGCAAGATCGTCTACGGTTCGGGTGACTTCAAGGCGCTGGATGAAAACGACGTGCCGCCAGCCATGCCGGATTGGTCCCCGGTTCGAAAGTTCGGCGGTTATGCCGCCTGGGGCGAACCGGAAGGTGCCGGTCAACGGTCGCTGCGCCGCACGGCCATAACCTCCTGCGGCTGCGCGAGTGATTGCGGCGTTCACGGCCATGATCATGCAGGTGCATGGACGTCGAAACTGCCGATTGCCGATCTCAAGGGCTTCTTCGGGGCGCTGGGTTGCTCGTGCTGGGCGGTGTGATCGCTCCTGCTCAGGCGAACGGGTCTTGCCGCCCGTTCGCTCTCATAATTACAAAAAATGCAATTAAATCGAAACTATTGATGCAATTGTTAGCGGCAAGTTTTCGGCCCAAGATCGCTCCATCGCAAGACGACAACCCTTCAAACCGGGCCAACCTGCAGGAGCAGCCATGACCTACCAAACACCTACCACCAATCGACTGAAAAGAGGTCTGGAGGGCATTATCGCAACACCAGCGGCGCGTACCGTTGCGCTGCTCGCGCTCTGCGCCGCCTATATTCAGGGTCCGCTGACCAAAATCTTCGATTTCAACGGTGCCATGGCCGAGATGGACCATTTTGGCCTGCATCCAGCCGCCGTCTTCGCATTCGTCGTCATCATTTTTGAGCTGACGGCGTCTGCCATGGTGATATCAGGCGTTCTGCGCTGGGCAGGAGCATTAGCACTTGCGGGCTTCACGCTAATGGCCACTTTCATCGCGTTCCGGTTCTGGGACATGGATCCCGGCATGGACCGCATGATGGCAACCAACGCTTTCTTCGAACATCTCGGCCTTGCCGGTGCGTTCGTCTTCGTTGCCGCCTCCGACCTCGCCAAGGGAGCGAAGTGATGACGGCTCGCACATCCACAGGCGGGAGCTTTGCCCCGCTGCGCCAGCCTGTTTTTGCAGTCCTTTGGGCAGCAACCGTTCTGGGCAACACCGGCAGTTTCATGCGCGATGTCGCCAGTTCCTGGCTGATGACCGATCTTTCCGCAGCGCCCGCAGCGGTGGCTCTTGTGCAGGCCGCCGGTACGTTGCCGATCTTCCTTCTGGCAATCCCGGCAGGCGTGCTCTCCGATATTCTTGATCGCCGCAAGTTCCTTATCGCCATCCAGCTTCTGCTTGCCAGCGTCAGCATATCGCTGATGACGCTGGCCTATCTCGGCATGCTGTCGATCAGCGCATTGATCGGTCTCACATTTCTGGGCGGCATCGGCGCAGCCCTGATGGGGCCGACATGGCAGGCCATCGTTCCCGAACTGGTGCCGCGTGAAGATGTGAAAGGCGCGGTTGCGCTCAACTCGCTTGGCATCAACATTGCCCGGTCGATAGGCCCTGCGGCGGGTGGTCTACTGCTTGCGGCTTTCGGAGCTGCTGTCACCTATGGCGCTGATGTTGCCAGCTATATCCTGGTCATAGCGGCGCTGATCTGGTGGCCACGTGCCAAAAATGCGGACGACGCTTTGTCCGAAGGTTTCTTCGGCGCCTTCCGCGCAGGCCTGAGATATACCCGTGCCAGCAAACCGCTGCATGTGGTGCTGCTGCGCGCCGCGATTTTCTTCGCCTTTGCCAGCGCGGTCTGGGCACTCCTGCCCCTCGTCGCCCGCCAGCTTCTCGGCGGTGATGCCAGCTTCTACGGGCTTCTGCTCGGATCGGTCGGTGCGGGTGCCATTGGCGGTGCGTTGGTGATGCCTAAACTACGCGAGCGTTTTGATTCCAATGGCCTGCTTCTCGGCTCTGCCATCGTGACAGCCCTCGTCATGGGCTTTCTTTCTCTGGCCCCACCTCAATGGCTAGCCATCGTCATCCTGCTGTTTCTCGGAGCATCCTGGATCACGGCGCTGACGACCCTGAATGGTGCAGCGCAGGCCGTTCTGCCCAACTGGGTCAGAGGCCGTGGACTTGCGGTTTATCTAACAGTCTTCAATGGTGCGATGACGGCGGGCAGCCTTGGATGGGGTGCCGTCGGTGAAGCCGTTGGCGTCTCGTCAACGCTGCTCATCGGAGCAGCCGGACTAATGGTTGCGGGCTTCATCATGCACCGCGTGAAGCTTCCCGCAGGCGATGCGGATCTGGTATCCTCCAACCATTGGCCGGAGCCGCTGGTTGCCGAGCCTGTCGCACATGATCGCGGCCCGGTTCTGATCCTGATCGACTACCATGTAGAGAAGCACAACCGCACCAAGTTCCTGCATGCGCTCGATGAGATGTCATCCGAACGACGTCGCGATGGTGCATATGGTTGGGGCGTTACAGAAGACTCCGCCGACCCCGAGAAGATCACCGAATGGTTCATGGTGGAATCCTGGGCAGAGCATTTGCGTCAGCACAAGCGCGTGTCCAATGCGGACGCGGATGTTCAGAGCAAGGTCATCGCATTCCATACCGGTCCGGAAAAGCCCGTGGTTCGGCACCTTCTGACAATCAACAAACCGGGCAAAACGACATGATAGAATTATTGCAATTATCGAAATATATTCGAGACTTTTGTTGCAATTGTTAGCCGTTCGTTTTCGACGCATTCTTAGACAAACGTATTGCACACGAAACCACTTCAAACGAACAGGGAGCCATCATGGCCAACGACAGTTTTACTCTGAGCCGCCGTGATGCACTTCTTGTCGGCGCTGCCATGACTGCGGGAGTGCTGCTTCCAACCCGCCCAGTCCATGCTGCACCGATTGCCACAAACCCAAATCCAACCACAGGAGACACGACAATGGGCTTCGTTAAAACCACAGACGGCACCGATATCTTCTATAAGGACTGGGGTCCGAAGGACGCACAGCCAATCGTATTCCATCACGGCTGGCCCTTGTCTTCCGACGACTGGGACGCGCAGATGCTGTTCTTCCTCGCAAACGGCTACCGCGTGGTTGCCCACGATCGTCGCGGCCATGGTCGCTCTTCCCAGGTCTCCGATGGCCATGATATGGACCATTACGCTTCCGACGCGTTCGCCGTTGTCGAAGCATTGAACCTGAAGAACGCCGTTCACATCGGCCATTCCACAGGCGGCGGCGAAGTTGCCCGCTACGTCGCAAAGTACGGCCAGCCTGCCGGTCGTGTCGCGAAGGCCGTCCTCGTGTCCGCCGTCCCACCGCTGATGCTGAAAACAGAAGCCAACCCTGAAGGCCTGCCGATGGACGTCTTCGATGGCTTCCGCTCAGCCACTGCTGCCAACCGCGCGCAATTCTTCCGCGATGTCGCTGCCGGTCCATTCTACGGCTTCAACCGTGAAGGCGCGACCGTTCATGAAGGTGTGATCCAAAATTGGTGGCGTCAGGGCATGATGGGCAGCGCAAAGGCTCATTATGATGGCATCAAGGCGTTCTCGGAAACCGACCAGACGGAAGACCTGAAGACGATCACCGTGCCAACGCTGGTTCTTCATGGCGAAGACGACCAGATCGTGCCAATTGCGGATGCGGCTCACAAGGCCATCAAGTTGCTGAAGAACGGCACGATCAAGACCTATCTCGGTCTCCCGCACGGCATGCTGACCACCAATGCCGACGTACTGAACGCCGACCTGCTGGCCTTCATCAAGGCATAAGCCAACTCAACATGATGCCGACGGCCAAGTGTCGTCGGCATCATCAGCCTAGTGGCGATTGCGCGAGCGCCACTCGTCCGGCGTAACACCTACGGAATGCGTGAAATTTTCAATGAAGGTCGGCTGGTCGCTGAAACCACAGGCCTCTGCAACCTGATCGATGCTCTCGCCAGTCTTGGTGAGGTAGGCTTTTGCTCTGGCAATTCGGCTGGCCAACAGCCACTCGCTAATGGCATGACCCGTCGTTTCCTCAAAGCCGGAGGATAGCTCTTCCACCGAAAAGCCGCTGGCCACGGAAATGTCCTCAACGCCGATGTCGCGGGAAAGATTGGTATTAATATAGGTCTTGATCCGCTTTTCCTGCATGGAGGTGAGCTGACCGGATGCCGAAAGACGTTGGGCGGGAGACCGGCCGTATTTATGGGCAAGATGGGCGATGAAGGCAAGACCGATGTGGGGAACGAGCGTATCCCTCATCTCATCCGGCATGTCAAACATGGGCATAAGCGCTGCGCCCATATTGCGAATCACCTGATCACGCAAACCGCGACAGGTCAGGAAATCATCGATCCGAGGCTCGCCTGCTTCCTCGGTCAGTTCGTCAAGATGCGAAAACGGAACATGGAAGGCGAGCACATCCAGCCGACCATTGATGGAAATCGCCGCACCCTGTTTCAGACTCACGAGACAGATGGAGGCCTTGCGATAGATCTTGATCGGTTCCAACCGCTCGTCCGACCCGATATCGGAATGCTGGGCATCCTCAAGATAGAGCATGACGAGGAATGCGTTATCAGGCTCCAGAATGACGCGGCTGTTGCCATGCTCATAACATTGCTGAAGATGCACAACGGTGAGTTGGGCATCCCGTAAAGGCCTGATGACCAATGCTCTTGCCGCTTTTACACCAAAGCTCGCTGCAATTTTTTCACTGACTGCCAACCATTCACTCACATTTGTATCGTTCTTGCATAAACTACGTTGCGGGCCTGATTGCGGATCATCTATCGCAGTTTTCTACACATTATTTGTCAGGCTATCTTGTATAAAAGCATTCTTGTAGAGTGGTTACAGTCAGTAAACTGATTGCAATTCTGAACCCATTTCGCCCTTAACGGACGCCGCTGCTGCAATCAAAAGGAAGGTGGGTTTCATGAGTGCCGCTCCAGACGATAAAGGCCTCCCCATCCCCGGCAAAACCTCCGACAAGTTCGGCTGCACGTTGACGCAACTGTCGATCAACCAAAGCCTGTCATCCTCGAACATAGACATTTTCCGCAAGGCGACGCAGTCCACCGCGCTTGATCAGGTGAAGACTTTCGGCAGCAATCAGGGCTTTGTGGTTGGGGTGTCATTGCGCACCGGTCATCAGCGGCGGATCTTTCACGAGAACCATGCAACCAACCATGATTTTTCCGAAAACGCGATCTACATCCGCGACCTCTCCGACAATTACAAAGCCGATCTCAGCACGCCTTTCGATTTCATGCTGTTTCAGATTTCGCCCTCTTCCCTTGCAAAGATTGCGGAAGATGCGGATGTGGGTGGCGTAACTCTGCTGACGACAGAAACGGCATGCAAAGACATCGTCCTTGCCAACCTAGCCCGCGCCCTGCTTCCCGCGCTTCAGCGTCCAGAAGAGGCGAATGCTTTGTTCGTTGACCAGATGACGACGGCTATCGGCACCTATCTGGTTCAGCGTTACGGTGGAAAGACCGTCCCTGCCGTCAGCAAGGCGCGAACATTGTCTCGCGCGCATCTGGAGATGGCAAAATCGATCCTTCTCGAACATGTCGAAGGCCAAGTGTCGATCGCCGATGTGGCCGAAGCCTGCAACCTGTCGCGCGGCTATTTCATTCGCGCCTTCCGGGAAGCAACTGGCCTGACGCCCTATCAGTGGCTCCTGAACCAACGTATCGATCGCGCCCGGCACATGATCAGCGCCACCAGCATTTCGCTCGCCGAAATTGCGGTAGCTTGCGGATTTGCGGACCAGAGCCACTTCACGCGGGTGTTTTCTGCTTTCATGGGGACAACTCCTGGGACTTGGCGACGAAACATATGACCTAGCTTCTCCGACAACATTTCGGCTGGTCTCGCATTTTCCGCACCGTGATATTGCCAAGACACCCGACCGTCAGCCGTCATCCTTGTATGTTGACGAAGACATAGCCACCATCATGTGATTGTTGGAGGTTCTGAATCCTCTGGCGCAGCGTTTCCGCGCCGCTGCCCAGACCGAAGTGGTGGCGCGGCTTGCGTCGTGTGAGATCGCCCCTCATGCGCACCGCAAACAACTCCTGGACACGTGTGGTGAGGAGTTTGGCATTCTTTATCTTGATTGTGGGAATTTTCGTAAAGTTTGGTTGCGGGGGCAGGATTTGAACCTGCGGCCTTCAGGTTATGAGCCTGACGAGCTACCGGGCTGCTCCACCCCGCGTTACCAGGTATTTGCTATTGCAAATACCGACACAGCAAACTCTTGGAGTTTGCGTCTCTACCCGACTTTTGCATAGCAAAATGTCGTCTTACTCAGCGTAAATCCCGAGGGGATTTATCGCGCCAGAGCAAACTCTTGGAGTTTGCGCCTCTACCGGCGCAAATCCCCTTGGATTTGTCGCCTCTACCCGACTTTTGCCGGAGGCAAAATGTCGTCTTTT
>NZ_FMUD01000021.1:0-101425 GCF_900100825.1 Agrobacterium sp. DSM 25558 | reverse complement strand
GGGTGGGGCTTACCCCCCTCTGTCCTGCCGGACATCTCCCCCTCAAGGGGGGAGATCGACTCGCAGCAACCTTCCGGCCATCAGTACTGTCGAGATTGAAGTAAAGTCAGCGCGCCCAGCTGATCTCCCCCCTTGAGGGGGAGATGCCCGGCAGGGCAGAGGGGGGGTAAGCCCCACCCACTGCCCTGAACTCAGACGATCACGTAATAACCGTCGGAGCATCACGCCCCGTATGCTTCTTGATGCCCGCAATCGCATCAGCGGCCGAAATCAGATCGGCCAAAGCCTCCTGCGTTTCAATATTATGGCGGGACGCATCGGCCTCGTAACGCTCGACGTAGAGGCGCAGCGTGGCACCCGATGTGCCGGTGCCCGACAGGCGGATGACGATGCGGGAGCCGCCTTCGAAGAGGATGCGGATGCCTTGGTTCTTGCTGACGGACTGGTCGACAGGGTCGTTATAGGCGAAATCGTCGGCGGCCTTGACCTTCAGTGCGCCGTAGCTGGTGCCGGGCAGTGTGGCGAGCTTTTCGCGCAGGATGGAGACCAGCGTGTTGGCGGCGTCGCTATCGACTTCTTCGTAGTCGTGGCGCGAATAGTAGTTGCGGCCATATTCGGCCCAGTGCTGGGTGACGATGTCCTTGACGCTTTCCTTGCGGGCGGCGACGATATTCAGCCAGAACAGCACGGCCCAGAGACCGTCTTTTTCGCGCACGTGGTTGGAGCCGGTGCCGAAGCTTTCTTCGCCGCAGACGGTGACTTTGCCAGCGTCCAGCAGGTTGCCGAAGAACTTCCAGCCCGTCGGTGTTTCATACATGCCGATGCCGAGCTTTTCCGCGACGCGGTCTGCCGCTGCACTTGTGGGCATGGAGCGGGCGATGCCGGAAATGCCGGAAGCATAACCGGGGGCAAGCTTCGCATTGGCGGCGATGATGGCGAGGCTGTCGGACGGGGTCACGAACATGCCTTTGCCGACCACCATGTTGCGGTCGCCGTCGCCATCGGACGCGGCACCGAAATCGGGACCGTCAGCGCTCATCACCGCATCGTACATGTCCTTGGCGTGGACGAGGTTCGGGTCCGGGTGGTGGCCGCCGAAATCTGGCAGGGGAACGGAATTCCAGACTGAACCGGCGGGCGCGCCGAGGCGCTTTTCGATGATTTCGACGGCGTAAGGGCCTGTAACGGCGCTCATGCTGTCGACCACCACCTTGAAGCCACCGGCAATCAGGTTGCGGATGGCAGCGAAATCGAACAGCTCTTCCATCAGCGCGGCGTAGTCGGCGACCGGATCGATCACTTCGACCGTCATGCCGTCAACATCCGCCGTTCCAATTGTGTCGAGGTCGACATCGGCGGCGTCGGAGATGCGGTAGGTTTCGATCGACTTGGTGCGGTCGAAAATCGCATCGGTGATCTTTTCCGGTGCAGGGCCGCCATTGCCAATATTGTATTTGATGCCGAAGTCTTCGTTGGGGCCGCCGGGATTGTGGCTGGCGGACAGAATGATGCCGCCGAAAGCCTTGTATTTGCGGATGATGTGGGATGCCGCGGGCGTGGATAGAATGCCGCCCTGACCGACCAGAACCTTGCCGAAACCGGCGGCTGCCGCCATCTTGATGGTCTTTTGAATGACATCGCGGTTGTAATAACGACCGTCGCCGCCGATCACCAGCGTTTGCCCGGCAAAGCCTTCCAGGCTGTCGAAAATCGACTGGATGAAGTTCTCGGCGTAGTTTTCCTGCGCAAAGACCGGCACCTTCTTGCGCAGACCGGATGTACCCGGCTTCTGGTCCTGAAATGGCTTGGTCTTGATCGTGTTGATCGTCATTTATTGGCCTTTCGAAATAAGTCGGGTGTAAAGTGCGGCGTAAAGGCCGGCGCTTTTCTCCCAGGAAACATCCGATTTCATGCCCTGCTTCTGCATCTGCGTCCACAGTTTCTGGTCGTGATAATAGCGCACGGTGCGGCGAATGGCTTGGCGCAAACCGTCTGCGGTAATGGAAGAGAATTGCACGCCCGTCGCCACTTTGGCAGCGATGGCCGCGTGGTTGGCATCGATGACGGTGTCGTTGAGACCGCCATTGCGCGCAACGATGGGAATGCAGCCGTATCGCAGGGCGTAAAGCTGCGTCAGGCCGCAGGGCTCGAAGCGGGATGGAACGATGATGGCATCACAGCCCGCCTGCATGAGGTGGGACAGTGGCTCGTTGTAACCGATGGCAACGCCCACCCGGCCCGGATGGCGTGAGGCGGCGGCCAGAAGCGCGCCTTCCAGCCCGATTTCACCGGCACCCAGCACGACAAGCCTGCCGCCCGCGGCGACGATATCGTCCACGACCTCTGCCACGAGGTCGATGCCCTTTTGCCACGTCAGACGGGAGATGACGCAAAAGAGAGGACCGCTATCCTGATCGATACGGTAGTGGCTGGCCACCCGCGCCTTGTTGAGAGTGCGCAGTTTGAGATTGGCCGCCGAGTAATTGTCGTGGATGAGATGGTCGGTCGCGGGGTTCCAGACATCGGCGTCGATGCCATTGACGATGCCATGCATGACATGGGCGCGGCTTCTGATAACGCCATCCAGACCCATGCCGAATTCCGGCGTCAGTATTTCCTCGGCATAGGACGGGCTGACCGTGCTGATGACGGTCGAGGTCTGGATGCCGCCCTTCAGGAAGCTGATATCGTTGTAATATTCGATGCTTTCGGTGTTGAAGGCATGGGCGGGCAGTCGCAACTCGCTGAAGATGTTTGCGCCGAACTGGCCTTGAAAAGCGATGTTGTGGATGGTGAGAATGCTGGGGATTTCCGGCGTTTCGGCATAGCGCATATAGACCGGGGCCATGGCGGCTTGCCAGTCATGCGCATGCATAAGGTCCGGTTGCCAGCCTTCCAACTTGCCTGCGGCAATTTCCGCCGCCGCAAGGGATAAGGCGGCGAAGCGCTTCCAGTTGTCGGCAAAGTCCTTGCCGGTGGAATCGAGATAGGGGCCAGCCGGGCGGTCATAATAAGCGGGGGCATCCAGAATGAGCAGGTCCAGCCCTTCGTGATGCGCCTCGAGAATATCGGCATGTTCGCCTAAGAGATCCGGCAGTTCGGCTATCTTTACCGCACCTTCGACCGCCGCTTTGACGGCGGGGTAACCGGGAATCAGCGTGCGGGTGGTGACCCCGCAGGCTTTAAGGGCGATGGGAAGCGCGCCGGCGACATCGGCGAGCCCCCCGGTCTTGATGAGGGGATAGACTTCGGACGCAACCGAAAGAACTTTCATGAGGCCTACAAATCCAGCTTGTCGATCATCGATTGGGTTATCAGGCAAATGCCGCTGTCTGTACGGCGGAAACGTTTTGCATCCAGGTCATGGTCTTCTCCAACAACAAGCCCTTCCGGAATGACGACGCCATGGTCGATCACGACATTGCTGAGCTGGGCGTGACGTCCGATCTTCACACTCGGCAGCACTACGGCATTCTCAAGGCGTGAGTATGAATTGGCTCTGACGCCGGTAAACAACAGGCTGCGATTGAGCGACGAGCCGGAGATGATGCAGTCACCCGCCACCACAGAAGAGGTGGCCGAACCCCGGCGATTCTCATCGTCATGCACGAATTTGGCAGGCGGCAGAATTTCCGCATAGGTCCATATCGGCCAGGACTTGTCGTAGATGTCGAGGTCCGGAACGATGTCGGTGAGGTCGATATTGGCCTGCCAATAGGCATCGATGGTGCCGACATCGCGCCAGTATGGACCGTTTTCGAAGTCGGAGCGCACGCAGGACGAGGCAAAACGGTGGGCCACGGCCTTACCATGCTGCACGATATGGGGAATGATGTCCTTGCCGAAATCGCGACTGGAATTGGGGTCGGCGGCATCGCGGCGCAGGCATTCCATCAGGAACTTCGTGTGGAATACGTAGATACCCATGGACGCCAGGGCGAAATCAGGATTGCCGGGAATACCCGGCGGATCGGCGGGCTTTTCGATGAAATCGATGATTTCATCCTTCTCGTTGACATGCATGACGCCGAAACCGACGGCTTCCATGCGCGGCACTTCAAGGCAGCCGATGGTCACATCCGCGCCGCTGTCCACATGCTGTTGCAACATGTATTCATAGTCCATCTTGTAGATGTGGTCGCCCGCCAGAATGACCATATATTCCGGGCCGTGGGACTCGATGATGTCGATGTTCTGGTAGACCGCGTCAGCAGTGCCTTCATACCATTGCGTTTCGGAAACACGCTGGGAGGCGGGCAGAATATCGAAACTTTCGTTGCGTTCCGGGCGGAAAAAGTCCCAGCCGCGCTGAAGGTGGCGGATGAGTGAGTGGGCCTTGTACTGTGTGGCGACGCCGATGCGGCGAATGCCGGAGTTCAACGCGTTGGACAGCGCGAAATCGATGATGCGCGCCTTGCCGCCGAAATAGACGGCGGGTTTTGCACGTCTGTCGGTCAGTTCCTTCAGGCGGCTGCCACGTCCACCGGCCAGAACATAGGCCATCGCATCGCGTGCCAGTGGCTGAATTCTTTTCTCACTCATAGCAATCCTCCCATAAAATTCCGTAGATTATCTTGACGACAAACACCGCAGTTCCCGAACACGGTGCCCAGATATTCAGTTCCATGCCGTCAGCTTTCCAGCTCCAGCATGATGACGGCCAGCGGCGGTAGGGTCAGGGTTGCGCCGATCTGGCCACCCGCATCCACGGCCTGTACGCGCCCGCCATTGCCCTTGCCGGTGCCGCCGTAAATCTCGGCATCGGTGTTGAGAACTTCGCGCCAGCGACCGGCAGTGGGCAGCGGCACGTAGAAATTCTCGCGGTAGACAGGCGTCAGATTGCTGATGACGGCCACCGGCTTTTCACCCGGTGCCAAGCGAAGCCATGCAAAAACGGAGTTTTCATGGTCGTCTGCAGAAAGCCACTGGAAGCCTTCCGGTTCACAGTCACGCGCATGCAGCGCTGCTTTCGAGCGGTACATGAAGTTGAGATCGCGCACGAGGCGGCGCATGCCCTCATGCATATGATATTGCAGCAGGTTCCAGTCGAGCGACGACTTTTCGCTCCACTCGCTCCATTGCGCGAATTCCTGGCCCATGAACAGCAGCTTCTTGCCGGGATAACCCCACATGAAGGCATAATAGGCGCGCAGATTGGCGAATTTTTGCCAGTCGTCGCCCGGCATCTTGGCAATCATCGAGCCCTTGCCGTGCACCACTTCATCATGGGAAATTGGCAGCACGAAGTTTTCGCTGAAGGCATAGAGCAGGCCGAAGCTGAGTTCCTGATGGTGGAACTTGCGATGCACCGGCTCGCGCTGGAAATAGCTCAGCGTATCGTGCATGAAGCCCATGTTCCACTTGAAGCCGAAGCCGAGACCACCCTCATGCACCGGCTGCGAGACCTTCGGCCAAGAGGTGGATTCCTCGGCAATTGTCATGACGCCGGGGTGGTTGCCGTAAATCAGCGTGTTCATCTGCTGAAGGAAACGCACGGATTCCAGGTTTTCGCGCCCGCCATATTCGTTGGGAACCCACTCGCCTTCCTTGCGGGAATAATCGAGATACAGCATGGACGCCACGGCATCGACGCGCAGGCCATCGAGATGGAATTTTTCGGCCCAATAGAGCGCGTTGTTAATGAGGTAGGACATGACCTCGACGCGACCGAAATTGTAGATCGCGGTGTTCCAGTCGGGGTGAAAGCCCTGACGTGGATCGGCATGCTCATAAAGCGCGGTGCCATCAAACCATTTCAGGCCGTGTTCGTCGGTTGGGAAGTGGGCGGGAACCCAATCCAGGAGAACGCCGATGCCGACCTTGTGTGCACCGTTGACGAAGCGGGCAAAGCCTTCCGGCTCTCCAAAACGGGCGGTGGGCGCGTAGAGGCCGGTGGTCTGATATCCCCAGGATGGATCATAGGGATGTTCGGAAATGGGCATGAATTCAATATGGGTAAAGCCCATGTCGGCGCAGTAAGGGATGAGCCGTGCGGCCAGTTCATCCCATGTCAGGAACTCGCCGCTCTCATTGTGTTGCCACGAGGAGGCGTGCACTTCGTAGATGCTGATCGGCTGGCGACGCTGATCGATGCTGGCCCAATGCTTGCGGTGCGCGTCATCGCTCCATTCCTGCACGAGTTCCGGCGTGGTGACGGAGGCGTTTTTGGGACGCAGCTCGGCGCGGCGGGCATAAGGGTCGGCTTTCAGCGGCAGCAATTCGCCATGCGGACCGATGATTTCGAACTTGTAGCTGCAACCGGAATAGACATCCGGCGCAAAGATTTCCCAGATGCCGGTGTCCTTGCGGAAGCGCATGACATGACGGCGGCCATCCCAGTTGTTGAAATCACCAACAACCGATACGCGCCGGGCATTGGGTGCCCAGACGGCGAAATGGAAGCCTTCGACGCCTTCGAGCTTCAGCGGATGTGCGCCCATCTTGTCGAACAGGCGCAGGTGCGAGCCTTCACGCACGAGGTAATCATCCATCGGGCCGAGTACCGGGCCGAAGCTGTAGGGGTCGGTGACGGCCCATTCCGCATCGTCGCGCAGCGCGCGGTAGCGGATCGGCTGTCGTTTGGAAAGCTGGATCGGGCCTTCGAAGAAGCCGTCGGCATCGGTGCGGGCTAGTTCACCCGCAACGTTGCCGTCCAATGTCATGACGGTGACTTCTTCCGCACCGGGAATGAAGCACCGGGCCACAAAGCCGTCCGGCGTCTGGTGGACGCCCAGGACGGCAAAGGGGTTGGAATGCAAACCGCTCTTGATTGCCTCGATCTCAGCCTTAGCGATGGTGCCAGTCTTTTTCTCTTCGGCAGAATTGAGCGGTTTCTTCATCAGGCTCTCCAGATTTCGGACGCGTATTGCCGGATCGTCCTGTCGGACGAGAACCAGCCCATGCGCGCCGTATTGCGTACGGTTTTTTCGTACCAGCTTGCCGGTTCGCTCCAGATGGCATCGACGTCACGCTGTGCTTGCGCGTAGGCGTCGAAATCTGCAGCGACCATGAACCAGTCGGTGTTGTAGATGCCGTCCATCAACTCGGCGAAACGCGAGCGGTCATCGGGCGAAAACACGCCCGATGCGATGGACGAAACGGCTTGTGACAACTCGGCAGAGTTCTCGATGATGGCACGCGGATTGTGCCCTTCGGCACGAGCCTGTGCCACTTCGGCGGCGGTCTTGCCGAAAATGACGATGTTATCAGCACCGACATGTTCCAGCATTTCGACATTCGCACCATCGAGCGTGCCGATGGTCAGCGCGCCGTTCAGGCCGAATTTCATGTTGCCGGTACCGGATGCTTCCATGCCAGCCGTTGAAATCTGCTCCGACAAATCGGCTGCCGGAACCATGATTTCTGCCAGCGACACGTTGTAATTGGGAATGAAAACCACTTTCAGAAGCCCGCGCACTGCCGGATCGTTGTTGATGACGCGCGCGATATCATTGGCGAGCTTTATGATGAGCTTTGCATTGTGATAACTCGGCGCTGCTTTGCCAGCAAAGAACTTAACGCGTGGCACCCAATCCAGTTCCGGGCGCGAACGGATTTGATCATAAAGAGCAACGGCTTCGACGAGGTTCAAGAGCTGGCGTTTGTATTCGTGGATGCGCTTGATCTGGATGTCGAACATGGCAGACGGATCGACGCGGATGCCCATGCGTTGCGCAACCAGATTGGCAAGCCGCACCTTGTTCTGACGCTTGATTTCGGCGAATTTCTCGCGGAAGCCAGCATCTTCGGCAAAGCGATCGAGGGCCACCAGCTTTTCCGCATCGTCCAGAAACGCATCGCCGATGGATTCGCGGATGAGGTCTGTCAGGCCGGGGTTGCACTGCATCAGCCAGCGGCGGGGTGTGATGCCGTTGGTCTTGTTGTTGATGCGGTCAGGATAGAGCGTGTGAAGATCGGAAAACACGGTTTCCTTCATCAGCTCGGTGTGAAGTGCCGATACGCCGTTGATGGAGTGCGAACCGATAAAGGCGAGATTGCCCATGCGCACCCGGCGCTCGCCGCCTTCTTCGATCAGCGAGATGGAGCGCACCTGCTGGTCGAGCATCTTCTTTTCCTTGCGGGCAAAAAGAAGCGTCTGGGCATTGATCGCGTAGATGATCTGCATGTGGCGCGGCAGCAGCCGCTCCAGCAGCGGTACCGGCCAGCTTTCCAGCGCTTCGGGCAGAAGCGTGTGGTTGGTGTAGGAGAAGGTATGGCGCGTAATGTGCCAGGCGTCTTCGAAGGTCAGGCCGTGGACGTCGCCCAGCAGACGCATCATTTCGGCAATGGAAATGGCCGGATGCGTGTCGTTCAGCTGGATTGACACCTTGTCCGCAAGGTTGGTGAAGTCAGGATATTGCTGCAAATGGCGGCGCAGAATGTCCTGAAGCGAAGCGGAGGAGAAGAAATATTCCTGGCGAAGACGCAGTTCCTGGCCCGCCGGATTGGCGTCGGCGGGGTAGAGAACGCGGGTCAGCGCTTCGGCCTTGTTGCTTTCCCTGAGAGCACCGATGTGATCACCGGCGTTGAAGGCGTCGAGCAGGATCGGGTCGATCGGCTGTGCCGACCACAGGCGCAACGTGTTGACGCGGGTGCCGCGCCAGCCGACAACGGGTGTGTCGAAGGCGGTGGCGATCATGCGCTCGGCTGGTTTCCAGACGAAACGCTCCGGGTCTTCATATCCACCGACGGTTTCAACCGAACCGCCAAAGCCGATTTCATAGGAACTTTCACGACGCTCGAATTCCCAAGGGTTGCCATGCGCAAGCCAGGTCTCGGGCAGTTCCACCTGCCAGCCTTCGGCCATCTGCTGGCGGAAAAGACCGTGGACGTAGCGAATGCCGTAGCCATAGGCTGGAATATCGACGGTTGCCATGGATTCCATGAAGCAAGCGGCGAGGCGGCCAAGACCACCATTGCCCAGCGCTGCATCCGGCTCCAGGCCGGCGATCACGTCGAACTCGACACCCAGCGAGGTCAGCGCATCCTTGATCTCACCCATCAGGCCAAGATTGGAGATGGCATCGCGCATCAGGCGGCCAATCAGGAACTCCAGCGACAGATAATAAACGCGCTTGCTGTCGTTCTGGTACGCCTTGCGGGTGGATTCCATCCACTTGTCGATGACGCGGTCTCTGATGACCAGAATGGTGGCCGTCAGCCAGTCATGCGGCTTGGCAACCTTCACGTCCTTACCAATGCGGTAGGTCAGTCGCTCGATAATTTCGGAGGCGAGAACTTCTGGTTCCGAGCTACGCGGGGCGGGACGAGGAAGATCGTTGGTAACGAGTTTATTGATCATTGGTCGGTCAGCACCTAGTTGGGAGGAGAGTGTCTGATTCTATCGATCCGGCATGCCAGTTATAACGGCAATTTATGCACCGATATCGAGCTGTGGCAACAGTCGTTTTGTCGGAAACGTGAATGACTTTAGAGTGTTACGACATGCTTATGCATGTTGTATGAAAACAACGAAAAAACCACGAAAACCGGGGGTGGTTTTCGTGGTCTATCAAATGGCGGTTAAGGATTCAGTTCGTCAGGCGGCTGATGTTTCCGGATGCTTTTCTGGCAATGTCGCCGAAAGCTTCAACGATTTCTTCCATATTTTCCGGCGCGTAATAGTTGTCGATGCTGGTGGCGCAGGCTTGGAGAAGGGCTTTGCCCTTGTCCGGTGCCATGAAGGCGATGGTAAAAATCTTTATGTCGTCGGCCTTGGCCTTTGTGCATGTTGCACGAACCTGCGTGTCGATGGTGGAGCTCCAGCTTGAGCTGGAACCGGTCATTTCACCATCCGTCATCAGCACGATGTAGCGATTATAGAACTTGTTGTCCTGCTTACCCTGCTCGATACCTTCTTTGGTCGTCATGATATTCGTGTTGTTGCTTTTGAGTGCGTCATAGGCGGTATTCAGCGCAATGTTGGCATTCGTGCCGCCTTCAGGATATTGCGGAATGGCCTGCACATAGGCGTTTGTCTTCTTCGTGCCCCACTCAAATCCCTGTGCTGCAAAACTTGCATCGTTATATGCAACGGCTGCAGTGCGGACCAGCTTGGATTCCGGCGATCCGCCCAGCTGATAGGTGGGGTCGGCTTTGTTGAGTGTGTCGACAAGGTAGCTCACGGCAGTTTTAAGGGACGTGCTTTTGTTGACGTAGCAGGGGTTTGACGTAACCTTTGATTGGCTTTGGCCCCAGTTGCTGGAGGTGTAGTTCGGGCATGAATATTTGCTTTTGTCGACGGTATCTGTCCTGAACGACATCGAGCCGGAACGGTCCAGTACCAGATACATGGACATGGGAGCGCCCTTGTTGAAGCTGCTCTCTGACGTGCTTGTGGCGCTCAGCGTCAGCGTTTTTGCCCAGATCATGCCCAGCAACGGGTTGAGTGGCATCTGATAGCTGACCGTCGTGGCGATCTTGAAGCTCGTTCCTTTGGTGGTTTCTGTCCGTTTTGCGACGCTGTTGATATTGGACTCGAGTGCTTTTTTCTCCAGCTCGGTCAAACCCTGCGCAAAAGACTGTCCACCAAGAAAGGATGCGACTCCGCCCTTGAGCTCTTCGTCGCTCAACTTGCCTTCGGATTCGCGGAATTTCGTTGCGGCGGCCAGAGTTGCAGCATCGGCTGAATTCTGCAAATCGGATTTGACCTGCATGGCTCTGGTGAACTCGAGGCCTCCACCGGCAACACCCATCAGCAGCGGCAATGCTACCGCTGTCATCATCGCGAAATTGCCCTGTCTGTCAGCCAGCAGTGCGCGCATGTTTTTTACCATTCCGGCCCCGTTGAACATCATGTCCACCTGTTGGATTGTTGTATGGAATCAGCACTACCGCGGGGCGATGTAGATTTTCCTAACGTAACGTGAGCAAATTTATCGAGTGCTGGAAACGAGACAGAATCCTGTCGTGAAACGAGGCTGTGTGCCGTTGTCAGACGCCGTTCGTGCCGTTTTGGGTCAGGCTGAGGTTTTGACGGGGATGACGTCTACGGCTTGCGTGGTCTGCTGGTTGCCGTAGCTTTTCAGGACGCCGATGACGGGGGCGATGTCTGAATAGTCACGCCCATAACCGACCACGATGTGGTCGTTGCCTGCGACGATGTCGTTGGTGGGGTCCAGCTCGATATAGCCTGTCGCTTCACCACACCAGACGCGCACCCAGGCGTGCATGGCGTCTGCCCCCTCCAGCCGTTCCTTGCCAGCCGGCGGAATGGTGCGCAGGAAACCGCTGACATAGCCTGCGGGAATGCCGAGGCTGCGTAGCGCCGAGATCATGATGTGCGAAAAATCCTGGCAGACGCCGCGTTTCAGCTTGAAGGCTTCCGCTGGCGTCGTATCGACCGTCGTCGCCTCGCCATCATATTTGAAGTCCTTGTAGATGCGTTTGCACAGCGCTAGCGCAATTTCGCGGATCGTCATGCCCGGCTTGATGGTTTCGCGGGCGTAAGCGGCAATGGCGGTGTTTTCACCGATGCGGGGGCTGATGCCGGCCAGATGGTGAGGGGATTGCGGATCAAGCGACCAGACGGTGGCGAGATCCCGTGGCAATCTTGAAAGTTCCGGCGAAAAATCTGCCGTCAGCGAGGTGCTTTCTACCGACACACGGGCCTGCATACGGATATCCAGCTTGTCATGTGATGCCCGCAGAAAGACCGATGTGGCGCTTTGCTGGAAGAAATCGTTAAAAACCGTGCGCTCTTCCGGCGACGGAGAGACACTGAGCGAACCGGCGATCAGTCTTTGTCTGCCCGGGATAGATAGCGGCATGACACGGATGATGTGGCGTGCGCCTGACGCCAGCGTATCGTAGATATAGCCCATGTGCAGCGTCAGATCGTAGAGCATTGCTTATCCGAGATATGTCTGGGCAAGAAGGTCCGAGAGGTGTTCGAGATCCTGCTCCAGCTGCCGGAAGACGGCGGGTGACAGGTTCTCAGGCGTCATGACGGCTAGGCCGGAATGGACCCGCATCACTTCGCGGTAGAACGGTGACATCTGGCCGTTGACGAAGGCATTGGGCAGTTGCTCGACCTCGGTGCGGATTTCGTTGAGCTGGAACAGAATGGAGCGCGGGTTGAGCGGATCGAGACCCAGCAGGTCCATCACCGTCAGCGCTGCCGTGTTGACGTTGTAGCGGCGGCGATGGGTCATGACGCTATCGCCAATTTCCAGCAGCATGTCGTAGGAACCGTCAGGCGCATCCGGGCCGCTCATATGCCCGAGAAGGCGGGTCAGGTGCAGGCCGCGTTCCAGATAACGACCGATGGACAGGAAGCGCCAGCCGGTGAAACGGTACATGTTTTCATGCACCAGACCGGCAAAGCCAGCGAGCTTGCGCAACAGCACCGTCATGGCATGGGTGGCATCATCACCAGCGGCCACCTTGCTCTGGAAGCGGCGGGCGGTTTTGGCGAGGTCGTTCAGCGCCAGCCAGCCATCCGGCGAGAAACGGTCTCTGATATTGCTGGCGGAATAGATCGCGCTGTTGAGATTGGCGATCAGGCTTGCCGGAACGGATTCCTCGACGTCGATATCGACGGTTTCAAGGTATTCGGTGACGTGGGCCAGCAGCGGCTGCTTCGGATCGGCGGATTCGGCAAAACGGGCGTGCCATGCGCGCAGGATGCGCAGCGCCCCTTCGGACCGCTCGATGTAACGGCCCAGCCAGAACAGATTGTCGGCAGCGCGGCTCGGCAGGCTGCCGGGCATGTTGCGGATGAAGTTTTCTTCCGCTGGCAGAAGCGTGGTGCGCTCCACCGGCTTGTCGGAGACGATCCAGACATCGGCAGCGCTGCCGCCTGCCTGCATGGCAATGGCCGCCGTATCATTGCTGCGGCCGATGCGGGCGAAGCCACCGGGCATGACCTGCCAGCCATCCTGCGTGCGGGCGGCAAAGACGCGCAAGCTCATGGGACGCGGCACCAACTTGCCATCAACATAAGCAGGGGTGGTGGACAGCGTGACGACTTCCTGACCGACCAACTTGTGGCCATCGCTCGCCAGCCAATCACCGATGGAATCTTTCGCCGTTTCGCGCAGCGACGAGCCAAGCACCGACTGGCCGTTATCGTCAAAGAAGGGCAGGCGCGAATAGGCGGGGCCGATGACCATGCGCTCGATGTTGCGCGCCACGTGTTCGCGCTCAGACGGCTGGCCGCACCACCATGTGGCGATGGACGGCATTGCCAAATCTTCGCCCAGCAGATGGCGGCAGATGGCGGGCATAAAGGCAAGCAGCGCGCGGGTTTCCAGAATGCCTGAGCCCAGCGCATTGACCATGCTGAGCGAGCCGGAGCGCAGGGCCTGCACCATGCCGGGCGTGCCGATATGGGAGTTCTGGTCCAGCTCCAGCGGGTCGGTATAGGAGGCATCGAGACGTCGCCACAACACGCCGATGGGCTTCAATCCCGCCACCGTGCGGACCATGACGCGGTTGTTGACGACGGTCAGGTCTTCCCCTTCCAGCAACATGAAGCCGAGATAGCGGGCGATATAAGCGTGTTCGAAATAGGTCTCGCTAGCGGGGCCGGGCGTCAGAACAGCGATGCGGTCATCCGGGTGCTGGCGGTGGGATTGCAACGTATCGCGAAACGCGCCGAAGAAGGAGGCAAGGCGGTGGACGTGGGATTCGGCGTAGATATCGGAAAAGGCGCGGGTGGTGGCCACGCGGTTTTCCAGCGCAAAACCGGCACCCGATGGTGCCTGCGTGCGGTCCGCCAGCACCCACCAGTGACCGTCAGGGCCGCGACCGATTTCGAACGAACAGAAATGCAAATAGTGGCCATCCGCCGGTTTGACGCCCACGAGCGGACGCAAATATTCCGGGTTAGAGGCGAGCAGCGACGGCGGCACATAGCCCTGTTGCACCAGCCGGTTTTCGCCGTAGAAATCGGCAACGATGCTTTCCAACAGATTGGCGCGCTGAATGAGCCCGTGGGAGACCGCTTCCCATTCCTTGTCGTCGATCAGGACGGGGATATGGGAAATCGGCCAGTTGCGTTCGGTGTTTCCCTGCGCGCTGTAATCGCGGTAAAACACGCCGGCGTCGCGCAGGTAACGGTCGGTGCGGGAAAAGCGCTCGTGCAATTCGCGCTCTTCCATGCGGGAAAGCGCGTTGACGAAAGGCTGCCAGACAGGGCGGATGCGACCGTTGATATCCAGCATTTCATCGGCAATTCCGGGCATGGAACGATAATCCAGCATGGAGGCCATGCCGGGTTTATCATTTGTCCGTTCCACTGCCGGTGCCTTTGCCAAGTCACACTCCCTGCGGGCGTCTCAAATCAAGCGTCAGCGGAAACTCCGGCGACGCAGCTTCCGGCCACAGAGTATACTGACCGGCGGTATGTCCCCAGGGCTCGAAACGGGCAAGCCTTCTGGCTTCCGCTTCGTTTCCGTTGATGGGGAACGTCTCATAGGTGCGACCGCCCGGATGGGCAACATGGTAGATGCAGCCGCCGATCGATCGATTCGACCATGTATCATATATATCGAAGGTTAGCGGTGTGTTGACCGGTAGGGCCGGGTGCAGACCCTGCGAGGGCTGCCATGCCTTGAAGCGCACACCGGCGACCGAGACGCCGGAGTTTTCCGTCTGTTTCATTGGCACGGCGCGGCCGTTGCAGGCCACGGTGTAACGGGAAGGGTTGGAGGTTTCCAGCCGCACCTGCAAACGCTCGACCGAACTATCCACATAACGCACGGTGCCGCCAATGGCACCCTGTTCGCCCATGACGTGCCATGGCTCCAGCGCCTGACGAAGCTCCAGCTTCGAGCCCTCATATTCGACCTCTCCGAAGAAGGGGAAGCGGAATTCCAGCTGGGCGGCAAACCATTCCGGCTTCACGTCGAAGCCGTTTTCCTTCAGGTCTGCGAGAACATCGAGGAAATCGGCCCAGATGTAATGCGGCAGCATGAAACGGTCGGCCAGCGCCGTTCCCCATCGCACGAAACGGCCACCCGATGGGTTCTTCCAGAAGCGGGCGATGATGGCGCGCACCAGCAATTGCTGGGCCAGCGACATGCGGGCATTCGGTGGCATTTCGAATCCACGGAACTCAACCAGACCGAGACGACCAGTTGGGCCATCCGGCGAAAACAGCTTGTCGATGCAGATTTCGGAGCGGTGGGTGTTGCCGGTGACATCCGTCAGCAAATTGCGGAACAGACGGTCCACCAGCCATGGCAGCGGCGGTGCTTCGCCGTTGCCCGGCATAGGCACCTGCGCCATGGCGATTTCCAGCTCGTACATGCTGTCATGACGGGCTTCATCGATGCGCGGTGCCTGGCTTGTCGGGCCGATGAACAGCCCGGAGAAGAGATAGGACAGCGAGGGATGGCGCTGCCAGTGCAGCACGAGGCTTTTCAACAGATCGGGACGGCGCAGGAACGGGCTGTCATTGGGGTTGGCACCGCCCACCACCACATGGTTGCCGCCGCCGGTGCCGGTGTGGCGACCGTCGATCATGAATTTATCCGCACCCAGCCGTGTCTGACGGGCATCCTCGTACACGGCGGTGGTGATATCGACGCAATCCTTCCAACTGGCCGCCGGGTGGATGTTGACTTCGATGACACCAGGGTCGGGCGCGACGCGGATGACGTTCATACGCTCGTCATGCGGCGGGGTATAGCCCTCGATGTGGACGGGAAGGCCGAGATCGGTCGCGGCTTTTTCAGCGGCTGCGACGAGATCGAGATAGTCCTCGATCTCTTCCACCGGCGGCATGAAGACGCAGAGACGTCCATCGCGCGCTTCCACTGACAAAGCGGTGCGGACTTCGCCGTTGATATCGCTGATCGATTGCTCGATGCGCTCCTGCGTAGCGCCTTCCGAAGCCTGAAACGAAGCTTCCGGCAGGACGCGTTCGGTCGGTGCCACGGCATCCGGCAGAGGGCCGCGGGTTACCGATGGATCGGCCGGATGGATATAGGGGAATTTCGATGGCGGCACGTGGGGCAGGGTGCCGAGCGGAATGCGGTAGCCGACCGGGCTATCGCCGGGCACGAGGAAGATGCGGCCGCGCCGGGTCTTCCACTTCTCGCTCATCCAGCGCTTTTCGGATGTCGCTTTCGCATTCCAGGCCTGTACCGGCAGAATGTAGCCAGTCGGCGTCGTCAGGCCGCGCTCGAACACGCGGGCGATGCGGTTGCGCTCTTCCGGGTCCTTCAGCTGGGAATTCGACGGATCGACATTGTCAGGCAGGTTGCCTTCCTTGATCAGCCATTCCGCCGGATCTTCGTAAGCGGGCAGCACCAGTTCCGGCGCGATGCCGATATTGGTGGCGATGTTGGTCAGAAGCTTTTCCGCATCTTCCGAGGTCACGCCGGTATCGGCACCTTCGCGGGCGACCAGATCAGGATTGTGCCAGACCGACTGACCGTCCTTGCGCCAATAGAGCGAAAACGTCCAGCGCGGCAGGCTTTCGCCGGGGTACCACTTGCCCTGGCCGTAATGCAGGAAACCGTTGGGAGCGAAGCGCTCTCGCAATTTGCGGATCAGCACATCGGCCTTTTCGCGTTTCGTCGGACCGACGGCATCGGTGTTCCATTCGCCTGATTCGAAATCGTCGATGGAGACGAAAGTCGGCTCGCCGCCCATGGTGAGGCGCACATCCTGCTGCGCCAGAACCTTGTCCACCTCTTCGCCCAGAGCATTCAGGCGATCCCAGCTTTCGTCGGAAAACGGCTTGGTGATGCGGGGATGCTCGGCCACGCGGGTTACCTTCATATCGAAGGCGAATTCGGTGTTGGCCTCGCCGTAATAACCGCCGGAAATGGGGGCGGCATTGCTGAAATGCGGGGTTGCGGCCAGCGGCACATGGCTTTCGCCCGTCAGAAGGCCGGATGTCGGATCAAGCCCCACCCAGCCTGCACCGGGAAGATAGACTTCCGCCCAGGCGTGCAGATCAGTGAAGTCCACCTCTGTTCCGGAGGGGCCGTCCAGAGCCTTGAGATCGGGCGTCAGCTGAATGAGATAACCGGAGACGAAGCGTGCGGCGAAGCCGAGATGGCGCAGGATTTGCACCAGCAGCCAGCTCGTGTCGCGGCATGAGCCTCTGGCGGTGCCGAGCGTTTCCTCCGGCGTCTGCACACCGGTTTCCATGCGGATGACATAGCCGATTTCGCTTTGCAGGCGGGCATTGAGACCGACGACCATATCGACTGTCGGCTGTCCCGACGTCCAGTCGAGGGTTTTCAGGTAGTTTTCCAGAAGTGGGCCAGTCGGTTCCGGCGTCTGGTAGATCGAGAGGTCTGCCTTCAGCGTTTCGGGATATTCGAAAGGCCAATAGGTGGCGCTTTCCTCCACGAAAAAGTCGAAGGGGTTATAGACTGTCATATCCGCGACGAGATCGACCTCGATGCGGAATTCCGTGACCGGATCGGGGAAGACATAGCGGGCCAGAAAGTTGCCGTAGGGGTCCTGCTGCAAATTCACGAAGTGATTGGCAGGCGTGACTTTCAGGGAATGGCTGATGACATGGGTACGGGAGTGCGGCGCAGGCTTCAATCGTATGATCTGAGGTCCGAGTCGGATCGGGTTGTCATATTTATAATGCGTCAGATGATAGATGCTTGCTTTGATTGACATACTTGCCCTTGCCCGGTTTTTCCGGTTTGCGCGCGGATCATGCCGCCCCTCTTTAATTGCTGCGACTTTGTGCAATGCACGCAAAGAAAGCAAGGAACATTTGACGCCCTTGGCGCATTGCTGCGCGATGTCCTTTTTCGGCCTTGTGTCGGAAGTAGACAAGCCTTCGCGTCATGCTATTGCTGTCACGACATGCAACTATGTTCGACGCCTGTAAAAAGTCCCGAAATCTGAAATATCATGGAAATGGCAAGGTACTGATGGCGCAAGGTAATCTGTCCACCGAGGCCGTCGGCCACCCGTCCTTCGATTTGAATTTCAAATCGCAATTGGCGATGATGGGCAATGCCTTCTGGACATCCAGAGTGCGCGGCAAGCTCATTCTTCTGATGTGCGCGCTTCTGACCATCATTCTCGTCACCGCTTATGGCCAGGTCAAACTGAACGAGTGGAATGCGCCGTTTTACAATGCGCTGGAGCGACGCGATCTCAATGCATTTCTGCACCAACTGGAAGTCTTTGCGGTGATCGCGGGGACGCTTCTGCTGCTCAACGTCTTCCAGACGTGGCTGAACCAGATGACGGCGCTGAACATGCGCGAAGGCTTGGCGAAGGACATGGTCGACCAGTGGTTCAAGCCCGGTCGTGCCGCAAGGCTTGCTGGTTTCGGGGCTATCGCCATCAACCCTGATCAGCGTCTGCACGACGATGTGCGCAATCTGGCGGAAAGCAGCACGGCGCTGGCCATCGGCCTCGTCAATGCCACCATTCTGCTGATCAGCTTCATCGGCGTTTTATGGGGTCTGTCTGAAGGTTTCGCTATCGAGATCAGCGGGAAGATGGTGACGATACCCGGTTACATGGTCTGGGCAGCGTTGATTTACGCGGGTTCCGCCTCGCTGCTTTCCAACCTCGTCGGCTACCGCCTGGTGCCGCTCAATGCCGAGCGCTACTCGAAAGAAGCAGAGCTTCGCTTCTCGCTGATGCGGGCCAGTGAAAATCTGACAGCGATCACGCTGGCGCGTGGGGAAAAGAACGAGCGGCACCGCATCGGCGAGGACATCAATGCCGTGCTGGGTGTCATCAAAGGCCTTGCCATGGCGCTGACGCACCTGACATGGGTTTCCTCAGGTTATGGCTGGCTGGCCATCGTCGCCCCGATTCTGATTGCAGCACCGGTGTATTTTTCCGGGCATCTGAGCTTCGGTGGGCTGATGATGGCGGTTGGTGCGTTCAATCAGGTGAACGTCGCCCTGCGCTGGTACATCGACAATTTCGGCCCCATCGCCGCCTGGAAAGCGACCTTGCAGCGCGTTTCGGTGTTTCGCAATGCGTTGATCCAGATGGACAGCGTGGAGCAGCATGGCAATGCCATCGAGATCGAAAGGGTCACCTCAGGGCCGATCCGGTGGACATCGGTTGAAATCTCCCCGGAGGCGGGCGGGCAGGATATGTCACGCGTCTTCCGCCTGCGGGAAGCGCCTGTCGAGATCGAGGTCGGGGACCGGTTGATGGTCAATGGCGATCAGGGCGTCAACCGACGCCTGTTCTTCGCAGCGATTGCAGGCCTATGGCCATGGGGGCGCGGCAACATGATCATGCCACCGCGCGAGGAAACCCTGTTCATTGCCCAGCACGGCTATCTGCCAGCGGCACCGTTGCGTGAAATCCTCTGCTATCCGCGCAGCCCGCAGAAATTTCAGGAACAGGACTTTCTGGATGCCATGGAGCAGTGCGGTCTTGGCCACATCATTCCACGGATGGACGAGAATATTCGCTGGGACAAGAAGCTCGATTCCGATGAGCAGGCCTGTGCGCGCGTTGCCAATGCCGTGCTGTTGAAGCCGCGCTGGCTGTTCATCGATGATCTTCTCGAAGGTTTGGAGACCGAAACAATCGACAGGCTGGCGGCGGTTCTGGCGGGAATGACGGATACGGCGATTGTCTATATCGGCCGGTCCGAAACCATTCTTCAGGTCCTGTCACCCAAACTGCTGCATCTGGATCTGGTCAAGGCGTAACGCCTATGCAGGCCTGATCTCGGCCGCGCTCGTTTCGATGACATGCTGCGGCGATGCTGCTTTGATCAGTCTCAGCGGCGCAATGGTCACCAATAGCACCAGCGCCACGACGGCGACCATAACCACGACCGTCCAGTCGTCGTGTTTTTCCTTAACGGTATTCCCACTCCAGTCATATGCCATAGCGTTCCTCGCATATATCAGTATATGAAAATAAAAGAATTCAACGCCAGAGTGCCGCAGTATGGTTAACCAACGGTTACTTCGTTGTTTCATTCCTTGTATTTTAGGGATGTGCCGTATCGCCAAAGCATGGGGCAGGGTCTTCGGTCGCGCAAAGAACAACCAATGCGCGCGGATACGCTTTAGCGCAAAAGCACTGAGCGATATCTAGAAAAGCTTGAGTGATCGGCGGGTGCTATAGCCCGGAAAGCATGGCCAGCGCTTGGGCGTGGACGGCCTTGCTGCCAGCGGCAAGGATGCGCCCCGCCGCTTCCGGTCTGCCGCCATCCCAATTGGTGATGATACCGCCCGCCTGCTCGATGATGGGAATGAGCGCGCCGACATCATATGGCTTCAGGCCGGACTCGATGACGAGGTCGACATGCCCACCCGCCAGCAGCGCATAGGCGTAACAATCGACACCATAACGGAACAGGCGAACCTTTTCCTCGACCGCGCCATAACGCGCTGCTTCCTCGTTGGTGAAGATATGCGGCGAGGTGGTGAAGAGGATCGCATCCGACAGTGTTTCGCAATTGCGGGTTTTGATCTGCCTGTCTCCACCGGGGCCGAAATACCAAGCATTTTCGCCATCCGCGAAATAACGTTCGCCGGTAAAGGGCTGGTCCATGACGCCCATGACGGCGCGACCGGACGACTGGAAGCCGATGAGAGTTCCCCAGACCGGAAGGCCGGAAATAAAGGCGCGGGTGCCATCGATCGGGTCGATGACCCAGACATGCTCGCCGTCCGTGCCCACGCTGCCGTGTTCTTCACCCAGAATCCCGTGATCGGGAAAACGCTCCGTAATCAGTGCACGAATGGCGGTTTCTGCAGCCTGATCGCCCTCGGTGACGGGGTCGTAACCGCCATCCTGCTTGTTGGCGACGGCGATGCCGGTGCGAAAGCGTGGAAGTGTTTCGGCCTTGGCTGCATCGGCAAGACGAAAGAAGAAATCGCGATCTGGCAGCATCAAGAACCTCGTCGTTCCACAAGCAATTCCTGCAAGAGCGATGTGTGAAAGCCAAACGCTCTGCAACTCCATCAGGACATAACCCGCTTTGCCCGACTTCGTCCACTTGCTATTTGCTGCCCGTCTTAAATGCATTCGAGCGGCCGCGTCGGTCAAATAACATGCAAACAGCGAAAATTTGTACAAATTATAGGCAATAATAAAATTGATTGACAAATAAGCACGATATTCGTAAATTTTGATCACAGTCTTTGACTGTAAATACCCTCCTTGGGTGTTTCCTCCCTAGACTTGACCGCGCTAAGGCGCGGTTTTTTTTGCGCAGACAGCGCCCGCGCTCAGCCTTCACTCAGCGAAATCGAAGTTGCTATTCGGCAGCAAATGCCATGTCGTTTGCGTATTCCGACACGAACATCGAAAGCTGACGCATGAACGTATCCAGCGCGGACTGCACGGCGTAAAATTCGGCCGTCTTCAAAAGCGTCTTCTCATCCACATAGAGCGCGCGGTTGACCTCGATCTGCAGCGCGTGAAGAGAGCGGACCGGGCGACCGTAATGTTCGGTGATGAAACCGCCCGCGTAAGGCTTGTTGTAGACTGCGGTAAAGCCCAGTTCTTCCAGCAGATAAAGCGCGGCTCGGGAGATTTCCGCAGATGCGCTTGTGCCGTACCGGTCTCCGATGATGACGTCGGGGCGTATGTTGGAACCGGCGAGGCGGATGTTGCCCGGCATCGAGTGACAATCGATCAGCACCGCCATGCCGAAGGCGGCGTGCGTGCGCGAGACGAGCTTTCGCAGGCAGGCGTGATACGGCTTGTAGATGTTTTCTATTCGGCTGATGCCCTCGTCCACCGGCAGCCTGTGGGCATAGATATCCATGTTCTCTGCGACGATGCGCGGCACGGTGCCAAGACCGCCTGCCAC
Source organism: Agrobacterium sp. DSM 25558 (assembly GCF_900100825.1). Classification (NCBI taxonomy): domain Bacteria; kingdom Pseudomonadati; phylum Pseudomonadota; class Alphaproteobacteria; order Hyphomicrobiales; family Rhizobiaceae; genus Agrobacterium; species Agrobacterium sp. DSM 25558. The sequence goes on along the minus strand of NZ_FMUD01000021.1, from coordinate 79,692 downwards.
GCGCATGGAGCCGATATTGGCGTAAGATGGCAGCGGGCCATCGAACATGCGCTGATCGAGCTCGTAGGGCTCGCGGTTGACGTCCAGATAGGCGCGCGGGAAATTGGCTTTGAGGAGCGGCGCGCCGATATCTGTGGCGCTGGAAAACAGCTCGTCGACGAAATGATCTTCGGACCGGCGGATTTCGTAGGCGTTCAAGCGGGATGATTCGAGGAAGGAAACGGGGTAGCAGCGGCCGCTGTGGGGAGAGTTATACACGAACGGAATGCTGTGAACGGCGGGTTCGTGCACTTCGAAGAGTTCGTACTCGCCCGTGACCCAGTCCATTCCGCCCCGTTTACCATGTCATAATTCTGCCAGAAGCTTCATGTTGCCAGTTAAGGCAGAGCAAGTCCATACTGTGCATCAGTCACCCGAGTCATGATTCTACCGTTCACACGATATTTACTGAAAACACGGTATGATCGAGATAAGGTAATCCCAGTAAATCAGAAGTTACGGTCACTTAAATGGTACAGAAAATTCTTCTCGCGGAAGATGACAACGATATGCGCCGCTTTCTCGTGAAGGCGCTGGAGAAAGCCGGTTACAAGGTTTCCTCGTTCGACAACGGCGCAAGCGCCTATGACCGGCTTCGTGAGGAGCCTTTCTCGCTTCTGCTGACGGACATCGTGATGCCTGAGATGGACGGCATCGAGCTCGCGCGCCGCGCCACCGAACTCGACCCCGACCTCAAGGTCATGTTCATCACCGGTTTCGCGGCGGTCGCGCTCAACGCTGATTCGAAGGCACCGAAGGATGCGAAGGTGCTTTCCAAGCCTTTCCACCTGCGTGATCTCGTCGATGAAGTGAACAAACTCCTTGTGGCATAGGGCCTCGCATAAACCTTTCACAAAACTGAAAAAAAGCAGTTGACGCTTCATCCAGTTTCGTGATTTATGCGCCGCAACGGATGGGCGTATAGCTCAGCGGGAGAGCACTACGTTGACATCGTAGGGGTCACAGGTTCAATCCCTGTTACGCCCACCATCCAGTTTCGTTTGAAGGTCTTGCAAGAAATTGCGAGGCCTTTTTGCGTTGTGGTCTCAAGGTTTATGAATCTGCGAAGAGGAGAACTTTTGATGACGGGAACAGTAAGAGGCTCACTGTCGCGGCTGGCAAGATCAAACTAGGTGAGGGCATATTCCTACCCGCTGGGCAATATCCAGTCGTAGCAGAGTACATCGTCATGCACATGCGCGGGAATAGACACGAGCAACTGGCCATGGTGCACCTTTCTCTCACCACACAATATCTAGTCAGCCTAGGCGTCAAAAGAGTCGCTTCATCCCTAACGCAAATTGATATTGACGTTGGGCCGTCCGTTGCTCAAGGCGAAGCTAGGATTTTATAGGCAATGTGATCGGCCCATCTATGAGATAAATGGCCCGAATCGCGCACACGATAATCAATTAAAATCATCGTCGGGAAAAACCGGTAAAGCCGCTTCATGAGCAGTTGCAACAAACGCCGCTCTGAAATCTGCTGCCGTGTCCTTGTCGCTCCCGATCAAAACCGCGTCGCAGACCATCAACGCCGTAACATAGGCATTGCCAATGCTATCGGATGACCATTGGTCGAGCAGGCACAGCGCCAAGCCTGACACCGTCGATAAGATCTCAAAGCTACCCCACTCGATTGTAACGGGTGCTATTGTTTGGTGGGTTTCAGAAGCCATACAGTGATGGAACAATCGCAAATCGCGATCAATGTGCAACCGCAAAAAGCCGGGGGTGGTCTACGACCATTACCCACACAAGGAACCGAGACATGGCTAAAATCAAATTGATCGTTCTCGCAGCCTATAGGAGAGACGACGAAGGCAACATGGTCGAGGCCATGGAGGCAAGACAGATGCCGACTGAAGATCGTGCCATACGTGAAGGGAAATCACTGGCTAGCCAATATGACGGCATCGTGGCCTGGTCGCGTGATGCGGATCCAGACATCGGAGAATATGGCCCTCCGACGATCATCTTTAAGCACGGTGAAATCCCGGACATTGGGTAACAAAACGTCTTAATTCGGACATCCTATATTTTGGTGTTCTTCTGAATATTCTGCACTTGCATATCCGGGTTGAGTTGTAGCATGTGAATTCTCGCGAAAAGGGGTGCATGTGGGACACAAATACATATCGCTAGGTGCGGCATGCAATGCTGCAAATATGATAAAGATCGCAGGATTGAGGAGAACCTCCTATCCTTTCGACTGGTTGCTCAATCTTGAAGACGGATTGACGACCGTTACAGATATTATCAGGGATGATTTTCAGAAAGTCAGCCCATGGGATTGCTACGACGTAGTTTCTCCTCCAGATGCCGAGCGGACCGTTCTTGCCTATAAGCATTATCCTCGCACATTTCACATCCACTCTGATCCATCTTCCAACCGTGAGATTCACGAACAACTAACGCGACGGTTTCAGAGGTTAAAGCGTGCGTTGAGCAGCCGGGATAGTCTGCATTTGATTTACTACCGAAATCTTTCGGCATGCCGCGCGACCAGGCCGGATATAACGCCGGCTGAGGTGGCACAACTGATGCTCTCTGAATGGGGTGAGTTTTTGCGACTTATCAGCCCGTGGAGGCAAGGCGACACCACTGTGCTCCTCGTGTTGGAATGTGACGTCGAAGACGTCGAACAAACAGACCGAGCCATAGATATTATCGAGATTGCTGACCCCAAGGTAGCTTTGAAACGGGCAATTTCTCGCTATGACGATGACGCAGCTTTGTACGACAGATGGCAAAAAGAATGGGCTCACTTGATAATCAACCACACCCGAATGCCAATCTGGTTGCAGGTCCGTTGTCACGCGAAACGTGCGGTTCGATCCATTCGGAAGTCTATCAAATCAAGACTAAGATCCTTATCGTAATGGACCTTGCCTTCGGCGGGGCCTTTACCGCTATGGCGGCGGCTGTGGCAAAGCTCCTGGGCTGGCTAGCCTAGTCCCCGGTGCTGGTCGGTCGCGTTCCACTCGGTCAATCCGATGACGCAAATCCATGATGACATCACGAGTGCGGTACACGGCTCCAGACTGTTGTTTCTGGTCATCGATCTGTCGCTGCTGGTCAACGAATCGCTGATCGTAATTCAGGAACACCCGGTCTAATTCAACGCGCGGTACTTGGGCGTCTCGAACCTCCTTGACCGCCGCCTCAACCATCCAGTTTGGTTTGAAGGTCTTGCAAGAAATTGCGAGGCCTTTTTGCGTTGTGGTGGCAATGTTGCTATGCCCTATTCACCAGCCGTATGGGTTTCGATACCGGCAGACGTCGATCGGTTTCGCAATCTCTTGGCATGTTGCTGCGGCGCTACAGCATTTTTTCATTGGTGGGTTAGGGATGGACATCATCCTAACCAGAGTGCCTGAGATGAAAAACATCGTCGTTGCCGCAGCTTTCATGTTCACCGCTTCAACCGCGATTGCTGCGGATACGGTCTATGTCGTGCCGCAGGAGCCTGTGGTCAATGGGCAGGTGTTCTCATGGACCGGTTTTACTGCCGGTGTGCAGGGCGGATATGCCTGGGACAATCAGGACCTCTCCGGCATCGCGGCAACACCGCTGGGGGCTGACTTCAACGGTGGAATTCTGGGTGGATTTGCGGGCTATAATTATCAGTTGGGCAACAATTGGGTTCTCGGCGTCGAAGGCGATCTGGAAGGCAACTGGGGTGACGGTAATCTCACCATATTGGCTCCTGATCGGTTCGAATACGGCATGGACTGGCAGGGCTCCGTTCGCGCCCGGGCTGGTTATGCCTTCGACCGTGCGTTGGTCTACGGAACCGCTGGCTGGGCCGTCGGTCGTGGCTATCTGGTCGTGCCAGGCTTCCCCAAGGAAAAAGAGACCTTCAACGGCTATACGGTCGGCGCGGGTGTCGACTATGCCTTCACCGACCTGATTTTCGGTCGCATCGAATATCGCTACACCGATTTCGGCGACAAGAATTACGATTTCGGTGCCCTCGGACCTCTCCTGAATGGAGATATCGATCAGCACGCGGTTCGTGTTGGTTTGGGCGTCAAGTTTTAAAAAAGATCGCCAAAGTTATGCGTTGGCGGTCGTGTTAGGCGGGACATTTCCCGCCGACATGCTTGAAAACCGCGACCGCCTTTTAAACGGCAAAGCTGCTTAGGTCGCCACAGCCCTCGGATTACCCGCATCATCCACCGCCACCATGATGAACACGGCTTCCGTGACCTTGTCGCGCGACTGTTCGGAGTAGCGTCGGGTCCAGGCTTCTATTTTGAGAGTGATGGAGGTGCGGCCGACTTTTTCGATGCGGGTGTAGACGCAGAGCGTGTCACCGATTTTGACGGGTTTCTTGAAGACGATTTCGTGGACGGCGACGGTGACTGTGCGGCCACCTGCAACGTCATTGGCGCGCACGAAAGCGGCCAAGTCCATCTGTGACATGACCCATCCGCCGAAAATATCACCTGCCGGGTTTGCGTCGGCTGGCATGGCGAGGGTGCGGAGGGTGAGTTCCATATCTGTGGGCGGCTGTAATTCCATTTTTGAAAACCTTTTCTCTGAATTTACCTGACGATACGCAAGGATGCGTACAGCATAGACAGGGAAATCAGCATTGATTTTCAGGAAGACAAGCGATGCGTCAGCCGCATGTTGTCACCAGCAAGGATGAGAAAATGGCAGGTTTTCGCGCGTTCGATCCCTACCGCGGACCTTAGCTGCCCATATTCTCGACAGTCAGTGTGCGGCCATGTGCTGAGGCTATGCGTACGCGTGTTCCTGCGGGCAGGTCTTCGCCCTGGACGGACCACCATGTGTCATCCAGCCTGATCCGACCCCGACCTTCGGTGATCGGCTCCTGAAGAGTGGCTGTCCGGCCGATGAGGCTGGCTTCGCGCTGGTTGAGGAAAGGCTCGTCGGTGGAGTTGCGGTTCTTATGGTAGTACCGGCGGCCCAGCAGGGCGAAGGCAACCGATATCACCGCAAACAGCAGGAGCTGGACGTGCCAGCTCCACACAGCGGTGTCCCATAGCGCCAGCGATATAGCACCGATCACGAGAGCCGCAGCGCCTATCCAGATCAGGAAGACGCCGGGGGCCAGAAGCTCCGCGGCGAGAAGAATGGCGCCCAGTATCCACCAGCTCCATGGGCCGAGATCGGTGACGAGTCTGGCGATCATCTCATCTCTCCGAGGACGGGCCGAACGGATTGTTGGGGATGGTCACGTTGATGGTCTGGCCTGTCGGGCGACTGGAGGACGGTGGAACGGAGCTGCGCTGTCTTGCTGGCGCAGGTGCATCAGGTGCTGCCGGACCATCGCTGTTCTTGCCGAACACTTCCTTGGCAATGGCACCAATGCCGCCGAGCGAGCCGATCAGCGCAGAAGCTTCCATCGGCATCAGCACGATCTTGGAGTTCTTCGCGGTGCCGATTGCGGCCATGGCTTCGGTGTATTTCTGCGCGATGAAGTAGTTGATGGCGTGAATGTCACCAGCAGCGATGGCTTCCGATACCATGCGGGTGGCATTGGCTTCAGCTTCGGCCAGACGTTCGCGCGCCTCGGCATCGCGGAAAGCTGCTTCGCGCTGGCCTTCAGCTTCGAGAATGGCGGATTGCTTGGCCCCTTCGGCACGCAAAATTTGTGCGTTGCGCGAGCCTTCAGCCTCCAGCACCTGGGCGCGCTTTTCGCGCTCTGCCTTCATCTGACGCGCCATGGAATCCACAAGGTCTTTTGGTGGTGCGATATCCTTGATCTCAATGCGGGTGACCTTGATGCCCCATGGGCCAACGGCTTCATCGACCACGCGCAGCAGACGGTCATTGATGGCATCACGGTTGGAGAGCAGTTCATCCAGATCCATCGAGCCCATGACCGAACGGATGTTGGTCATGGTCAGGTTCTGGATGGCAAATTGCAGATTGGTGATCTGGTAGGCGGCCTGAGCGGCGTTCAGTACCTGATAGAAGGCGACGGCATCGGCTGAAACGCTCGCATTATCCTTGGTGATGACTTCCTGTGTGGGAATATCCAGCACCTGTTCCATGACGTTCAGGCGCGCGCCGACACGCTCGATATAAGGCGTGAGGATGTTGAGGCCGGGCTCCATGGTGCGGGTATAGCGACCGAAGCGCTCCACCGTGTAGCGATAGCCCTGTGGCACGGTTTTGATGCCCGCGAACAGCGTCAGAATGACAAGGCCGACCGCTACAATAACGACGATATCGAAACCACTCAGATCCATCACGGCATTCTCCCAATGCTAAAACGCGGGTTTAGAAGGCTGGCTTATACCCAGCCCTGCAACTCCCGGCGCACAACTTTTTCGAGAACTCTCATACCCTCGGCGCTGTCGTTGAGGCAAGGAATATGTGAAAATTTCTCGCCGCCGTTGTGGTGGAAGCTTTCGGCGGCTTCCTCGGCGATTTCTTCCAGCGTTTCCAGACAGTCGGACACGAAGCCGGGGTTCATCACCGCGATGCGCTTGACGCCCTCGGTTGCGAGCCGCTCGACGGTCTTGTCGGTATAGGGCTGCAACCATTCTTCCGGCCCAAAGCGGGACTGGAAGGTGATGAGGAAGCGATCCTTATCCAGGCCCAGTCTCTCGCGCAGCAGGCGGCCCGTTTTCATGCACTGGCAATGATAGGGATCGCCCTTTTTGAAATAGGATTGCGGGATGCCGTGGAAAGACGCGATGATTTTTTCCGGTTCCCAGTCCAGCGTGGCCAGATGCGATGTGACGGAATTGGCGAGCGCATCGATGTAGGTTTCATCATCGTGATAAGGCGGCACGGTGCGCAGCGCTGGCTGCCACCGCTGTTTCATCAAATGCTCGAACGCCTTGTCGTTGACGGTGGCCGTGGTGGCGGCGGCATATTGCGGGTAGAGGGGGAACAGCAGTATTTTTTCGCAGCCCTGTTCTTTCAGCGCGTCGATGCGCTGGGCGATGCTGGGCGTGCCGTAGCGCATGCCCCAATCGACCACGACATTCGGCAGATCCTTCAACGCTTGTCCGAGAAGATCGCCCTGATTGCGCGTGTAGGTGCGCAGATAGCTTTCGTTCAGCTCGTTGTTCCAGATCGACTGGTACGCCTTGCCGACCTTCTGCGGACGCTTGTTCAGCACGATGCCGTAGAGGATCGGATACCAGAACAGTCGCGACCACTCGATGACGCGCTTGTCGCTCAGAAATTCCGCCAGATAACGGCGCATGGATTTGTAATCGGTACCGTCAGGCGTGCCTAGATTGACCAGGAGAACGCCGACCTTGCCGAAGGTGACGCGAGGGTGGTCTGCGGGAAGTGAAGACATATCAACAGTCATGCAATCGTCCTGAAGTCTGTAAGGGGTGCGCGGGGCTCTACGTCTACGCATGTGTCATGGATCAACTTGTAGAGCATTGATCCGCCAATCTGAATTGATTTTTGATAGAACCTGCGCGGCATTTCAACGCGTCGTGATGGCTGAGTGACATGGTGATATGAGTGTAGCCATCTGAGAGCTGTATGGTGATGCGGCAGAGGTCGGTGTGCGTGGCTCACCCCCCTCTGTCCTGCCGGACATCTCCCCCACAGGTGGGGAGATCGATATGCCGCAACGCCGCAGCCATCTTCAGCGTCTGTGGTTTTAGCGAAGGTCTCTCGCCTTGCCGATCTCCCTCCTTGTGGGGGAGATGTCCGGCAGGACAGAGGGGGGTGAGCCACGTACACTGACCTCTGCTGCAAGCGGCAGTTAAGCTTCCGCGATCAAAAATGAAGTCTTCTATCGAAGCCAGTCCACGCGAGCTGGCTTCGATAGAGTGATTTCAAACAATTACTGTGCTGGCACGTTCAGTTCTTCACCAACTTCGATGTGGTTTGGACGCTTCAGCGCGTTGGCTTCGGCGATCTTCTTCCATTCTAGACCGTTGCCATATTTTTCAGTGGCGATTTTCCACAGTGAGTCACCGCGTGCGACGACATATTTCGCAGCGGTAGCAGCTGTCGTGGTGCTAGCCGCAGGTGCTGGTGTTGCCGGAGCGGATGCCGTTGGAGCGGGGGCGGCTGGCGCTGGAGTTGTCGCGGCCGGTGCCTGTGCCGTTGTCGCTGGTGCGGTGGCCGGTGCAGAAGTGGCCGGTTTGGCGGCTTCCTTAGGTGGCGCAACGTAGTCGGCTGGTGTGACGTCCGCCACGCGGCCATCGAGGTAAGGCTTGTAGGGGCTGTGTGCGCCGATATAGGCGGCGACGGCGTCTTCAAGGCTTGGTCCGAAGTCGTAAGGGTTGATGGCCTTGGTGGCGAAGGTCTTGAAGCCATCACCGCCGGTGCGGGTGTAGTTGTTGGTCACGACGCCATAGGTCTTTTCAGGGTCGAGCTTGACGAAGGCATCGCCTTCTTTGACCTCGACCGAGACGATGCGGCTGCCCGCTGGCTTGGAGCGGTCGAAGCTGTATTTCAGACCTGCGGTCTGGACGAAGCGGCCCGCGCCTTCTTCGATCTGGCCCGCACCATTTTCCAGTGCTGCCAGCAGATCGACACCTTTGATCTGGAAGGTGGCGATGGAGTTCTGGAATGGCAGAACCGTCAGCACTTCACCCATGGTCACAGGACCGGCGTCGATGGAGGCGCGCAGACCACCACCGTTCTGGATGGCGATGGTGATGCCCTGATCCTTCACGCGGTCGAGCAGCGCATCGGACACCAGGTTGCCCATGGTGCATTCCTTGGCGCGGCACACTTCACGAGAGCCGTCGATGGCGGCTTCACTCGTGCCGATTTCCTTCGCTTTTACCGCTTCGAGAGGTGCTGCAAGTTCGGTAACGCGCTTGGTGAAGGCTTCGTCTGGGGTGACGGATGCGTCCAGCAGCTTCGGTGCGCCGCTGGTCGACTTGACGACGCCGTTATCGTCAAAGGTGACCGTTAGGTCGCCGAGATATTTGGAATAGGCATAGGCCGTGACGATCGGCACTTCGACGCCGGATGGGTCCTTGACCAGCGTGGGGTAGGGACCGGCTGCCTTCGGGTCTGTGCTGGAGAGGAGCGTGTGGCTGTGGCCGCCGACGATGACGTCGATACCATCCACCGAGCGCGCGATTTCCTGATCCTTGACGTAGCCGACATGCGAGAGAACGACGATCTTGTTGACGCCCTGATCCTGGATTTCCTTGACGGCACCCTTCAGATATTCGATCTCGTCTTCAAACGTGACCTTGTCGCCGGGGGAGGAGGTTTCGTTGGTGTCCGTGGCCAGCACGGAAACGACGGCAACCTTCTGGCCGCCCATGTCCTTGATGATGTAGCCCTTGAACTTGTCTTTCAGCTCGGAGCCGTCGGCGATCTTGGTGTTGCCGGAGATGATTGGGAATTTCACGGCATTGATGAGCTTGAGCAGTTCAGCCGGGCCGTCATCGAATTCGTGGTTGCCGATAGCCATGGCGTCGAAGCCGATGCCGTTCATGAATTCGGCAACGGGGCCACTCTTATACTGCGTGTAGAACAGCGAGCCCTGAAACTGGTCGCCGGCATCCAGCACGAGAATGTTGGCATTGGCACCCAGTTCGGTGCGGCGGGCATCGATGGCGCTTTTCACACGAGCGATGCCGCCGAAGCATTCCTTCTTGTCGGCTTCTGCCGTGGAGCAGGTGGAGTCGGATTTGTTGATCGCCTCGATACGCGAATGCAGATCGTTGATGTGGAGAATATTGAGTTGGTAATCGGCCAGAGCCGCACCAGCGGAAAGCGAAACGACCGATGCGGTCATCAGGCCAAATCTCAAAATCCTGTTCATCGTTCTATCTCTCCTGTTTAAGCAAAAAGCTGAAGGGCTCGTCCCTGCCATCATAGCTATTCTGAAAATGTGTCAGCCGTTCAAAGGTGATGTTTTCACCTCGCGGCAGCTGCCGCAAGTAGAATTATGACAGAGTTGCACAAATAAAAACGCGCGCTACACGCGCGCGTTGAAATTAAACATGGAGAAGGTGAGGGCTATCAGCCTTGACGCGTCAGTGTGAACTGGCCGTTTGTGTCGGTCGTGCAGTTCAGCTGTCCGCGGGAAATCAGCGCGCAATTGACGCGCGACTGGGTGTTACGCACCAGCGACGTCATATTGATCTCATATAATGTCGGCGAGAGCGTAACATAGGTGCCGGATGCCAGCAGTGTGTTGCTATCCGTGGAGCGGGTGGAGAATGCGCCCGCTTGGAATGTCGAGACGATACCGTTTTTGTCGACCCAGCGACCATCGACGGCCGGGCCCTGTGGCATGGCGGATGCCATGGGGCGTGGGGATGGGGCGGAAGGAGCGCATGAAGAGGCAGCAATTGCGGCCAGAACCAAGGCTGCGCCTGTCTTGAAATTCATCTCTTTCGTCTCCTGCTATGCGTGTCGATCTCGATGAAAAGATCATGGATGGAAGTTGACTTTATTGCAAGCGAACGAAGGTCGCTATGCATGGGTTCCCGGTGGTTTCGACAAAATAGAAAGCGTTGCAAAACTGCACTAGGACGAAAGGCCCCGATCTTGGAAAATCGAGGCCCTCTGTCATTTTCCAGTTTCGGCAAACTCAGCCACGCACGAGAATGTTGCGGAACTGCCATGGGTCGTTCGCGTCGATGTCATCGGGGAACAGGCCGGGCCTGCCATCCAGCGGTGTCCAGTCGGTATAGTGGCCTTCCACGGCACCGAGATAGCGCCGCTGGATACCCAGGCAGCGGCGATAATCCACCTCATCAGCCTCGACGATGCCGGCATGCGGATTTTCCAGAGCCCAAACCATGCCTGATAGCACGGCGGAACTGACCTGAAGTCCGGTGGCGTTCTGCTCCGGGGCAAGTTTGCGCGCTTCTTCCAGTGTCAGGCGCGAGCCGTACCAGTAGGCGTTCTTTTCGTGGCCATAAAGCAGCACGCCGAGTTCATCCGAACCGTCGGTCAACTCGTCTTCCGTCAGAACATGCTGAACGGGTTGGGCCGTGCCGCCATTTCCGAACATTTCATACAGCGACAGCACGGCGTCGTTGCAGGGATGGTAGGCATAGTGGCAGGTGGGGCGGAAATCGATATGGCCGCGCTTGTCGCGCACGGTGAAATAATCCGAAATCGATATCGCCTCGTTGTGCGTCACCAGCAGACCGTACTGGGCTCCCAGCGTGGGGCACCATGTGCGCACGCGGGTTGTGGCACCCGGCTGGTCGAGGAAGATGGCGGCTTTGCTGCCCTTTTTCTGCTTCTTCGCGTTTTTCGGCATCCACTTTTCATGGCTGCCCCAGCCCAGTTCCGCCGGTTGCATGCCTTCGGCAATGAAGCCTTCGACGGACCAGGTGTTCCAGAATGTGTTGAAGGGCTTGGGTTCCTTGGCGCGCTGCGTATCGCGCTCGGCAATGTGGACGCCCTTGACGCCGAGTGTCTGCATCAGCCGTGCCCAACCTTCACGGTCGTTGGCCGCCGGTTCTTCGAATTCGAGGCCTGTGTCTTTGGCCAGATTGACCAGCGCCTGTTTGACGAACCACGAGACCATGCCGGGATTTGCACCGCAGGTGGAAACCGCGGTCGTGCCGCCGGCGCGCTTGGCCTTTTCCTTCAGCATCGTTTCGCGCAGCGTATAATTCGTGCGGGCGGAATTGTCCGCATCCGTATCGAAATAAAAGCCCGGCCATGGCTCTACCACCGTGTCGATGTAGAGCATTCCATATTTGCGGCAGAGTTTCATCAGATCGACTGAGGAGGCATCGACCGAGAGGTTGACGCAAAAGCCTTGGCCCTCGACGCCCTTGACCAGAGGCTTCATCACATCCTTGTAGTTTTCCTTGGTCAGATGTGTGCGGATATGGCGGATGTTGCGGCTTTGCAGATAGTCGGCGATGTCTTCTCGCGGATCGATGACGACCAGCCGCGACATATCGAATTTGAAATGCCGTTCTATCAACGGAAGCGTACCGCGCCCGATTGAGCCGAAACCGATCATGATGATGGGACCGGTAATTTCGCCGTAAATCGGGTGTTCAACATCCGTCATTCTAAATTTCCTCTTTAAATGCAATGTCTAAGCTAGATGATTAGACTGTAACAATAAAGGGTAGCCGGATGACGGGCGTATGAAGACTGCGAGAAAGGTAAACCGATCAGCGCCGGTTTCTCATGAAATCATCGATATAGCTTCGCACTACGCATTTTTTGGCCATCAATTATACTGAGACCGGGTACAGGTGTTTTCAACTTCGATAGAGGGCAATTATTGTGCGTCAGGAGACTGCCAATTTGGATAGTCTGATTGAGCGCGTCATCGCGCTACAGGATATGACGCCTGTTTTTATTGCCCTTTACGATACGGAAGACAGGCTTCGCCACGCCAACCGCTCTTTTCGTGAAGCCTTCCATGTAAAAAGTGACGTTTTTCCCACTTGGGGGGAACTGCTGCGGGCGAATTATTGCGACAAAAAAGGCCTCATCATCACCACCGATGATTTCGGAGCATGGCTTTTGTCGGCACAATCGCGCAGAGGCAAGCTGCCGTTTCGGGGACTGGAGCTGGATCTGCATGATGGTCGCTGGATCTGGATGACGGAAACCGTGCAGGAAGACGGCTGGATGCTGTGCGTCGGCAGCGATATTACGGAACTGAAACAACAGAACCAGCGGAGCCTGCGTCAGGATCGCGACCTTGCGATGCGCGCTGCCCAGACCGACGAATTGACCGGAACCGCCAATCGCCGTTTTGTTTTCGCCAAGCTGGGTGTTCAGATCGATAACGTCCAGAAGGGCATTGAAAGTCCCTTTGGCCTGTGCGTGATGGACATCGATTTCTTCAAAGGAATCAACGACCGTTTCGGCCATCAGGGCGGCGATGTGGTCTTGCGTGATTTCGTCAAAATCGCCCATTCCACGATCCGTCGTTCCGATTGCTTCGGGCGCGTCGGCGGCGAAGAATTCATGCTCATCATGCCGCGTACGATATTGTCGGAGTGCGTTGGCATCGTGGAGCGGCTGTTAAAGAATGTCAGCGCTTCCAGTCCCTTCCCGGGGGTGGACGATTTTTCCTATGGCTGTTCCGCAGGACTTGCGCTTTATCAACCGGGTGAAAGCGGCAGCGACCTCTATCAACGCGCCGACCGCGCACTTTACGCGGCCAAGCAGAAGGGCCGCGCGCGGGTGGAGTGGTTGTTGGAGTAGGTGGTGGTCGGCTTAGCGATTACATATTAGAGGACGGTGGGTGTGGCTTACCCCCCTCTGTCCTGCCGGACATCCCCTCAAGGGGGGAGATCGACTCGTGGTTAGCTCTCGATTAAATTGAGCCTTTCAAGAGATTAGTGAGCGTGCGCCCAGCCAATCTCCCCACCTGAGGGGGAGATGCCCGGCAGGGCAGAGGGGGGTGAGCCCCACCCGCCGTCGCCCCATAAGAGCCGAATTCAAACCAGTTCCGCCGCCACCAGTCCATGCAGCGAGTTGCCCACAAACAGCTTGCGACCTTTCAGATCATCCGGCCTGAGTGCCTGCCCACGTGCCCTACGTTCCCGAATGAGATCGGCGCGCAAGACGCCCGGCAGAATGCCGCTGTCGAGTGGCGGGGTCAGCAATTGCCCTTCCGCGCCCTCCACGAAAATGCTCGTGGTGGAGCCTTCGCAGATTTCTCCGCGCTCGTTCAAAAGCAGAACCTCATCCGCGTCCTTGGTCGAAAATTCGGCGCGGGCGGCATCGTAGGGTTCGCGGCGGGATGATTTGTGGCGGTAGAAGGTATCAGCGGAATCGAGGCGGGTCTTTTGCGCAATCCGGACGCGCCAGATAGCGTCGGCTTGCAAGGGCACGAAGGGTTCAGCAGCAATATCAAGCTCGCCCTTGTAGTTCATGACAACCCGCACGGTTAGCGGTGCGTTGCCACAAACGGCCGCGTTGAGCGCTTTGACTGTGTCCGCGGGTGCGCGAAAGCCCAGCGCATCGGCAGAGCGTAGCAGACGGCGCAGATGCTGCTCCAGCCGCCGAAAACCGGTGTCGGGTTCCCAGCGCAGCGTTTCCCTCAAGGTCAGGTCAGCCGGTTTGCGTTTCATAATCTGCGTCCGTGATGCGATTTACGTAAGGTAAGGCATAAAAACCGACGAAGCTTGTCCGAAATGGGTGCTTCGTCGGTTTCTCCCTACTCTTTGTCCAGCGCTTCCAGCTCGTCTATCAAGCCTTCGATCATCGAAAGACCCTTGTTCCAGAAGGACGGATCGGTGGCATCGAGGCCGAAGGGCTTCAAGAGCTCGGAATGGTGTTTGGTGCCGCCAGCCTTCAGAAGCTCGAAATATTTGTCCTGAAAGCCTGTGTCGGCTTGTCTGTAAACCGCATAGAGCGAGTTCACGAGGCAATCGCCAAACGCGTAGGCATAGACATAGAAGGGCGAATGGATGAAGTGGGGAACGTAGGTCCACCAGTTTTCATAGCCTTCGGAAATCTTGATGGCCGGTCCAAGACTTTCCTCTTGCACGGAAAGCCAGAGCTCGCCGATCTGTTCGGCGGTCAGTTCACCCTCCTTGCGGGCGGTGTGGACCTTACGTTCGAACTCGTAAAACGCAATCTGGCGCACGACCGTGTTGATCATGTCCTCCACCTTGCGCGCCAGCATGTCCTTGCGTTCTCGTTTGTCTTTCGTGCCATCCAGCAGCTTGCGGAAGGTCAGCATTTCACCGAAGACCGATGCCGTTTCGGCAAGCGTCAGCGGCGTGGCGCACATCAAGGCACCCTGTCCACCGGCCAAGACCTGGTGCACGCCGTGGCCTAGCTCATGCGCCAGCGTCATCACGTCACGCGGTTTGCCGAGGTAGTTGACCAGCACATAGGGGTGCGCGGATGGCACGGTGGGATGGGCGAAAGCGCCGGGAGCCTTGCCGGGGCGGGCAGGGGCGTCGATCCATTCTTCATCGAAAAAGCGACGGGCAATGTCGGCCATTTCAGGCGCAAAGTCGCCATAGGCGGACAGCACCGTTTCCTTGGCATCTTCCCAGGGAATGATGGCGTTGGAACTATCGGGCAGGGGCGCGTTGCGATCCCAATAGTTCATCTGCTCCATTCCGAGCCATTTTGCCTTCATCTTATAATAACGATGCGACAGGCGTGGATAGGCGTCGGTTACGGCCTTCGCCAGCGCGTCGACCACTTCCCGCTCGACACGGTTTGCCAGATGGCGGCTATCGGCGATGTCTTCGAAATTGCGCCAGCGATCGGCAATTTCTCTGTCCTTGGACAGCGTGTTGGTAATGAGCGTGAAGACGCGCAGATTGTCCTTGAAGGTTGCGCTCAGCGCCTCAGCCGCCTTTTTGCGAATTTCCGGGTCGGGCTCCTGAAGCAGGTTGAGGGTGCGTTCCAGAGCGAGGCTTTCACCATCCACGATGAAGCGCAGGTCCGACATGGTTTCATCGAACAGGCGGTTGAAGGCGGCGGCACTGGTCATCGATTTTTCGAGAAACAGCTGTTCCAGCTTGTCGTCCAGTTGGTGCGGCTTGTCCTTGCGCAAATCCACCAGCCACGGTTTGTAATGGCCAGCCAGCGGATCATTTGAGATGGCAGCGTCGATGGTCGCGTCATCGATGCGGTTGAGTTCCAGCGCGAAGAACAGCAGGTGCGACGACATATCTGTCAGCTTCGCCTGCGCATCGCCGTAAAGCTTGCCGTTGGCGGGATTGGATGTGTCGGAAAAATATGTAAGCCCGGCGAACGAGCCGATGCGGCCGAGAAGATCGTCCAGCGCTTCATATTCCTTCAGCGCAGCACCGAGACCCTCGTTGCCGGAAAGCTTTGCCGCCGCCTCAAGCTTGCCCTTCCACTTTGCCTCAAACGCCTTCGCATCGCTGGCGGCCTTTGCCAGCGCGCTTTTGTATTCCGGTGAATCTGCGGATGCATAGAGATCGGAAAGTTTCCATGTCGGGAGGTCGCCGAGGGCTGCACTTGCTGCTTCTGCGGTGGAAAAAGCGGGCAGCGGGATCGATGTCTTGAAGGTCATTCTTGGTTTCCTCTTTATCTCTGCACCAAAGCATATGGGCGCCACTGTTTCCCGTGGCAATGCATAAAATGCAAGCTAATCTCAAAACCCGATGTTCAAGCCTTCCATGTCACATTCGGTTCAAAGGCCTGCATGAAGCAGGTCCATAAACCGGAAACCGGAGCCTGACATGACAGCGCAAGTACTCGTTATCGATGACGATCCAGTTCAGCGCCGCCTGCTTAAACAAGCGGTGGAGCGTTATGGACATCAGCCAATCCTTGCTGAAAACGGCCGGGTAGGGTTGGAGCTTTTGAAACAGCACAGTGGCGATATCAGCGTTATCGTTCTTGATCTCATGATGCCGGAGATGGACGGTCTGTCCTTTCTCAAGGCCGTCGGGGAACTGGGAACCGATGTGCCTGTCATCGTGCAGACGGGGCAGGGCGGCATTGATACCGTGGTGCAGGCCATGCGCGCCGGTGCCTTCGATTTCGTGGTCAAGCCCGTATCGCCGGAACGCATTGGGTCAGCCATCGCCAATGCGCTGAAGCTCGATCAGCGTGAAGCCAAGGCCCGCACCGGCAAGCGCTCGCGCAATCAGGCTGTGAATTTTACCGATATCGTATCCGCCAGCCCAGCCATGCTGCGTGTCATCGAACTGGCGCAGCGTGCAGCGCAGTCCAATATTCCTGTCGTGCTGGAAGGCGAGTCAGGCGTCGGCAAGGAAATGATCGCCCGCGCCATTCAGTCCGGCAGCGACCGTGCTGGTAAGCCTTTCATCACCGTCAATTGCGGTGCCATTCCGCACAATCTGGTGGAAAGCATTCTTTTCGGCCATGAAAAGGGTGCCTTCACGGGTGCCACGGAAAAGCACATCGGCAAATTCATGGAAGCCGATGGCGGCACCTTGTTCCTGGATGAGATCGGCGATCTGCCGCTGGAAGTGCAGGTCAAGCTTTTGCGCGCCGTACAGCAGGGAGAAATCGAAACCGTTGGGTCGGCCCGCGTCCAGAAGGTCAATGTGCGGCTGATATCGGCCACCAACAAGGACCTGATCGAAGAGGTGAAGGAAGGCCGCTTCCGCGAAGACCTTTATTATCGCCTCAACGTGTTCCCCATTACCATTCCGGCCTTGCGCCGCCGTAAGGAAGACATTCCTTATCTCGCCCGCGTGTTTGCCGAGCGTTTTTCTGTCGAGCAGAAATTGCCGCATTCGCTGAGCGTCAGTGCCGGAGCGATTGCCCTGCTGACCGCCTATGACTGGCCGGGCAATATCCGCCAGCTCGAAAATGCGGTTTTCCGCTCTGTGGTTCTGGCCCAGGGGGATGAACTCACCGAAGCCGATTTCCCTCAGATCGCGCTGCAAGTACCGGAGTTTGCGGGTGAGGTCGGCGACCACGACGTTCCGCATCGCCCGACAGAGCGTTCGCTTCTCGTTGCGCCACCGCCGGCAGACGCCAGAACCAACGCTGCCGAAATCATGTCTGTGATGGAAGCGATGGCGACGGATGAAGACCGTTCTTCGTCAGCCGTCTTTCCGGGTGGCAGCCTGATTGCCAGCACGGACAATAGCGGCGATGTGCGCAAGATAGCCGATATCGAAGAGGAACTGATCCGGTTTGCCCTGCGATTCTATCGTGGTCAGATGAGCCAGGTTGCCCGTAAACTCGGCATCGGACGCTCCACACTATACCGTAAGTTGAAAGATTATGGCATTGATCCTGATAATCCGCTGCGTGACGCCGCTTAACCGCGGCGGAGCCTTCTTAGATTAGCAAATGCAATATTTGTTAACTCCTGGGCAAGGATATTCACTTACGGTCTATAAACCTCTTGTTAGTATCGCATTCACTATATAGAGGATGAATGTCCATGTGTGGCAAAATTGCCATCGTGTGACCGTATTTGAGGTTCATGTGGGGCAATGTGACGAATTGTCTGCCAGGCGGGGATCAAATTGCCTAATCTGCATCGGAATATCGCGCTCTCGGGCAAGATAGCGCGCGGCTTGATCAAAACGATCTGCACGAAGCTGTCGGCACGCGTGGTGACATGCATGTGCATCATGATGGCTGCTCTGCCCGCTCTTGGCGTTTCGGCGACGGAAGCTGCCGCCGAAACACGCAGTCTCAAGCTCTATTATATCCATACCAAAGAAAAAGCCGTCATCACGTTCAAGAGAAACGGCAAGTACGACCAGAAGGGTCTCCAGGAGCTGAACCGCTTCCTGCGCGACTGGCGTCGTAACCAGCCGACGAAGATGGACCCGCGCCTGTTCGATCTGGTGTGGGAAGTCTATCGTCGCTCCGGCGGCACAGACTATATCAATGTGGTCTCGGCTTTCCGTTCGCCTGAGACAAACGGCATGCTGCGTTCGCGCACCAAGGGTGTCGCCAAGAGCAGCCAGCATACGCTTGGCAAGGCCATGGATTTCTACATCCCCGGCGTCAAGCTTGCCCGCCTGCGCGAAATCGCTATGCAGATGCAGATCGGCGGCGTTGGCTTCTATCCGACGTCCGGTTCTCCGTTCGTGCATCTTGACGTTGGCAATGTGCGTGCCTGGCCACGCATGAGCCGTCAGGAACTCGTTCGTATTTTCCCGCAGGGCAACACCATTCACCTTCCAGCCGATGGCAAGCCATTGCCGGGCTATGAGCAGGCGATGGTCGATTACAAGAGACGCGTAAGCTCTTCGTCCGTTCAGGTTGCCAGCACCGCAGGTGCAGGCCCGGCCGGTTCTTCATCTGGTGGCAAGCGCAAGACGCTGCTGGCCGCGCTCTTTGGTGGCGGGGATGAGGATGAAGATGCCGAAAGCATTGCAACGCCGCAGCCCGCATCGCGCTCTTCGGCTCCAGCGCCGGTGGCTCAGGAAGCTGACGAGGAAGCACCCGCTGCGTCGGTTGCCGTTGCATCCGCAACGCAGGCTCCAGCGGTTGCTGACGCACCGTTGCCAACAGCCCGTCCGGCATTCCGCAATGACGCAGGTCAGACTGGTCTTGCCACGGCACTTTATTCGCCAAACCGCAATGCTGCGCAGGACGCGCTTCAGGCTGCAACGCTGCCGACCCCGACAGCCGCACCGGCTGAGCAGCAATTTGCCGACTTGGCGCAATATTCCATTCCTGTGCCGACCCTGCTTGGGCCGCGCCGCATGAAGGGTGATGCCGATGGCTCCGTGATGACTGCATCGCTTGGTTCTGAAGATATGCCTGGTGACGTATTGGCCGCGCATGTTCCGGTGCCGGCAAATCGCCCGGCTGTCGCAGAAGCGCTTCTCGCTTCCGCCAATGCCAATGTGGACGGTCAGGAAGACGAAGCCGATACACAGCAGGCGAGCCTTTCGCCGGTTGTCGTCGCGGCGCTTGAACAAAGCGGTCAGGACGCTCGCTCCGCCATTACGGCGACGGCAATGCCAAGTGCAGCGCAGTTCCCTGCTGCGATCAACCGCACGGCTTCCGCGCAGCCTTCCGCCAAGCCTCTTCAGGTGGCGAAGGCCGAGCCAGCGGCTGCAACCCGCGACGAGCAGGCTTACGGCGATGCCTTCGACGTGAAGCCCCGTGGCAACAATAGCGGTCTCACCGCTGGTCTGCCCACCAAGGGTGCGCGCCCAAGCAAGCAGGACGCTGCCGTCTCTGAAAAAGCCATGGTCAGCGGTGGACGTCTGACGCAGGAAGCCATTTCGGATTGGGCGCTGAGCCAGGACAAGGGTGTCACGGGCCGTGCGGTCAAGGCTCCACGCGTCGTCAACAACCGGATGCTAAGCCACGACATGTCTGCATCTGCGGCGACCGCAAGCTTCCGCCCAGGCGCTGCTGCCATCGACTCCAGCCGCTTCAGCACACCGTTCAAGATGCCTTGAGGCAGGGTCTGAGAGTGTTCTGAATTTTCCATTGCCGCCCCATTATCCTCTGAAGATGATGGGGCGGTTTTGTTTAAATTGCGTAAGGGTTGCATCTTTTTACGGCCTAATGCTTTAAGGCGAGCTTGACGTGTGTTAACCACACTGTTACTCTGCCGATCAGTAATATCGATTGTCGTTCTAGTAGTTTTGAGTAGAAGATAGTTATTGTACGAGACATTATTTGTCTTGTGGCGCGGAGGCAGAGTTCCTGATGGATATCTGCTTGCATGAAGCACATTCAATGCGCCGGTTCTCGCGAGCCATGTTCCTGATAAATTCGCTGTTTGCGTAACGTGTTCTTTGGTGTTTGCCGTTCGGCTTCACCAGACCTGTTGTATCGACAGGTATAACATCTGCCATGGGTAGTGTTTTACCACAATGTCGGGGCAAGATTCGTTGCGTAAAGATCGTTCTTGACCAGTAATTGATGGTGTTACGCGCTCATGGCCTCTGAAATCGCCTCTCTTCCGACCCGGCAGATTGCTCTGCTTCCAACGTCTACCATAGCCTCTTTGTCGGCGAGCGATCTGGGCGAACTCAGTTCTGCGCAGTTGAAGGCGCTGACATCCACACAGGTGGGTGCCCTTGCCGACTCGACCGTTTCGTCGCTGACGACGAAGGTCATGAGTGCGATTGCGCCGAAATCCGTGACGGGATTGACGTTGAACCAGCTGGCAGCGCTTGGTAACGAGCAGGTTTCGGGCATGACGACGGCGCAGGTCAAGGCGCTGTATGCGAGCCAGCTCGACGGATTTTCAGAGACGGCGATAGAGGCGCTGAACAAAGCGCAGGTATCGGTGTTCAGCAGTCAGCAGGTCGCCACGCTGTCGGCTGCGGAGCTCAACAGCTTCACCGAGGAAGAAATTGCATCGATCAAGAAGACATCGATCTCGGGGTTGACGACATCAGCGATAGCAGGTCTGAACACAGACAAGATCACTGCCCTGACCACCACACAAATATCAGCTTTCTCCTCCAGCCAGATGAATGCCCTGACTGCGGAGCAACTGTCCGCGCTGACGACCAATCAGTTTTCTGCTTTGACATCGAAACAGATTGCCGCGCTTTCGACGGATGTGATCGCTAACCTCGACAGCTCCAAGCTCGCAGCGATGACCATGAAGCAGGTTGCGGCGCTGACGACGGCGCAATTCAACGCTTTGGATGCCACCAGTCTCGAAAATCTGACGACAACGCAGGTCGCTGGACTGAATACGCAGCAGGTCGCGACCTTGTCGGCCGAGGAACTCAACACCTTTACTCTCGATGAGATCGCCTCGATATCGAAGAAGGTGATCGGCGGGCTGACGACAGAAGCCTTGGCCGGCCTGTCTACCGACAGGATCGCGGCTCTCACCACGGCGCAGGTTTCGGCTTTGTCATCCAACCAGATGAAAGCCCTCAATTCGGAACAGCTCGCGGCGCTGGAGCCTAACCAGTTTGCTGCCATGACGACGAAGCAGATTGCCGGACTTTCGACCGCCGCAATTGCCAATCTCGCCAGCACGCAAGTGGCTTCGTTGACTGAGAAGCAGGTGGCTGCGCTAACGACCGCGCAGTTCGAAGCCTTGACCGCCACGAGCCTCGAAGGTCTGACGGCAAAGCAGGTTGCGGGCCTGAAGACGCAGCAGGTCGCAACGCTAACGGCTGAAGAACTCAACACCTTTACCGCCGAAGAGATTGCGTCGTTAGGAAAGAAGGCGATTGCCGGGCTGACGACGGAAGCTTTGGCGGGCCTGTTTACGGACCGGGTCGCAGCCTTTACCACGACACAGGTCGCAGCCTTGTCATCCGACCAGATGAAGGCCCTGAGCTCGGAACAACTCGCGGCACTGGAGCCTAGTCAATTTGCAGCCATGACCGCAAAGCAGATTGCCGGACTGTCGACCGAAGTGATCGCCAATCTCGACAGCACGCAGGTCGCGTCGCTGACGACGAAGCAGGTGGCGGCACTGACGACTGCGCAATTCGAGGCCTTGACCTCTATTAACCTCGAAGGTTTGACGACGAAGCAGGTTGCCGGCCTGACGGCCACCCAGGTTGCGACTCTGACGGTTGACGAAATCAACTCCTTCACCGAGGAGGAAATTGCCGCACTGTCGAATAAAGCGATTGCCGGATTGAAGACGCAGACGCTGGCTGGCTTGGAAACCAACAGAATTGCAGCCCTGACCTCGACGCAAATTACGGCTTTGTCGTCGCAGCAAATCCAGGCCCTGAATTCAGAACAACTCGCGGCAATGACGCCGAGTCAGTTTGCCGCCATGACGGCGAAGCAGATTGCGGGCCTTTCAACGACTGTGATGGCCAATCTGGAAGCCGAGGACGTCTCTGCTTTCACCACGAAACAAATCCAGTCGCTGTCTACGGCTCAGTTCGACGCCTTGAGCCTCGACAGTATCGAAGCTCTGGATGAAGATCAGATCGGCGGTTTGAGTTCCAAGCAAGTCGCTACGCTCTCAGCCGAAGAGTTGAACAAATTTACCGGCTCTGAAATCGCGGCCATCAAAAAGGCAGCGATTACCGCTTTGACAACGGCTGCCATTGCCGGTCTTTCCGACGAGTTGGTCGGTGCTTTGACAACGTTGCAGATTTCCGGTCTGTCCGCCGACCAGACGAAGGCATTTACAACCAGTCAATTCGCGGCCCTCACGCCTCAGCAGTTTTCCGCATTCGGAACAAAGCAGATTGCCGGCCTTTCGACGGCAACGATTGGCAGCCTTGATAGTGCCAAGCTGGGTGCCATGAACACCAAGCAGATCAGCGCCCTGACGGCAGACCAGTTTGCTGCCTTGACGTCAGAAAGCATCGAAGCATTGAGTGCTGCGCAGGTCGCAGCGCTGAACGCCAATCAGGTCGCGACACTTGATGCAGACGAACTCAACAGTTTCACCGCACCTGAAATCGCATCGATCAAATACGCGGCGATTTCCGGGTTGTCGACCTCTGCACTCAGCGGCCTCACGGATGAGAACCTCGCGGCGTTCACAACCAAGCAGGTGCAGTCCATGAGCGCAGCGCAGGTGAATGTCATCGTCGCTGCCTATCAGGATAACTGACGCATATCGCGCAACGTGCTTTGACACGCTTGCTGCTGGAAACAAAAAAGGCGCGGCCAATGCCGCGCCTTTTTTGATTTTATGGAGCGTCTATCAGACGCCGCTCTGGCCGTCGGAGCCGATATAGGCGATGCGGACCATGTTGGTAGCGCCAGGTGTGCCAAGCGGAACACCGGCGGAGATTATGATGCGGTTGCCGGGCTGACCGAAGCCTTCATCGACAACGATGCGGCATGCGCGGTTGACCATATCGTCCTGGTCGCTTGCGTCGCCGGTAACCACACAGTGCAGACCCCACACGACCGACAAACGGCGTGCCGTCTGAATGATGGGCGACAAGGCGATGATCGGAACCTGCGGACGCTCGCGCGCCGCACGCAGACCTGTCGTGCCTGACGATGTGTAGGTGACAATGGCGGACAGGCCGAGTGTTTCGGCAATCTGACGGGCTGCCAGCGAGATGGCGTCGGCACCGGTTGCTTCCGGCTGCGGGCGCTGCGCGTAGATGATGTTGGAGTAGTAAGGGTCCTGCTCCACGGTGCTAGCGATGGATGCCATGGTGGAGACGGCTTCGACCGGATAATCGCCGGAGGCGGATTCGGCAGACAGCATGATGGCGTCTGCACCTTCGAACACGGCGGTGGCCACGTCGGAGACTTCAGCACGTGTCGGAACGGCAGCGGAGATCATCGATTCCAGCATCTGCGTGGCGACAACAACCGGCTTTCCAGCGCGGCGACATGCGCGGGTCAACTGCTTCTGAATGCCGGGAACGGCTTCCAAAGGCATTTCGACGCCAAGGTCACCACGGGCGACCATCAGCGCGTCGGACAGGGCGATGATTTCTTCGATGCGCTCGACGGCCTGCGGCTTTTCGATCTTGGACATGAGGCCGACGCGGTTACCGGCGATCTTGCGCACTTCGACCAAATCTTCCGGGCGCTGTACGAAGGACAAAGCGACCCAGTCGACTTCATCGGTTGCCAGCACGGCATCGAGATCGATGCGGTCCTTGTCGGTGAGAACGCCGACGCCGAGCAGGGTGTCGGGAAGGCTGATGCCCTTGCGGTCGGAAATCTTGGTGCCTGAAACGACCGTCGTGACGATGCTCTTGCCATCGCACTTTTCAGCGCGCAGATGCAGCTTGCCATCATCGATCAGCAGGCGATCGCCCGGCTTTACGGCTTCGAGAATTTCAGGATGCGGCAGGAACACGCGGTTCTTGTCGCCTGGCTCCTGATTGTTGTCGAGCGTGAAGGTCTGGCCGGCCACAAGGTCGACCTTGGTGTCTGCAAACTTGCCGACGCGCAGTTTCGGGCCCTGAAGGTCGGCCAGAATGCCGATCGGGCGGCCAACTCGGCTTTCGACGGCGCGAATACGCTGAATGAGGCTGCGCATCACGTCATGGCTGGCATGGCTCATATTGATGCGGAAAAGATCGGCGCCGGCCAGATGGAGCTTCTCGATCATTGCCTCATCGGACGACGCAGGACCGAGAGTTGCAAGGATTTTGACTTTGCGGTTACGCTTCATCAGTTCTGACTTTCCTGTGTACCTGGCGTGTCCGAAAGCTGGACCATCCAGCTTCCCTGTCTGCCCGTATCGTATTCCTTGAAGCCCATTCGCTGGAAACTACGGGCATAACAATCGTCGACACCGTTGATCTTGAACTCGTTTTCGGCAACGCACATGTTGACGTCGCCTGTCCACCTGCCACCGCGGGCTGCATCTTCGGCGTAGAGATAATAATAACGTGATTGCAGCTCACCCTCGATCAGGGTGGCGCATGTGGAGGCGGGAACCTGCCACCAGCCTTCGCTGATCCAGCCATCCTGCGCGCGGTAGCCAATGGCTACGCCCACGAGGTTCTGTGTGCTGTTGCAGACACGGAAATCAGCCAATGCCGGTTCTGCAAGAAGAAGCGGTGAGGTGAAGAGGGTGGCTGCGCAAAACAGGCGAATCGCGCGTCGGTGTTTTTGAAGCTTAGCGGAGAATGTCTGTGTCACGGCTTCCATCCGGATTCCATGGTTATAAAATGAGAACACTTCTTGGCGCGGACGCCCACGAAAGTCAACGCAAGTTCAATCGATTGTATCTGTATGAAATATCGTGAACGGTGATGTCGATGGCAGTCTCTCCATCTCAACTTGCGCGTGGCATCTAGCCATGGCATCAAGCGTCTCTCCCTTATCGGCTCAAGAAATCAACAATGACAGACTTCCAGCCATACGAAATCATAGAAGGCGATTATGACAAAGGCATGGTTCTGCTTGCAGATCATGCCATGAACCTTCTTCCGCCAATTTACGGCAATCTCGGCCTTCCGCAAGCCGCTTTTCAACGCCACATCGCCTTCGATATCGGCATCGAAGGCCTGACGCGGCAGCTCGCCGCCAAGCTTGGCGTGCCTGCGGTGATGAGCCGTTTTTCGCGCTTGCTGATCGATCCTAACAGGGGCGAGGACGACCCGACATTGGTCATGAAAATTTCCGATGGCGCGATCATTGCTGGCAATCATCCCATCACGGACGAAGAATGGGACCTGCGCCTGAATAGCTATCACCGCCCTTATCATCAGGCGATCGGGTCGGTTCTGGATAAAGTCGCCGCGCAATCGGGCAAGGCACCGCTGGTGCTTTCGCTGCATTCCTACACGCCGTTCTGGAAAGAAACCGCTCGTCCATGGCATGCCGCCGTGCTGTGGGACACGGACCACCGCGCCGTCCTGCCCTTGCTCGATGGTTTGCGTGCAGCGGGCGACATTCTCGTTGGTGACAATGAACCCTATGACGGCGCGTTGAAGGGTGACACCATGTATCGCCATTGCATGGTCCCAGGCATTCCGCATGCACTTTTGGAAGTGCGCCAGGACCTGATCGCGGATGAGGCGGGCATTACAAGCTGGAGCGAGCGTCTCGCCCCTATTTTTGCCGCAATGAACGATGATCCCGCCTTGCACGACTACCAGCAGTTCGCCTCGCGGACAGGACCATATTGACGGGAGAGCACGATGAGCGAACTTGACGATATTACGAAAACCGAACTGGAAGCTGCGGCATTCCGCAGGCTTCTCCAGCATCTGCGCGAACGCAGCGACGTGCAGAACATCGACCTCATGAATCTGGCCGGTTTTTGCCGCAACTGCCTTTCCAACTGGTACGCCGAAGCGGCGAAGGATGCGGGCCAAGAGGTGAGCAAGGATATGGCCCGCGAGATGGTTTACGGCATGCCCTATGACCAGTGGAAAAGCCTGCATCAGGGCGAGGCCAGCGCGGCACAGAAAGCCGCATTCGAACAAAACAGACCTAAGGAATAGCGCTCCACCACCGGAAACGGCTTGACGTGAGGCCCGCAGGCGGGCAGGTCACCAGCCGGGAATTTTGCTGCCTCAACAGCAGCGGGCGATCATCTCGCCATATGCAGAACAGGGCTCGGCCATGAGCCGCCACCACAAAGGATAAAATGATGGACGAAACAGCGACAACCGAGACCGTAGCCGCCGCCGAACTGCGCCAGTTCATCGAGCGTATCGAGCGCCTGGAAGAAGAAAAGGCCGCGATTTCCGGTGATATCAAGGACGTGATGGGCGAAGCCAAGGGCCGTGGTTACGACACCAAGGCGATCCGCACGATCATCCGTCTGCGCAAGAAGGACGCCAACGAGCGTATCGAAGAAGAAACGATTTTGCAGACCTATATGGCCGCACTCGGAATGGAATAAGGCGGACGGGGCTGAGCCATGCGCTCAGCCAAAGTCTTGTCATGGCGGCGTTACCTGCGCCGCCATTTTCTTTTGAGGACGAGCGCGAACTCACGTCTGTAGTTCGGTGCGATTTGCAAAATGCGACAGCGCGTTGGGATTTGCCAAGGCTTCGAGATTTTTCACCGTCCGCCCGTGAACGACCTCGCGAACGGCAAGCTCGACGATTTTTCCAGACTTTGTTCGAGGAATATCCGGGACCGAAATGATCTTTGCCGGAACGTGGCGGGGCGACGCGCCCATGCGGATCTTGTTGCGGATCGCATTCGATAATTTCTCATCGAGATGAACGCCCGCTGCCAGCCGAACGAACAGAACGACGCGCACGTCTTCCTGCCAATCCTGGCCGATGCAAATTGCCTCTTCCACCTCGGCAAGCTGTTCAACCTGATTGTAGATTTCGGCCGTGCCGATGCGCACGCCGCCCGGGTTGAGCGTGGCGTCGGAGCGGCCATGGATGATCAATCCTTCATGCCGGGTCCATTCCGCGAAATCCCCGTGGCACCAGACATTGTCGAAACGCTCGAAATAGGCGGCTTTGTATTTCGCCTTATCCGGGTCGTTCCAGAACATGACGGGCATGGACGGGAAAGCCTTGGTGCAGACAAGCTCGCCCTTGGCCTCACGGAGCGTGTGTCCCTGTTCGTCCCAGACATCAATGGCAAGGCCCAGACCCGGCCCCTGGATTTCGCCACGCCACACGGGCGACAGCGGGTTGCCAAGCACGAAGCACGATACGATGTCCGTGCCGCCTGAAATGGACGCAAGCTGAACATCGGCCTTGATTCCCTGATAGACGAATGAAAAACCTTCCGGCGACAAGGGCGAGCCGGTGGAGGTCATCAGCCGCAGGGACGTCAGATCATGCGTAGTGATGGGTGTGAGGCCGCTCTTGCGGACGGCATCGATATATTTGGCGGAGGTGCCAAAGAGGGTGAATTTTTCAGCCTGCGCATAATCAAACAGGACGTTGCCATCAGGTGCAAAGGGCGAGCCATCATAGAGGCAGATGGTTGCCCCGGCCGCCAGACCCGCCACCAGCCAGTTCCACATCATCCAGCCACACGTCGTGAAGTAGAAAATATGTTCGCCCGGAACGACACCGCAATGCAGCCGGTGTTCCTTCATCAGTTGCAGCAGGGAGCCGCCGGCAGAGTGGACGATGCATTTGGGAATGCCAGTCGTTCCCGAGGAAAACAGAATGAAGAGCGGGTGCGAAAAGGGTAGCTGTGTAAACTCGACAGGTTTCGCCTTGAAAGGCTGGATGAAATCTTCCAGCAGACGCGCACCGTCGGTGGTTTCCAGCGCGGATGTTACGCCACCGGCATAGGGCACGATCAAGGTGGGACAGCCAAGACGTCGGGCGATGGCTCCAACCTTATCGGCAACGTTCAGAAGCTTGCCATTATACCAATAACCGCTGCAGGCGATGAACAGCTTGGGCTCGATCTGCCCGAAGCGATCCATCACGCCCTGTTCGCCAAAGTCCGGAGAGCACGATGACCAGATGGCACCGATGGATGTTGCCGCCAGCATACAGGCCACCGTCTCAGGCAGGTTCGGCATCATCGCGGCTATACGGTCGCCGGGTTCGATGCCAAGCGCCTTGAATGCCTGCTGAAGCTTCGAGACCTGTTCATGCAGATGGTCCCAGGACCAGCGGTCGGACGCCCTGTCTTCTGCGCGAAATATGATGGCATCGGTGCTGCCCTTGGTGGACAGCAGGTTTTCTGCAAAATTCAGCGTGGCATCGGGGAAAAATGCTGCGTCCAGCATCTGCTCGCCGTTGATCAATGCCCGCTCGCCGCGTTGCCCTTTGATTTCGCAGAAATCCCAAACCGCCGTCCAGAAATTGGCACTGTGATCCACCGACCATTTGTGCAAATCCGAGTAGCTGGCCATATTTTGGGCGAAAGCGGCGTTGCAATGCTGCATGAAGGCATAGATCGGCGTCGACCGTTGAAACGCTTCTGATGGCGTCCATAGAGGCGTGTTGTCTGTCATCTGTCTCCTCCCCAGGATATCAGGCTTTTGGGCACGGAATATCTGCCACGCGGCGCGAGCGCGTGTCCAAGTCTTGCAGCATTGTTTTTATCTTGCCAAGGCTTGCGGGCGTCGGACTTTCAGATCAGGCGTCCGGCGCGAAAAACGCGTCGATGGCGGCTAGCGCCTGGTTGCGATAGACGTCTCGCTCCAGCAGCAGCTCGTGGCGCGCACCCGTGACAGGGATAAGTTGCGCCGCCCGGAAGTTGCGCGATAGCTCCTCCTGCGCCGCATAGGGCGTGATGGCATCCAGCACGGGGGCCAGAAGCAGGGTCGGCACGGTAATTTTGGTGAGGTGATCCTGCCGGATGACCCACGGCATCGTTTTCAGCACTTCAAACAGCCAGCGCGCCGTGGGTGCGCCAATGAAGAGTTCTGGGTGTTCGAGGCCGATCGAGGCGTTGCGGGCAAAGCGAACCGGGTCCGAGGTCAGGGGGTTATCTTCGAAATGCCGCTCGCGCTGGTCTTTGCCGAGTTGAACGCCGCCAAGTCCGATCATGCTGAGGCACGTGGCGATGGCTCTGATCCACGGTTTCGGCACGGATTGCCCGCCCAGCGTGATGAAGGGCGCGGTCAGAACCATGCGCTCTATGCGGTTGGAAAGTGTCGGGGCCATGGACAGCGCTGCCAGCCCGCCGGTGGAATGGGCAATCATGAAGAACGGCAGGCGCGTATCCGGCAGAACGACCTGCTCCAGAAACAGCGATATATCCTTCTGGTAATCGGAAAAGCGTCGGACATATCCGGCATGGGCTTTTTTCAGCAGCCGCTCCGATCCGCCCTGACCGCGGGTATCGAAGGTGGCGATCCAGAAACCCTTGGCGGTCAGATCGTTGATCGTCTCGAAATATTTCTCGATACATTCATTGCGGCCATGCAGCAGAACAATCGTGCCGCGCGCCACGGACTGGCTGGAGCGAAACACCGCATAGCGCAGCTTCTTGTTTCTATGACCGGTGAAATAGCCTGCGAAATGGTTCTCAGGCACGGGGTTGCCCTTGGTCGCATGCAAGATGGCTTCGGTCATGGATGGTGGTTCCGACTTGGCACTGAAAGGTGTTTCACAACGGGATAAGTTGCGCGTCTTTGCACGTCAAAGGAAAAATTGCCGGAACCGTCGGGCTTAGCAGTCGCGGTTCCGGCGAATGTGACAGAAGAAAGGGACAATATCTTCTGTCGCCGGAGGTTGTCTCCGATGTCCCGATGAATAGCGTTGTGAAACTGAACGATTTCGGAACCGCTCGTTCAGATGATGTTCAGGCATATTCAGCGTCATGACATCTCTTGAACTTGCTCAAAAGCCTTCCCATCTCTTGGTTACGGTCGCCAGAACGGGGCCGTATCCGGGTCTTCACCGCCCAATCGGGGTGAAGGCTTTAACCGCAAACAGTCGCTCACAGGAGGACACCATGCGTCACGTTGATTTTTCACCGCTTTATCGCTCCACAGTTGGTTTCGACCGACTTTTTTCCATGCTCGATGGCATTGGCCAGCCGGAGCAGGCGCAAGCCTATCCGCCCTATAACATAGAGCGCACCGGCGAAAGCTCGTACCGCATTACCATGGCAGTCGCCGGTTTTGACGAAAGCGAGCTCAGCATCGAGTCCCGCGCCAATGTTTTGACCGTCAAGGCCGAGAAGACGGAAGAAAACAAGGAGAGCGAAGGCGAATTCCTCTATCGCGGTATCGCCAAGCGCGCTTTCGAGCGCCGCTTCCAGCTTGCCGATCACGTCGAGGTTCAGAACGCCTCTCTGAAGAACGGCCTGCTCCACATCGATCTCTTGCGCAACATTCCCGAAGCCATGAAACCGCGCCGCATTGCGATTGTTTCAGACGTGACGGATGAGCCAAAGCAGATCGAAGCGCAGGTTACGCCTTCTCAGGTCAACTAAGCCTCTATCGTAACATCTGACGAAACGGCCCTCATTGCAGGGCCGTTTTTGTTTGTTCTGGCGCAAGCGCGATCTCTGCGGTTTTTTGCGTTTCGATTGTCTTCGCCTTGCTGGCATATCGCTGCGCGATCACGGCGCAGGCCATCAACTGTATCTGGTGAAACAGCATGAGGGGCAAGACGATTGCGCCGATGCTCTGGCCTGCAAAGATTGCGCCTGCCATCGGCACGCCACTCGCCAGGCTCTTCTTCGAGCCGCAGAAGGTAATGGTGATTTCGTCTTCTTTGTTGAAACCGAGCAGGCGGCTGCCGAACATGGTGATGCACAGGACAACGGCAAGCAGAGCCATGTCGATGCCGATGACGACGCCGATGTCGCGCAGTGTAAACTGGTGCCATATACCTTCGATGACCGCTTCACTGAAAGCCAAATAGACCACCATCAGAATTGAGCTGCGATCCACGGGAGCCAGCAGCTTTTTGCGGGCGCGGATCCAGTCGCCGATCCATGGTTGCAGGATTTGACCCACGATGAAGGGTGCGAGCAATTGCAGGAATATCTGTCCGAAGGCATCGAGCGAAAATCCGCCGCCATGGCCGCCGACGGTAAACAGAAGGCCAACCAGAAGCGGCGTCAGGAACATGCCGAAAATATTCGATGCCGAAGCCGAGCAGATCGCCGCCGGAACATTTCCGCCCGCCATGGAGGTGAAGGCGATAGAGGATTGCACGGTGGAGGGCAGCACGCAGAGAAACAGAACGCCCATATAAAGCGGAGCGGGCAGAATGCTCTGGGGAATATAACCGAGGCCAACGCCGATCAGTGGAAACAGGCCGAAGGTGACGAACAGAATGATCAGATGCAAACGCCAGTGCAGAATGCCAGCAATCACCACGTCGCGGGACAAACGTGCGCCGTGCAGAAAGAACAGAAGCGCAATCGCGCATTTGGTAGCGATGCCGAAGTATTCGGCGGCTTGCCCGCTGACGGGCATGAAGGAAGCGATGATGACGGTAGCGACCAGCATCATGGTGAATCGGTCGGGCAGGAAGCGGCTCATGGCGGCGTGCTTTCGTTTTTCCGGTTTTGCATTGAACTGATGGGCATTATCCCTCATCATGAAAGCAGATGCAAAAACTAACAGTTATCATGATGTGAGATAACGATGCTCAATCTCCAGCACCTTGCCAGTTTCGTGACGCTGGAACAAACCATGAGTTTCACCCATGCCGCAGAACGGCTGGGCATCGGCCAATCCACGCTCAGCCAGCATATTCAGCGGCTGGAGGCCTTTCTCGGTCAACGGTTGATTGCGCGTGACACGCACAGGGTTCGATTGACCCCGGAGGGGGAGGCGCTGCTGGGATATGCCCGCAGCATGCTCGATATCAACAACAAGGTCGCGGCGCTGTTTGGCGAGAGCAAGCTGCGTGGCCGCCTGCGGCTCGGCGTCTCCGAAGACTTCGTGGCCAGCCGTCTAACGGTTATTCTCGAGGAGTTCACCCGGCTCTATCCGCTGGTCGATCTGGAGTTGACGGTGGCACTCAGCGGCTCTCTTTACGAAATGCAGGACAATGGCGAGTTGGATGTGGTGCTTGCCAAAAGACGGCTGGGCGATCACCTCGGCCATTTTCTCTACCGCGAGCCACTGGTGTGGCTGGCCAAGGACCCCGACGCTGTCCTGTCACGCGAACACGCCCTGCCGCTCATCGCCTTTCCACCGCCCAGCATCACCCGCAAGGCTGCCCAGGAAGCGCTCGACCGCGCCGGTTTCGCCTGGCGTATCGTCTGCACCTGCGCCAGCCTCAGCGGGTTGACGGCTGCCGCCCGCGCCGGAATGGGCGTTCTCGTCCAGCCCCGCAGCATGGCACCATCGGGCTTACGGGAACTGCCGAAAGGGTCACTGCCCTTGCTGGAAGACGTTGAGTTCGTGCTTCAGCCGAGGAAAGGGGCAGATGCGGAACTGGTGGAGGCGCTGTCCAGGTTGGTCATGGCGAAGGGCATGGTTCCGGGCGTTTAAGCCGCGGCAGCGAGACTGATTGTTGAATCTCAGTCGATGGCGACAGATACGTCTCCTCCGTCATTCCGGCCTTGAGCCGGAATCCAGTGCGCCGCGTCCGCGGCGCAGAAGAGTCTTTTGCGATCAAGGACTTGATCGCACTGGACCCCGCATCAAGTGCGGGGTGACGAAATAAACTTAGGTCTAAGCCCCACCACAAATCCGCAAGAAATCATCCACGTCGTTTTCGAGCGTCGCAAAGCTGGTGACGAGGCGGATCAACTGTTCATTGTCTCCAACAGGTTCCGGCATGTCGTGCGGGACGGGCCAGTCGTAGAAGCTGGCACCGGCCTCTTTGGCGGCCTTGGCCTTGTCTTTGTTCAGAACCACGAAAAGCTCGTTGGACTGTGTCGGCCAAGCCAATCGTGCGCTGTTGGAGGCTGAGAGGCCGTCACGCAGACGGGTTGCCATGGCGTTGGCGTGGGTGGCCAGTTCCAGCCACAGGTTGTCCTTGAAATAGGCGTCGAATTGGGCGGCCATGAAGCGGGTTTTGGAGAAAAGCTGGGCGGAGCGCTTGCGGATGAAGGGCAGGTCTTCTGCCGTTTTCGGGTCCATGTAGACAATGGCTTCCGCGCACCAGCAACCGTTCTTGGTTGCGCCGAAGGACAGGATATCGACGCCGCGCTTCCATGTCATTTCCGCCGGTGTGGTGTCTAGCGCGATCATGGCGTTGCCGAAACGCGCGCCATCCATGTGCAGCGGCACGCTGGCTTTTTTGGCAATTGCCGAAATGGCGTCGATTTCATCCAGCTCGTAGACCGTGCCTTGTTCCGTTGCCTGTGTTACTGTCACCAGCATCGGCTGGCCCTGATGAATGGAGCCGGGCGGAAAGCGGCCGATGGCGGTTTCGAGGTTTTTCGGCAGCATCTTGCCATTGGGTCCGGCGACCGGCATCAGGCGGGAGGCGTTGGAGAGGTACACCGGCGCGCCGCACTCATCCTCGATGACATGGGCTTCGGAGTGACAAAAAGCGATGCCGCCGGGGCGGGCGACGCTGGCCATGGCCAGAGAATTGGCAGCGGTGCCGGTGCCGACGAAGAACACGGCGACTTCGCGCTCGAAAATCTCGTTGAAGCGCTTTTCAATGGCGCGGTCCAGCTCGCTTGTGCCGTAAGCGGCTGCGAACCGGGTGGATTCTTTCATCAACCGCTCATTGATTGCGGGGTGGGCGCCTGCCCAGTTGTCGGAAGCAAAAAACATGGGTCTGCACTTTCGATGAGTTGGGAGTGGCCGGACTGCCAAACGATTGTCGTTCTATGGCCTTATCGCGGGGAACGCAAATCCAGCAATGAAAGCAATGATTTCGTCGCTTTGTCGGAAGAAAATTGCGCGAAGATTCACGACCGAGACATATAGCGTCATTTTCTGTGTTTATAAAATGTTGAGGTGGACTTGCAGAGCGTGGCTGTTTCTGTCAAAATCCCATCAGAATTGAGACAGCATTGCTGTCCTAAATTGACAAGCGGACGCAAAGCCATTATCCGGAAACGGTGAGGAGGTTGAGCATCCGCCTCTCTGCGTGAACCATGCAACCTGTTGCAGGAGGGACGAAAATGACGATCAAGCTGGAAGGCGAAAACGCCGCTGCTACCTTGACCAATGACTGTCCGACGAGCGCCCAGCCGAAGGCTGCCTTGCGCGCGACGATTGGTGGTCTGCCTCCAAAGCAGGGTCTTTATGATCCGCGCAACGAGCATGATGCCTGCGGCGTCGGCTTCGTCGCCCATATGAAGGGCCAGAAGTCGCACCAGATCGTCAAGGATGGTCTGTTCATTCTCGAAAACCTGACCCACCGTGGTGCCGTCGGTGCCGACCCATTGATGGGCGATGGTGCCGGCATTCTGGTGCAGATCCCCGACAAGTTCTTCCGCGAGGAAATGGCGCTTCAGGGCGTGACGCTGCCGAAGGCTGGCGAATACGCCGTTGGCCACATCTTCATGTCGCGCGATGCCGCCCAAATCGAGCACTACAAGAAGGTCATCATCGACGTCGTCGCCGACGCCGGTCAGCAGTTCCTCGGCTTCCGTGATGTGCCTGTCGATAACTCCTCTCTGTCGGAAGCGCCCGAAATTGCCGCCACCGAGCCGCACCATGTGCAGGTCTTCATCGGTGCCGGTCGTGATGCCGCCATCAATGCCGATTTCGAGCGTCAGCTGTTCCTGATCCGCAAGGTCATTTCCAACACCATTTACGATGCGGGCGGCGGCAAGGAAGCGCAGGATTTCTATCCTGTTTCGCTGTCCTCCTCGACCATCGTCTATAAGGGCATGTTCCTGGCCTATCAGGTCG
This sequence comes from Agrobacterium sp. DSM 25558, assembly GCF_900100825.1. Classification (NCBI taxonomy): domain Bacteria; kingdom Pseudomonadati; phylum Pseudomonadota; class Alphaproteobacteria; order Hyphomicrobiales; family Rhizobiaceae; genus Agrobacterium; species Agrobacterium sp. DSM 25558. The sequence goes on along the minus strand of NZ_FMUD01000021.1, from coordinate 44,745 downwards.
GTGCCTACTATAAGGACCTGGCCGATCCGCGTTTCGAAAGCGCAGTCGCGCTCGTCCACCAGCGCTTCTCGACCAACACCTTCCCGTCGTGGAAGCTGGCGCACCCATACCGCATGGTCGCCCATAACGGCGAAATCAACACGCTGCGCGGCAACGTCAACTGGATGGCCGCGCGTCAGGCTTCCGTTGCTTCGCCACTGTTTGGCGAAGACATCTCCAAGCTCTGGCCGATTTCCTATGAGGGACAGTCGGACACCGCCTGCTTTGACAATGCGCTCGAATTCCTTGTGCGCGGCGGTTACTCCATGGCGCATGCCGTGATGATGCTGATCCCCGAGGCATGGGCTGGCAACCAATCCATGTCGCCGGAACGCAAGGCATTCTACGAATATCACGCTGCGCTGATGGAGCCATGGGATGGCCCTGCCGCCGTTGCCTTTACCGATGGCAAGCAGATCGGCGCGACGCTGGACCGTAACGGTCTGCGCCCGGCCCGTTACCTCGTGACCGATGATGACCGCATCATCATGGCATCCGAAGCTGGCACATTGCCGGTGCCGGAAGAGCGCATCATCAAGAAGTGGCGTTTGCAGCCCGGCAAGATGCTGCTGATCGATATGGAAAAGGGTGCGATCATTTCCGATGAGGATGTGAAGCACGAGCTTGCCGCCAAGCATCCCTACCGGACATGGCTGGACCGCACGCAGTTGATCCTCGAAGACCTGAAGCCCGTCGAGCCGCGCGCGCTGCGTCGCGACGTATCGCTGCTCGACCGTCAGCAGGCCTTTGGTTACACCAGCGAAGACACCAAGCTTCTGATGTCGCCTATGGCCACGACAGGTCAGGAAGCCATCGGCTCTATGGGTACCGACACGCCGATTTCGGCGATGTCGTCCAAGTCGAAGTCGCTTTACACCTATTTCAAGCAGAACTTCGCGCAGGTCACCAACCCGCCGATCGACCCGATCCGCGAAGAGCTGGTGATGAGCCTTGTCTCCTTCATCGGCCCGCGCCCGAACATTCTCGACCATGAGGGTGCAGCCCGCGCGAAGCGTCTGGAAGTTCGCCAGCCGATCCTGACCAATGGCGATCTGGAAAAGATCCGCTCCATCGGTCACACCGAGGACCGTTTTGATACCAAGACGCTGGACTTCACCTACGCCGTGGAGCGTGGTGCCGAAGGCATGCCTGAGATGCTGGACCGTCTGTGTGAGCGTGCGGAATCCGCTGTTCGCGGCGGCTACAACATCATCGTTCTCTCCGACCGTCAGTTGGGGCCAGACCGCATTGCCATTCCTGCGTTGCTGGCAACCGCTGCCGTGCACCACCACCTCATCCGCAAGGGTTTGCGCACCTCGGTTGGCCTTGTCGTTGAAACCGGCGAGCCGCGCGAAGTGCACCATTTCTGCCTGCTGGCAGGGTATGGTGCCGAAGCCATCAACCCCTATCTCGCCTTCGATACGCTTTTGGACATGCACAAGCATAATGCGTTTCCGAAGGAAGTGTCGGATGATGAAGTCGTCTATCGCTACATCAAGGCCGTCGGTAAGGGCATTCTCAAGGTCATGTCCAAGATGGGCATTTCCACCTACCAGTCCTATTGCGGCGCGCAGATTTTCGACGCCATCGGCCTGTCTTCGGAGTTTATCGAGCAATATTTCTTTGGCACAGCCACGCAAATTGAAGGCGTTGGCCTGACGGAAATTGCCGAGGAAACCGTGTCGCGTCACACAGACGCGTTCGGCAAGGACCCGATACTCGCCAGTACGCTGGATATCGGTGGCGAATATGCTTATCGCATGCGCGGCGAAAACCATGCCTGGAGCCCGGATGCGGTTGCGACCTTGCAGCATGCCGTGCGCGGCAACAGCCAGGAGCGGTATCGCGAATTCGCGGAGATGGTGAACGACACCAACCTGCGTATGAACACCATTCGCGGTCTGTTCAAGGTCAAGGGCGCGGAAGCGCTGGGCCGCACGCCGATCTCTGTCGACGAGGTCGAGCCTGCCGTCGATATCGTCAAGCGTTTCTCCACCGGTGCCATGTCCTTCGGCTCCATCAGCCGTGAGGCGCACACCACGCTCGCTATTGCCATGAACCGCATCGGTGGCAAGTCGAACACGGGTGAGGGCGGCGAAGAATCCGACCGTTATCTGCCGCTTCTCAACGGCAAGCCGAACCCAGAACGCTCCGCCATCAAGCAGATCGCCTCCGGTCGTTTCGGTGTGACGACAGAATATCTCGTCAATGCCGATATGTTGCAGATCAAGGTCGCGCAGGGTGCCAAGCCCGGCGAAGGTGGTCAGTTGCCGGGCCACAAGGTGGATGCGACGGTTGCCAAGACGCGTCACTCGACGCCGGGCGTCGGCCTCATTTCGCCACCGCCACACCATGACATCTACTCCATCGAAGATCTGGCGCAGCTGATCTACGACCTGAAGAACGTCAACCCGGAAGCCGATGTGTCCGTCAAGCTCGTCTCCGAAGTCGGCGTCGGCACGGTTGCGGCGGGCGTTGCCAAGGCGCGTGCGGACCACATCACCGTTTCCGGTTTTGACGGTGGCACAGGTGCGTCTCCGCTGACGTCGCTCAAGCACGCCGGTTCCCCATGGGAAATCGGCCTTGCCGAGACACAGCAGACGCTGGTTATGAACGGCCTTCGGTCGCGCATCGCCTTGCAGGTGGATGGCGGCTTGAAGACGGGTCGTGATGTCATCATCGGCGCTCTCTTGGGAGCCGATGAATTCGGCTTTGCGACGGCTCCGCTGATCGCGGCTGGTTGCATCATGATGCGTAAGTGCCACTTGAACACCTGCCCGGTAGGCGTTGCCACGCAGGACCCGGTTCTGCGCAAGCGTTTCAAGGGCGCACCGGAACACGTCATCAACTACTTCTTCTTCGTCGCCGAAGAAGTCCGCGAAATTCTTGCCTCGCTGGGCGTGACCAGGCTGGATGAGATCATCGGCGCTTCCGAACTGCTCGAAAAGGATGAGATGCTGGCGCACTGGAAGGCCAAGGGTCTCGACTTCAGCCGCATCTTCCACAAGGTCGATGCACCGAAGGAAGCAACCTACTGGACCGAACGCCAGAAGCACCCGATCGATGACGTTCTCGATCGCAAGCTGATCGAGAAGTCGATGCCGTCTCTCGAAAACCGCGAGCCCGTGGTTTTCGAAGTGCCGATCAAGAACGTCGACCGCTCTGCCGGTGCGATGCTCTCAGGTGCGCTTGCCAAGCGTTGGGGCCACAAGGGCCTGAAGGACGACACCATCCACGTGTTGCTGCGCGGCACGGCGGGTCAATCCTTCGGCGCGTTCCTCGCCCGCGGCATCACCTTCGATCTGGTGGGTGATGGCAACGACTATGTTGGCAAGGGTCTGTCGGGTGGCCGCATCATCGTGCGTCCGCCGGAAAATGCCCGCATCGTCGCGGAAAACTCGATCATCGTCGGCAACACGGTTCTTTACGGTGCGATCACCGGCGAGTGCTATTTCCGTGGTGTGGCGGGTGAACGTTTCGCCGTCCGTAACTCCGGTGCCATCGCCGTTGTCGAAGGCGTGGGTGACCATGGCTGCGAATATATGACGGGCGGTATTGTTGTTGTCTTGGGTGAAACCGGCCGCAACTTCGCAGCCGGCATGTCCGGCGGCGTGGCCTATGTGTTGGATGAGCAGGGCGATTTCGCCAAGCGTTGCAACATGGCCATGGTCGAGCTGGAGCCGGTGCCGGAAGAAGACGACATGCTGGAAAAGCTGCACCACCACGGTGGCGACCTCATGCACAAGGGACGTGTGGACGTTTCCGAAGACATGACACGCCACGACGAGGAGCGCCTCTACCAGATGATCTCCAACCACTTCCACTACACCAACTCCAACCGCGCCAAGGACATCCTCGACCGCTGGAGCGAGTTCCGCCCCAAATTCCGCAAGGTCATGCCGGTCGAATACCGCCGTGCGCTTGAGGACATGGAACGGATGAAGCTGGGTGTTGCGGCGGAGTAAGTTGGGTTTTGACAAATCTTGTGATATGCTTTGTCATATCACGGGATGGAGGCGGTCATGAATGTCGTCAAGATTGCGCAGGTCTTCAACAATGGGAGAAGCCGGGCCATTCGAATTCCAAAGGAATTCGAGTTCGAAGCGGATCAGGTCGAGGTGCGTATGACGGAGAATGGCGATCTGCTGGTGCATCCGGTGAAGAAGAAATCGTTGCTGGCGCTTCTGGCTTCTTTGGAACCACTGTCTGACGAAGATCGCATGCCGGAGATCGAGGATTATCCTCCTGAACCGGTCGATCTGGGTGAGAGCGAATAGTAAGTGCGGTACTTGCTCGATACCAATATCGTCTCTGACATGATGAATAATCCGCAGGGGAAGGTCTTCCAGCGTGTGGCTGAGATCGGCGAAGATGGTGTTTTTACGAGCATCATCGTTGCGAGCGAAGTTCGGTTCGGGATCGAAAAACGTCAGTCTAAAAAACTGGCAAACCGCTTTGCAGATGTTTTCGGCGTGCTTGGCGTTGAAAAATATGATGTGCGAGCGGACGAACATTACGCGGTCATCCGCTCGAGGCTGGAAGAGATGGGTACTCCAATCGGTCAGATGGATATGCTGATCGCTGCGCACGCTCTGGCTTTGGATGCCGTGGTCGTGACGGATAATGAGAGAGAATTTTCCCGCGTGCCGGGATTGAGAGTTGAAAATTGGCTGCGATAGCGCCGCAGAAGGAACTGAAGCATGGGCAAGGTTACAGGTTTTCTGGAGATCGACCGTCAGGTTGGCAAGTATCAGCCGGCATCGGATCGTATTCGCCATTTCCGGGAATTCACCATTCCCATGTCGGACCCGGAAGTGCAGAAGCAGGCGGCGCGTTGCATGGACTGTGGCATTCCCTATTGCCACGGCCCGACCGGCTGCCCGGTTCATAACCAGATCCCCGATTGGAACGATCTGGTCTATAACAACAACTGGGAGGAGGCGATCCGCAACCTTCATTCCACCAACAACTTTCCGGAGTTCACCGGTCGTGTCTGTCCCGCACCTTGCGAGGAAGCCTGCACGCTGAACCTCGAAGATGCGCCCGTCGCGATCAAGACGGTCGAGCAGGCGATTGCTGATAAGGCCTACGAGCTTGGTTTCATCGTGCCGAAGCCCGCGACGGTTCACACCGGCAAAAAGGTTGCCATCATTGGCTCCGGCCCGTCCGGTCTGGCGGCTGCGCAACAGTTGGGTCGTGCAGGTCACGATGTGCATGTCTATGAGCGTGAATCCAAGGCGGGCGGTCTGCTCCGTTACGGTATTCCTGACTTCAAGATGGAAAAGAACTTCATTGATCGCCGCGTCGAGCAGATCAAGGGCGAGGGTGTGACGTTCCATTACGGCGTTAATGTCGGCGTCGATGTGACCGTTGAAACGCTTACGGCGGATCACGATGCGGTTCTGTATTGCGGTGGCTCCGAGACCCCGCGTCCTGCCGGTATCGGCGGCACGGAGTTCCACGGCGTTCACGATGCCATGCCGTATCTCGTCCAACAGAACCGCCGCGTCGGTCGCGAAAGCATCGACAGTATCGGCTGGCCATCCGATCCCATTCTGGCTGGCGGAAAGCATGTCGTGGTTGTCGGCGGTGGTGATACCGCATCGGACTGCGTCGGCACGGCCTTCCGTCAGGGCGCGGTGAAGGTCACCCAGCTCGACATTCGCCCGATGCCGCCGGAGAAGGAAGATAAGCTCGCCGTCTGGCCCTATTGGGCGACCAAGATGCGCACCTCTTCGTCGCAGGCCGAAGGCGCGGCGCGCGAGTTCCAAGTGGCGACATTGGAGTTTGTCGGCGATGAAGACGGCGTGCTGACAGGCGTAAAGTGCTGCCAGGTGGATGATGCGCGCAAGCCGATTGCCGGCACGGAATTCATTATCAAGGCCGATCTCGCCTTCATCGCCATCGGCTTTTCCGGCCCGTTTACAGACAGCGTCCTGAAGGAACTCGACGGCAAGCTGACGCTCAACACCGACCGCCGCGGCTCCACCAACGTCGTTGCCAACGACAAGGACTACAAGACTTCGGTCGACAAGCTCTGGGTCGCTGGCGACGTGCGCCGTGGCCAATCGCTGGTCGTTTGGGCCATCCGTGAAGGTCGTCAGGCCGCACGTGCGATCGATGAGGCGCTGATGGGCGAGACGCTTCTGCCGCGTTGAGCGACTGTGATTAAAGAAAAAGCCTCTGAAGGTTTACCCTTCGGAGGCTTTTTTATTGGTGAAGACGCTATGCCAGAAAACGTTCACGGTAGGCCCGGGGACTGACGGCAAAGCGGCGCTGGAATGCGCGGCGCATTGTTTCTTCCGCTCCGAAACCGCACCGCCTCGCGGTGGTGTTCACCTGCGTACCCTGTTCGAGCAGGCGTCGCGCCGTTTCAAGGCGCAATTCTTCGATAGCCTGTGCAGGTGTCGACCCTGTGGACAGTCGATAGTGGCGCGAAAAGCTGCGCACGCTCATGGCACACTGGTCTGCCAGATCGGCGAGGGTTAGTGGTTTTTGCAGGTTTTCCATGATCCATGCATGCAAATGTGCGAAACGCCCGGAATTGTCCTGCAAAGTAAGAGCCGCGCTGAATTGCGATTGGCCGCCCGGACGCTTGAGAAAAACCACCAGTTGGCGGGCAACGGAAAGTGCGGCTTCGTAACCGAGATCGGCCTCGACGAATGCCAGAGCAAGGTCTATTCCCGCCGTAACACCTGCTGATGTCCAGATATCGCCATCGCGAATAAAAATCGGGTCCGGCTCCAGCCGAACAAGGGGGAACTTTTCTTTAAATTCCCGGCATCGATGCCAGTGAGTTACGGCCCGTTTTCCATCCAGAAGCCCTGCTGTTGCTAGCAGAAAAGCGCCACTACAAACAGAAGCCGTCCGCCGGGCGGTTGCCGCACGGTCTTTGACCCACGCCAGCAATGTTTCGTCCTCGCACGCCTCATATACGCCCCAACCGCCTGGAACGATAAGGGTGTCCATTGTCGGTGGCATGTCTTTGAGTGGCTGCACGTTGATGCTCAGTCCCGAAGAGGTCGTGACCTCCTCTACCTTGCCTACAACCACTGCGTCATAGGCGGGTGCAGCACCAATGGCACGCAGTTGATCATTGGCCGAGGCAAATACCTGCAATGGTCCGGCAACATCAAGCAGTTGCACTTGGGGATAACTCAGGATTTCGATACGACGCAACATTTGGCTGAAACCGTGGGGTTAATGGCAATAAGGCCAAATGTTGATCTGTTATTCTATGCGCAGTCAAGCAGGAGAGTTACAATGACAGTGCGCTTCGGATTTCTGGTGTTCCCTAACGTGCAGCAGTTGGACCTGACAGGTCCCTATGAGGTTTTTGCGTCAGCCAAAGGCACGCAAGTCGATCTGGTCTGGAAAAGCCGCGACCCCGTGATGTCCGTCACCGGATTGGGGTTTACCCCCACAACGACGTTCGATGAATGCCCGCAATTCGATGTGCTTTGCGTGCCGGGCGGTGGTGGCATCAATGCGCTTTTGACGGACGAGGTGGTCCTGAAATTCATCCGAACACAGGCAAAGGGTGCGCGTTACATCACGTCCGTCTGCACTGGATCACTGGTTCTTGGCGCTGCCGGGCTTCTCAAGGGCAAAAACGCCGCCACGCACTGGAATGCGATGGATTTCCTCACACGGTTTGGTGCGACACCAGTGCACGAACGAGTCGTGCGGGACGGCAATATTATCACAGCTGGCGGGGTGACATCCGGTATCGATTTTGGCCTGAGCGTGATTGCTGAACTGTTCGGACAGCGTGAAGCAGAGGTGGTTCAACTGTCCCTCGAATATGCGCCAGCACCGCCCTTCCATGCCGGAACGCCGAAGCAGGCCGCACCAGAGATCGTGACTGAGGCGAGAAACCGCATCGAGCGGTCAAGGGTGGAACGGGAGAAGATACTGGCCACGTTGTGACATGTCGAAAACAGCAACGGACTTCGTTGTCGTCTCCGTGATGTTTTAACCGCGTGTCGGTTCTCTACGTCCGGCTTGCAGAAGCCGGATGCCTGCGAGCGCGAAGAAAGCACCGAGCGTAGCCTGAATGACGCGTCGCGATTTAGAATAGAGCCTGACCATGATCGGCGTTGAAAACGCAATCGCGTAGAGCAGATGAATGATCACCGACAAGATCGATGTTCCAATGACAATGACCAAGCCGACCCAGTTAGGTGCGTTGTCTGCCAGCCCGAGCGAAATGATTGCGACCCAAGTCAGGGCTGCTTTTGGGTTTGTCATTTGAACGGTGACGCCTCGTAACCAATACCCACAGAGCGTGCGTCTGCCCCCTGACAGTTCTTTGGCTTCAACATCATGTTTTGACGACGCTGATTTGAAAGCCTTATACGCGAGCCATAGGAGATAGAGACCCCCGCCAATTTTTATGGCAATCAAAGCCATCGCATAGGTCGAGAGCAATGCGGACAACCCTGCGACCGCTAGAGCGGCCCAGCAAAATGAGCCGGTGGCTATTCCAAGTGCAAGTGCCATGGCGGGAGTTCGACCGACGCTCATAGATGTGCCAATGACAGCCAGCACGTTTGGTCCGGGACTAGCGATCCCGAGTAGGAAGGCGGAGTACGCCATCAATATTCCGGGTAGATAAATTGGCAGGTCGCCCATTTCAGTCTCTTTCTGAAAGATTTCGATGGGTCGACACTATAAGATTTTTCATTTTCGATGCTTCGGCCTCGACCGAACGATCTCTACTACTTCGCCGCCGTCTCCGCTGGTGCTGGCATGCGGTAATCATCCACGCGGCCTAGCGGGGCGTCGTCCATCAGGCCGGGTTTGGTGAGTTTTTCGCGCGGAGATTCCGTGACGGAGAGTTTGGGGGGCGTTTTTCCTCCTAGAAGGATGTCGCCGCCGTCGAGGTCGGGGTCGGTCAAGCTGATGGGTTGGGTGCGGACTTGCTGGGCGTCGATGCCGAGTGCGGGGAGCGAGGTGAGGGCGGGCAGGTTGCTGCCGTCGAGTTTCATCAGGTCTGGGCCTGCCCCATCCAGGTGGCGGCGCACGAATTTTTCGACGTAGAAGGCGAGTTTCTGCTTGCCCGCCTGGGTCATGCCGATGCCGTCGGCTTCACGCAGGCGTGCCTGCTGGCCGTTGACGTCATAGCCTGTTGTTACGAACTTGCCGGCTTCATCGACGAAACCATCCCAGACATCCACGAACTCGCCGCCAGCCTTTTCGATATGGTTGCGATAGAGGCGGTTGAAGCTGACGAAATCAGCCGTGAGGGATGGCGATTGGAACGCGGGGAGACCGACCCAGAGAACTGGCACCTGCTGGCGCTTGGCAAGGGCAATCAATGCATCGATGCGCCGCTCATATTCCTTGAGCCAGAGATCGGTGCCGTATTTTTCTTTCACATCGCCGATCGCCATCTGCTGGCGGTCGTTGGAGCCCATCATGATGACGATTGTGGCCGGGCTGGTTTCCTTGATGAACTGCGGGAGATTGGAAAACCAGTCGTAATAATCCGTGCGCACCAGACCGGATGAGCCGTTGGAGCGGACATCCACCGTGATGGCGGGGGAGCTTTCGAAAGTGGAAACCAGCGCTTCACCCATGCCGCCTGCCAGAAAATCGCCGATGACAAGAACGCGGCGGGCGTTTTCAAGCTTGGCAACAGGGCCGGGCTTTTCCGTCCGCATCTGTACTACCGATGGCGTTTTGCGGGGTGCAGGTGGGCGGGTCACGGCGCGGTTGTCGCGCTGCGGTGGTGGACGCCGCATTCTTTGTTGTTGGCCGCGTTCCGGTTCGTACATGCGGTCATCGCGCCGGATGGGGCTGCCAAACATCATTTCGAACAGGGTGCGACGCTCACGCATTTCCTGTGCGTGCGAATCTTGAGAAACGACCGGCAGGCAGATGACCAGCGCAAGAAACACGGCACCACTGCGCCGTGTTTTGCTCCATTTAGTGCCTTTGCGTTGTGTCACCACGGCGTGAACCTCCCGGACGGTTCTTTATTTTTTTCTAATTCTGGTGCCGTTGGCAAAGTCTGTCAATTGCGCAGGGCGCGGAGCAGCATGCGCGATGGTTCGCCATCGTTTTCCATGCCCATGCGGCGCTGAATGGCGCTGATCGCAGCCTTGGAGCCAGAGCCGAAATTGCCGTCCACTTCGCCGTCATAATAGCCGAGTTCTTTCATGCGCGTCTGCAATTCGAACTTTTCTTTTACATCCAGCGTGTTGTCCGGGCGCGGCCAGCGTTGCTGCATACCACCAGTTCCGGCAATTTCATCGGCCAGCAGACCCACGGCCAGTGCGTAGCTGTCGGAGGCGTTGTATTTTTTGATGGTGAAGAAGTTTTTCGTCATCAGGAAGCCGGGGCCGTTGCCACCGCCTTGCATCTTCAGCATGGCCCGGTCAGCACCGCGTGGAAAACCCTTGCCGTTGGGGCGAGCGAAGCCGAGCTTCTGCCATTCAGCCATGCTCTTTGTCTGGCCTTCATAGCGAGCGCCACCGGTTGGTACGGCGGTCTCATAACCCCAGGTCCGGCCGGGTTCCCAGCCGTTTTTGGCCAGAAGATTGGCGGCGGTTGCCAAAGCATCGGGAATGGAGTGCCAGATGTCGCGCTTGCCGTTGCCATCAGCATCGACAGCGTAAAGCAAGTAGCTGGTGGGGATGAACTGGGTATGACCCATCGCGCCAGCCCAGGAGCCGGTCAACTGCTTCGGTGTCACATCGCCATTTTGCAGAATCTTCAGTGCCGCGATCAGCTGCGTGCGTGCAAATTTGCCGCGCTTGGGGTCGGAATAGGCAAGGGTCGCCAGGGCCTGCGGAATATTGTGCAGGCGTTCCGGCTTTTCCAGAACTGCGCCGTAATTGGACTCCATCGACCAGATGGCGAGGATGATGTGCTTGTCCACTTTGAAGTTGCGCTCGATCCAGTTGAGGGTCGTGGCGTGCTTCATCTTCATTTCACGGCCGATGCGGACCGTATAGGGGTTCACGCGGCTATCGACGTAATCCCAGATCTTCGTCGTGAATTCTGGCTGGAAGGTCGCCTTGCGCAGGGCATCCGGGTCCGGCTCGTCAACGCCTGCAAAAGCCTTCTGATAGGTCGATTTGCTGATGCCTTCTTTGGCGGCAGTGGTATAGAACTGGTTGATCCATTGTCTGAAGCCTGCGTCGGCGTTCGCTGTTGCAGGCGCAAGGGCAATTGCAATGCCCGCAAGTGCCATGCAGCCATATTTACGGACGGTGGAAAGGATCAGCTTTTTCATCGGCAGTCTTTCGTTTCTCTCGAATGTCATTTCGATAGCGAGATACGCATCGGGCTCATCGATGTAATACCAACTCAAAGTCAACAAATTCTTTACCATTAACCAAAGGTATCGTCACCCTTTACAAAAGTTTGCCACTTTTTAAATAACAAAGTCGTGTGCAATTAATGCTCCAGTGAATCTCTGAGGAGGGATGTGTGGTAGAACAGAAAAAAATTCGGAAAGCGGTTTTCCCAGTCGCGGGTCTTGGAACGCGTTTCCTGCCTGCAACCAAAGCGGTTCCGAAGGAAATGCTGACCGTTGTCGACAAGCCTGTCATCCAATATGTGGTGGATGAGGCCGCCGAAGCCGGTATCGAGCATTTCGTGTTCGTTACGGGCCGTGGAAAAGGCGTTATCGAAGATTATTTCGATATCCAGTTCGAACTCGAGCAGATGCTGCGCGAGCGCAACAAGAATGCCGAATTGACGCTTCTGTCGAACATTCTGCCAAAAGCAGGTACGGCAAGCTTCACACGCCAGCAGGTTCCGCTCGGTCTTGGCCACGCGGTCTGGTGTGCACGCGATATCGTCGGTGACGAGCCTTTCGCCGTGTTGTTGCCTGATATGATCATGCACTCTCAGAAAAGCTGCCTCAAGGGCATGGTCGATCTCTATGACCAGACCGGCGGCAACGTCATCGCCGTTCAGGAATGTGAGCCGGACCAGGCGCACAAATACGGCATCGTCGGCGTTGGCGAAACCGTAGGTGAAGGCTTCAAGATCACTGAAATGGTGGAAAAGCCTGCCAAGGGAACTGCACCGTCGAATTACTATATCAACGGTCGCTACATCCTTCAGCCTGAGATTTTCAACATTCTGGAAAATCAGGAACGGGGTGCCGGCAACGAAATTCAGTTGACTGATGGCATGCTGTCGCTTGCCAAGAGCCAGGAGTTCGCCGGTTATCGCTTTGATGGCGAAACCTTCGACTGCGGTGCCAAGGATGGCTTCATCCTCGCCAACCTGGCGTTCGCTCTGGAACGTGCGGATATTCGGCCATCCATCGAAGAGCCGTTGAAGAAGCTGGTCAGCCGACTGAAGTAAGGCTGTTTGCTTGCTGCAAGCCATCAAGTGACAAGAAACCCGGCCGTCGCGCCGGGTTTTTTCGTTTCAGCGCCACTCTCTATTGATCCGCAGCGATCGCGTCCTCACCCTGAGGTCCTCCGGAGGAGCCTCGAAGGGCGAGGATGCAGGCCGGGAATGAGGATTAAAATGATGCTTCGAGGCTTTGTCTTGCAGACAAAACGCCTCAGCATGAGGGACAGCATGCCGATCACCGTTACCGCTTTAAAACCAGCCCGGCTCCGATCCGCCATGTGCGGTTGTCGGTAACCGGCGTTACCTCGTAAGCGATGTCGGTGGTCAGATCGAGATAGCGGTTGATGCTCCAGGTCAGCCCGGCACCGGCGACATATTCCGTTTCGTCGTTGAGGCTGGAGGTGAGGTAGGAGCGGCGTTCTATGCCCGCCGTCAGGCGTGCTACGAGATCGCTGCGCAGTTGCTGTGTCAGACCCGTGGTGAACTGCCGGGAAATCCAGCCGCCGCGTGATCCGCCAGCGAAATCTTCGATCGTCGTGCGAAGTCCGAAGCTGACATCCGTGCCACGCTGCGGCGACCAGACGATGTTGCCATCAACGTTCAAAGCATCGATAGCGGACAGTCTGCTGTCGTCGTAGCCCTTGCGCAGATAGCCGACAGCAGCTTCACCCTTCAGCTTTTCACCTAGATCGATCTGCGCACCGACCTTTGCCCCGTAGGATTGGGACGAGCGTTCATAGCCGGTGGTATCCCGGCTCTGGTCATAATTTGTCAGGCCCGCCGTGACTTCCAGGAATGGAATGAGGGCAGGGGAAAGCTCGTATCCCACACGGCCTCTGATATCCGCGCCATAACGGTCACGGTCAGCGAGGCTGATGGCCTGGCCGTTGACGCCTTTTGCGTCGGTATAAACGGTGCGCGAGAGGTCAAGTGCTGCGAGTGCCTTCAATATCCCGACATTGCGCTCAACCGATGCGCCGGCCGTGAATATATGTTCGCCACCCTGGACGGATGCACCTGATACGGCGTTGGGATCGTTGGTGTCTTCACGGCTGAAAGCGTATCCGGCGGTCAGGTTGGCCTGCGTTCCATCACCCAGATCAAGGCGAAGGTCTGCGGCGATATTGGCGCTCGGCTCTTCGCCTGCGCTGCTGCCACCGAGATTGCGCTGGTAGGCACCATCGCCGGTTACCGTCAGTGCGTGGCGGGACCAATCACTGGTCAGCGTACCGCGAATACCGGTCGTCAGATAATTTCGGCTGGTCGAACCACCAGGAAAGGTCTTGCTTTCGTGGTTCAACGTCTGGCTGATCGATGGGCGCAGGGTGAGTGTGCCGATGCGGATGCCTGGCGGCGTGCCATCGTCTATCGTTGCATTCTCTCCGCCATCGACGGTCGTCTCGAAGGTATTTTCGCGCGTATCGACCGGCTCGATCGCTTCGTCGCTATCTTCGGGGATTGCTTCGCCCGGATTGGACAGCGGCCGAGTACTGCCTGTCGTAACCGTGTCGGTCGCGACGGGGGCTTTCGGTTGCCGGCTGGCACTATCCGGATCGATAACTGAAAGGTCGTTCTGACCGAGGAAGGGGTCGGCGCTGGTCAGGGTTCTGGCGGTCGGAGTTGCCTGCGTTTGGGTTGTCGACTGGGCGAAACCAAGCGTTGCCGGGCACAGCACGGTACAAGCCAGCAGCATCAGGGCTGCTTTCCGCCACGTCGGCAGACGTCTTGCGGTGCTGTGAAAAACCATGCTTGTTTCTATCCGGTTCTGACCAAATGAATGCCGAGAGCAAGTCTGCCATTGTCCGCATATGCCAGCTTTTACAAGCCATAAGCATATGTTTTTCTTCGCAGATTTTGCGTACCGGCAGTGCCGTAATGAAAAGGCAGTTTGCCCGCACCGGGTTATTTTATGGTTAACGTTCTGTAAAAAGGCGTCGGAGACGCCTGTGCTCTTCAATGGATACGCTGCCTCGTCTATAGGAGCGCTGGACGAGTTACGACAACCAAGGAAATGCGAAATTGAACAGGCTTTTGCGATACGCCGCTTATGTCGTGGGTTTGGCAGTGCTGCCATCAATTGCGACCGCTGATTCAGAGCCGCCACCTCGCAAGGCCGGACTGTGGGTGGTAACCTCTAAGGACAACCCGTTTGCAAACTGGTCGGCCTGCGTAGGGGACAGCAATGACAACGTCATCGACAGTGATATTTGGGACAATTTTGCCAAGGAGTGCCAAGTCGCGCATACGGAGACGACCGCAGACGGCCAGACAGTCTTTGCCTATTGCGAGTCTGCTTCGACCGGCAAGGTGAAGCTTCTCGTGGAGTTTTCGGGCGATTTTCAGAAAGACTATCGCGTTCAGTCGACGACCGTTTTCACCGGTAAAACGGGTCAGGAGGAGGGGCAGACCTTTACGATCGATGCGCATTACGCAGGCGCGTGCCCTGTTGATCTGCCTGTCGGCAAGAAGAAGATGGCACGCTGAAAGAGTTCTTAATTTATTGGCGACGTCGCCGCGCGTGGCCAATAGACACGGTTTATCGAAAAGAGTATCAGTCCGAGCATGATTACGAGAGCTGTCACACTGGTTGAAAACCATGCCGTTGAGTCCGCGTTGCGGACCGTTTCCATTGAGAAAAACGGCCTGGCTACTTTGGAACAGGCGCTTCTGGGCGACCTTGGCGATGGTTTCTGCAAGGCCATCGATGCCATCGGCAACTCCGATGGACGTCTCATCATCACCGGTGTCGGTAAAAGTGGTCATATCGGCTCAAAGCTCGCAGCCACTTTCGCATCAACGGGAACGCCCGCTTTTTTCGTCCATGCGGCGGAAGCCAATCACGGCGACCTTGGCATGATCGGCGGCAATGATGTGGTGCTGGCCATTTCCAAAGGTGGCGAGAGTGTCGAGCTTCGCAGCATCATCAATTACACCAGACGCTTTTCCATTCCATTGATCGCGATGACCTGCACGCAGCAGGGCTCGCTAGCAAAATCCTCCGATATCGTGTTGTTGATACCCGATGAGCAGGAAGCCTGCCCGCATGGCCTGGCACCGACGACATCGACCATGATGCAACTGGCGCTGGGCGATGCGCTGGCCATTGCTCTTCTGGAAGCGCGCAGTTTCACGGCGGGTGATTTCCGTGTGTTTCACCCCGGTGGAAAACTCGGTGCCAGCCTCGCGCTGGTCGGCGACATCATGCATACGGGCGAGCGCCTGCCGCTGGTTTCCAAGGGTACGCCCATGCCGGAAGCAGTTGGCGTTCTGGCGCGCAAGCATTTCGGCTGCGTGGCTGTTCTGGATGAGGATGGCCGCCTCTGCGGCATCGTCACCGAGGGCGACATGGCGCGTAATCTGACGCGCAATCTCTCGGAACTCTCTGTCGATGAGATCATGACGGTAAAGCCGAAAACCGTGACCAAGAGCGTTTTGGCAACAGCCGCACTGGCGACGCTGGAAAAGCATCATATCGGCGCGCTGATCGTAGTAGATGAAGACAACCGCCCCATCGGCCTCGTGCACTTCCACGACCTGCTGCGCATCGGCGTGGCGTAAGTCGGAACTGGTTTAGCTGCGCGTACCCGCAAGCTTCTCCGCAAGGTCGCCAGCTTCTTTCTGGGCGTCCTTGTCGGCGGGGTAGACCGCCAGATAGCGTTCCCACACTTTCAGCGCCAGTTCGTTGCGCTCCGTGCTTTCGAGAATATTGGCGAGACTGGCGAGTGCAGGGAAATAGCGCGGCTCTTTTTCCAGTGTCTGGTTCAGGTCCGACATCGCCTTGCGAGTGTCTCCATCGGCAAAATGCACCAGAGCACGACGGTACCATGCTTCCGCATAGTCAGGCTCCAGCAGAATGGCCTGGTCGAGGAAGTCGTAGGCTGCGGCCTTGCGCTTCTCGTCGGCTGCTTCTTCCGCCCATTTCATCAAAAGGTTGATGGTCGCGCTGCCGGAATCCGTCCACGCGCCGACGATCTCGTTGGCGATGACGCGAGCCTTTTGGGCATCACGTTCTTTTTTCAGGCTGGAAAACAGGTTGCCAACGGAATCGCTTTGCGGATTGTCAGGCGCTACAGCTGCTTGCGCTGGCTTTTCCGAATCGGCTGCATGGGCAGCGGAAACGTGAAAGGCGGGAAGGGCGCTGAGGGCAGCGGTTCCGAGGCAGGCAATGAGAAACGTATGAAAACAAAATTGGCGCATACGAATACGATAATCCGCCTGCGCCAATTATGAAATCAAATTCTGTAGTCTATCAACAATGTGATCCGCCTCGACCGGGCGGACACGCATGCAACCGGTAATCAGCCCTGACGAGCTTTGAAACGCGGGTTCATCTTGTTGATGATGTAGACGCGGCCCTTGCGGCGAACCAGACGGTTATCGCGGTGACGGGCCTTAAGCGCTTTGAGCGAGTTCTTGATCTTCATTTTTCTGGTCCGCAGTTTGGCGTGACGCTTCTTGCCACGCATATATAAACAATCAAAAACGCGCTACGAGGGCGCGCTTTTTTCGGTTGGCAGGCAAATACCTTGTCAGTCCCAGCCTGTCAACACGCTAAGCCATATTTTGCCGGGAAAGACTTGGTTTTCCGGGGTTCATCAGCTCCGTCACATGGCCCATCTTGCGGCCCGTGCGCGCTTCCGTCTTGCCGTAGAGATGCACGAGGCAGTCTTTTTTGGCCAGCCATTGCGCCACGTCGTTGATGTCGCCGCCGATGAGATTGGTCATCACGCAGTCGGAATGGCGCTGCGTGGAGCCGGGGGCAAGCCCTGCGACGGCGCGAATATGCTGCTCGAATTGCGAGACGACGCAAGCCGCTTCCGTCCAGTGGCCGGTGTTGTGCACGCGCGGTGCCATTTCATTGGCCACCAGCGATCCATCCGGCAGCACGAAGAATTCGATGCCGACGACGCCGACATAATCGAGCGCGCTGAGCAGCTTCTCCGCCGATTCTACGGCAACAACCTTGGCGGTGTCGGAAAGCAGTGCTGGAACGGTCGAAGTGTGCAGGATGCCACCGAGGTGCACATTCTCTGCCGGGTCATAGCAGGTAACCGTGCCGTCCTGAAAGCGTGCGGCGATGATCGACACTTCGCGTTCGAACGGAACGAAGCTTTCCAAGATGAGCGCCACGCCGCCCAGCGCGTCGAAGGCACCGGTCAGGTCTTCGCCACCTTTGAACACGCGCTGGCCCTTGCCGTCATAGCCCATGCGGCGGGTCTTCAGGACACCCTTGCCACTGAAATCGGACAGGGCCGCCTCAAGACTCGCCTGGTCATCAACCTGCCGGAAGTAGGCTGTGGGAATGCCGCAATCATTCAGGAAACGTTTTTCCGTCAACCGGTCCTGCGAGGCACTGAGCGCCTGCGCCGGTGGATAGACGGGAACGGAAGCAGCCAGTGTTTGCGCGGCAACCACCGGAACGTTTTCGAATTCGTAGGTGACGACATCGCAGACGCTTGCCAGTTCGGCCAGCGCCTTTTCGTCATCGTAAGCGGCGACGATCTGGCGGTTGCAGACTTGTGCTGCCGGACAGTCTGCCTGCGGCTCCAGCACGATGGTGCGGAAGTTGAGACGGGCAGCCGCCATGGCCAGCATACGGGCAAGCTGACCGCCACCGATAATGCCGATCGTTCCAGATTTCCCAATCCTTCCCGATGTCATTGCGGGGTGTCCATGGGATATTCGGCAATGGCTGCCGTCTGGCGGGCGCGGTATTCGTCCAGCCTGTCCGCGAGGTCTTCGTCGGATAGTGCGAGCACGGCTGCGGCAAGCAAAGCGGCGTTGATGGCACCGGCACGGCCGATGGCGAGTGTGCCGACCGGGATGCCTGCGGGCATCTGCACGATGGAATAGAGACTATCCTGCCCCGACATGGTCTTCGACTGCACGGGAACGCCGAAAACCGGAAGCGGCGTCAGCGCAGCCGTCATGCCGGGTAAGTGGGCCGCACCACCGGCACCGGCGATAATGACCTTGAAGCCTTCGTCACGCGCGCCGCTGGCGAAACTGAACATGCGCTCCGGTGTGCGGTGGGCGGAAATGATGCGCGCTTCATATTCCACATCCAGCGCATCCAGCGTGTCGGCTGCGTTTTTCATGGTTTCCCAGTCGGACTGGCTTCCCATGATGATGGCGACGGGCGGTGTCTCTGTGCTCAACGGTCTCTCCGTATCAGGCAATGATATCAGGAATAATCTGGTCTTCGATCTGAGTCATCTTGTCCTTGATGACCAGCTTTTTCTTCTTCATCCGCTGAATGCGCAATGCCTCGCAATTGGTCTGGATCATCGCATTGATCGCGACATCGTAGTCTTCATGCTCCTGCCGCAGCCTTGCGAGTGCAAGCCTGACATCAGCGTGGTCCTGATCGGGCATCTGTTTATCCCCATATGATACAACCGGACCGCCATCCGGCCATTTTGTTGTCGCTCTTGGTGCCTGTACCATCAAATGACGGTAACGGGAAGTTTCCCTAATGCGCATTTTGCCTAGATATTGCCTTGATTCTGCCTTCGACAAGCTGGGCGTTCCATGTCACATTGGTGTCGTAAACCTGAAACTCCAGCGATGGAGCGCTGGAGGTAGGTTCAACAAGGAAGGACGTGCCGCATGACCATTCAGGCTCATATAGCATCGCTGGAAAAGAAACACGGTGCTCTTGAGGAGGAGCTCGAAACCGTTCTCGCTTCCCCCTCTTCGGATGATAAGCAGATTGTGGATCTTAAACGCAAAAAACTGCGCCTGAAGGACGAAATGCAGAGGCTGCAAGCCTCCACCACGCATTGATCAAACCATATCTTTGTTGCCTGACGTCAGTATAGTTTACGTCGCAGCCTGAAAGCCCGGCTCTGATTGCTCTCGCGATCAGGGCCTTTTGTTTGAGCGCGTGTCCCGGTCTCTAGATCGGTAGTCCGTCCCAGAGAAGTTTCAGCGCGGCCAGAAAGGCCATGCCGTACATCAGCGGATAAAAGATTGCCGGTTTCATGTATTTCACCACTTTCGCCCCGGCAAAGGTCGCAACCATGGCGACCGGCAGCAGCATGGCTGATGTGGTGAGGTTGGTGGCGTCCAGCGCCCCCAGCGCGAAATAGGGTATGAGTTTGATGGCGTTCATGATCGCAAAAAAGCGAACGCTCATTCCGGTATAGACTTTCGGGTCCAGTTTCAGCGGCAGCACGTAAATCTGGAATGGCGGCCCGCCCGCATGTGCCACGAAGCTGGCATAGCCCGAAAGGCTGGACCAGATCGTCGCCCTAACCGGCCGTTGGCCTTTCGCGGGTGTTTCCAGCCCGCCGCGAGAGGTTCTGTAAGCTTCATAGAAATAGCGCAACACGAAGATAATGGTGACGCTCGCCACCACCAGACGCATGGCATCGGGCGAAATCATGCTCGACATCGCCCAGCCCAGCGTTATGCCCACAATCGCTCCCGGCAGCATGATCAACAGGGTCTGGCGGTGATTGTATTTGCGCCAGGCGATCAGCGCGACGATATCCATGACCACGAGAATGGGCAGAAAGATCGCAGCCGCCTGCACCGGCGGCACGGCCAGCGCCATCAAAGGCACGCCCATCAGCGCCAAAGCGCCGCCCAGTCCGCCTTTGGAAAGGCCGACGAGGATGACTGCGGGGATGGCAACGAGGAAAAAATGGAAATCAGCTAGCATGGATGGACGGTTGATCCTTTCGCCTGTCCGGTTTATCGGAAGTATGACATGAAAACGAGTGCAGATTGCGCGGGAAGCGTCCTGTCTGCGGAAAATGGAAAAACCGATGACTGCACCTAGAGATCGCTGCCGACTCGTTCTGATCGTTCCTGCTCACGACGATGCCGACCATCAGGCCAAGACGTTGGAAGACGCGCTGCGTGGTGGCGATGTCGCTTCTGTTATCATTCCGCAATACGGTCTTGATGATGCGAGCTTCCAGAAACTGGCCGAAACGCTGGTGCCGATCGTTCAGGAAGCGGGTGCCGCAGCGCTCGTCGCAGGCGATAGCCGCACAGCCAGCCGCGTCAAGGCAGATGGCCTGCACGTCATCGGCGGGGCAGATGCACTCTCCGAAGCCGTCGAGAATTTTTCGCCAAAACTCATCGTTGGTGGCGGCAATGCGGACGATCGCCACAAGGCGCTGGAGCAGGGTGAGAGCAACCCCGACTACATGTTCTTCGGCAAGCTGGAAGGCGATATCAAGCCGGAAGCGCACCCCAAGAACATGGCGCTGGGCGAATGGTGGGCCTCCATGATCGAGATCCCCGTTATCATCATGGGCGGTTCGGACGTCGCTTCGGTCATTCCCGTTGCCGAAACGGGCGTTGAATTCGTAGCCTTGCGTCTGGGTGTGTTCAGCCATGCTGGAGGTCCTGCGCAGGCGGTGGCTGAAGCGAATGCGCTGCTTGACGAAAAAGCGCCACGGTTTGGCGGTTGATACAGGCGATGATCGCTCGCTCGCTTCGTTTTCGTCTGTCTGTGTCTGCCCTTGCCGTTGCCTGGGCGGTGATGCCGCATGTGGTGTTGGCGCAAACCCCGCCGCCCGCACAGTCTGATCTGCTGCCCGGCCTCGGGACGCAGGCTCCGCCAGCGGATGCGACGCCGGTGGACGAAGATACGGATTTCGGCCCTGCCAACAAAACGGCACCGGACGTGTTGTCGCGGCCATCGAATGCGGACGCCGAACCGATCCGCAAGGGTCGGGTCGTGACCGAAGAGCAAAAGGATTTGCAGCCTTCCGGCGGCGTCAATGTCTATCAGCGCATGGGAGCAGAGCTGCCAGCCCTGCCGCCTGAGAAGAAATTCACCGGCAAGGTCGATGAGGCTTATGGTCATTACCAGCGCGGTGAATACGTTCAGGCGCTGTCAAAGGCCTTGACCCGCGCCCAGAACGGCGATGCGAGTGCGCAGACGCTGGTGGCGGAAATGATGTCACGCGGCTTCGGCATTGCCCGCGACGACAAGACCGCAGCCTTCTGGTACGAGCAGGGAGCAAAAGGCGGTGACGCCGTTGCCATGTTCAAATACGCTCTGCTGTTGATGGAAGGCAAACTCGTCAAGCACGACAAGACGCTGGCCGACGATTATATGCGCCGCGCCGCAGACGCTGGTAATGCCGAGGCCGAGTTCAACTGGGCGCAGATTCTGGTCTCGCAGACGCCCGGTCCCAACGGCTTGCATGCCGCGCTGCCATTTTACGAGAAATCCGCAGAAAAGGGCGTGGCGGATGCTCAATATGCGGTTTCGCAGATTTACTGGAACCTCAAGGACATCCCTGCTGAAAAGAAAGCCAAGGCCCGCGACTGGCTGACGCGCGCGGCAAAAGCCGGTTTCGATACGGCCCAGGTTGATCTCGGCGTTTGGCTCGTCAACGGCGTAGGTGGCGAGCGCAATCTCGAAGAAGGCTTCCGTTGGCTCTACGGTGCCGCACAACGCGGCAATGTCGTCGCCCAGAACAAGGTGGCGCATCTCTACATCCAGGCGCTCGGCACCAAGCCTGACCCGGTGGAAGCGGCCAAATGGTATGTGCTGTCACGCCGTGCCGGTCTGAAAGACCCGGGGTTGGAGGATTTCTATCTCGGCATCGAAGAGGATCAGCAAAAGAAGGCCATCGAGGCTGCCAACCGCTTTCGTCCGGCGTGAGCCTGGCACCAGCTTTCGGCTTTTTACCTTGAATTCCAGCGCGTTTTGTGGTCTTGAACCGCAAACTTTCAATCAGAAACCGCATTTGCGTGCCTGCCGGAAATTTCGGCTAGCAGGTTCAGCCACCTTTCAGGAACATCTTCATGGCCCGTTCAGCCCTTCTCAATGTCATGGTTCAGGCCGCGCTCAAGGCGGGAAAATCTTTGTCGCGTGACTTCGGTGAAGTGCAGAACCTGCAGGTTTCGGTCAAGGGACCAGGCGATTTCGTATCGCAGGCGGACCTGAAAGCCGAAAAGATCGTTCATGACGAGCTGATGAAGGCCCGCCCGACCTACGACTTTCTGGGTGAAGAAGGCGGGGAGGAAAAGGGTTCTGACGGCGCGCATCGCTGGATCGTCGATCCCTTGGACGGTACCACCAACTTCCTGCACGGCATTCCGCAATTCGCCGTTTCCATCGCCTTGGAGCGCAATGGCGAAGTGGTCGCTGGCGTGATCTTCAACCCTGCGACAGACGAGCTTTACACCGCCGAGCGCGGCAGCGGCGCGTTCCTCAATGATCGCCGCATTCGTGTGGCTGCGCGCAAGCAGATTACCGATTGCGTCGTCAGCTGCGGCGTTCCGCATCTGGGTCGTGGCAACCACGGCAAGTTCCTGGTCGAGCTTCGCCACACCATGGGCGAAGTGGCCGGCATCCGCCGTTTCGGCGCGGCCTCGCTCGATCTCGCTTACGTCGCGGCTGGCCGTCTCGACGGTTTCTGGGAAGCCGAACTTGCACCTTGGGACATGGCCGCTGGCCTCGTTCTCATTCGTGAAGCGGGCGGTTTCGTCAGCGACATGAAGGGTGGACAGGACATTTTCGGCACGGGCAGCGTCGTTGCCGGAAACGAATATATCCACAAGGCACTGAGCGAAGTGATCAACCGTCCGATTCCGGGCCGTTAACACACCCTCCGCCCGTCATTCCGGCCTTGAGCCGGAATCCAGCAGCGCCGCGTCTGCGGCGCAAAAGAGTCTTTTGTGATCAAGAACTTGGGCTGACTGGATCCCGCATCAAGTGCGGGATGACGGAAGATAGGTACGGTCACACAACAGGGAGCCCACCCCAAATGGCACCCTCCACAGCTATTGCATGACCACACCGTGCAAAAACCCCTGTGGCGTCCGGCTTTTCACTTCAATTCGTCGTAATTTTCCACTAGCTTCCGGTCGTAACCGCGATCACGCTTGCCGAATGCCTTGAGGTCTTCGCGCGGACGTTGCGGCAGTGCCAGAGGGAACGAGCATTATGACGGATACGGAACGGCTCGATGTCGGCGTCGAGCGATCGGTGACGAAGCAATATCATCACAAGCTGTCGAGCCCCACGCCATTTTTGTGGACGATGATCATTTTCCTCATCATCGTCGCGTTCCTCGCCGCTATTCTTTTCCGGCAGGCGCAGACGGCGTTCATGACCAATCCGGGACTGAACGGCTTCATTCTTGGCGTTCTCGTCATCGGCATCATTCTGGTGTTCACACAAATTCTCTCTCTTCGCCCGGAAGTGCGCTGGTTCAACGGCTTTCAGGCCGTTGGCAATGTCGACAAGGCTGGACGCACGCCCAAACTGCTTGCGCCAATGCATTCGGTCATCGGCAAGCGTGGCGAGGTGCGACTGTCGACCGTCACGCAGCGTTCCATTCTCGATTCTATCGCCACACGGCTGGACGAATCGCGCGATACCTCGCGTTATCTGATTGGGCTGCTGGTGTTTCTCGGTCTGCTCGGTACCTTCTGGGGCTTGATCGGCACCATCGCCGCCATCAGTGATGTCATTCAGGGGCTGGACCCCACATCGGGCGATACCAACGACGTTCTTTCGTCTTTGAAATCCGGCCTGACCGCGCCGCTGGCCGGCATGGGCACGGCGTTCTCGTCGTCGCTTCTTGGTCTGTCCGGTTCGCTCATTCTCGGTTTTCTCGACCTTCAGGCTGGCCGCGCGCAGAACCGCTTTTATACCGAACTCGAAAACTGGCTGTCCTCTGTGACCGATCCGGGAACGGATGTGACGGGCGAGATCAAGACCAGCGGCTACGGCGCTGTCGGTACTGAGCGGTCGCTGGCCGCCATGACCAGCCTCGCCGAAGGCATTCAGGGTCTCGTCAAGAACATGCGCGGCGAGCAGCAGATGCTGCGCGACTGGATCGAAGCGCAGCAGGAAGAAGCGCGGGCGTTACGCCGGACTCTGGACAGGCTGTCCGCCAAAATAGATGCGGACCAGAAAACCACGGGTCGTCCCGCCCGCCACGATAACGGGAGCGAGTGATCATGGCGCTTGGGCGCAATCGCCGTCGCGACCGGGGTGTCGATTATTGGCCTGGTTTCGTGGACGCCTTGTCCACGCTGCTCATGGCCATCATGTTCCTGCTTACCGTTTTCGTGCTGGCGCAGTTCATTCTGTCGCGGGAAATTTCCGGCAAGGATGAGGTGCTCAGTCGGCTGAACAACCAGATTTCAGAACTCACCGAGTTGTTGGTGCTGGAGAAGGGCAGCAAGCAGGATATCGAAGATACGCTTGCCAATCTGCAATCCACACTGGCGGTCTCGGAAAGCGAGCGGTCTCGTTTGCAGTCTCTGCTGGATTCGGGCGCGGGCAATAGTTCTGCTGCCAATGCACGTGTTGGCCAGCTTTCCGGGGAGCTTGAAGATGCCCGGCAGGCGGGCGCACGCGCATCGTCACAGATCGATCTTCTGAACCAGCAGATCGCCGCGCTTCGTGCACAGATTTCGTCTGTGGAAGCAGCGTTGCAAGCCTCTGAAGCCAAGGACACGTCGTCGCAGGTCAAGATCGCCGATCTCGGCCGTCGCCTCAACGTGGCACTGGCGCAGCGTGTGCAGGAACTTAACCGCTATCGCTCGGACTTCTTCGGCCGCCTGCGGGAAATTCTGTCCGACCGTGAGAATATCCGCATCGTCGGCGACCGTTTCGTCTTCCAGTCCGAGGTGCTGTTTCCTTCGGGCGGCAATGACCTGAACCCGGAGGGGCAGGTGGAGATGGCCAAACTCGCCACCGCCATCATCGACCTCGCCAAGGAAATCCCGGCGGAGATTAACTGGGTGCTGCGGGTGGATGGTCACACGGATAATGTGCAGCTGTCAGGCAATGGCAGGTTCCGCGATAACTGGGAGCTGTCTTCCGCGCGCGCCACCTCTGTGGTCAAATATCTCGTGTCCAAAGGCGTTCCGGCCAACCGTCTGGTCGCCGCTGGTTTTGGCGAATACCAACCGCTGGCCGAAGGCGATACGCCGGAAGCGCGCTCCCAGAACCGAAGGATCGAGCTGAAGCTGACGGAGCGGTGACTTGCAACGCACAGCCCCCAGTCACAAACTTGAGTGTGTAGACGGAGAGGCGGGCACAACACAGCAACCCTCATCCTGAGGTGCGAAGGCACCGTCGGAGCCTCGAGGGACGAGGGTTGTGCGTGATGAGTCGAGTATGCGGCGGATGCTTCGAGGGCGCTGCGCGCCACCTCAGCATGAGGACGGCGGGTGTAGCAGTTTTGACAACGCGGATGTTGCTACCGCGGTAGCACCCCTCATCCTGAGGTGCGGAGGCGCAGCCGGAGCCTCGAAGGGCGAGGGTTGCGGTTTATGAGCTGAGTATGCGGCGGATGCTTCGAGGGCGCTGCGCGCCACCTCAGCATGAGGGCGGAGGCTGTAGCAGTTTTGACAACGCGGATGTGGCTACTGCAGTAGCAACCCTCATTCTGGGGTGCGGAGGCGCAGCCGAAACCTCGAAGCACGAGGGTTGTGCGTGATGAGCTGAGAATGCGGCGGATTGAATCTTCGAGGGCGTTGGGCCACTTCAGCATGAGGGCGGAGGGTATAGCAGTTTGACAACGCGGATGTGGCTACTGCGGTAGCAACCCTCATCCTGAGGAGCGGAGGCGCAGCCGGAGCCTCAAAGGACGAGGGTTGCGGTTTATGAATTGAGTATGCGACTGGATGCTTCGAGGGCGAGCCTGTCGAAGGAACCGCCTCCCTAACTGGACTTCACCAGCGTCACGACCTCGTCACCGCCGGTTTCGAACTGAAGGCGGGCGAGCTTTGCGTAGAGTCCACCTTGGCGGATCAGGCTCTGGTGGTTGCCTTCCTCGATGATGCGGCCTTCGTCCATTACCAGAATGCGGTCGGCCTTCAGCACGGTGGCAAGGCGGTGGGCGACGACGATGGTGGTGCGTTTGGCGATCAACTGATCCAGCGCCTTTTGCACCAGCGTCTCGCTTTCAGCGTCCAGCGCAGAGGTCGCTTCGTCGAGAAGCAGAATGGGCGCATTGCGAAGAATGGCACGGGCGATGGCGATACGCTGGCGCTGACCACCTGATAGCGTCACACCGCGTTCGCCGGCAATCGTGTCGTAGCCATTATGGAGCTTGGTGATGAAGCCATCCGCCTGGGCGGCGATGGCTGCGGCACGGACCTCTTCCCTGCTAGCATCGGGTTTTCCGAAGGCGATATTGTCGTGGATGGATGAGGCGAAAATCGCCACATCTTGTGGCACGATGGCCAGCCGCGAGCGTAAATCTTCCAGCGTCACTGAGCGAATATCCGTGCCGTCAATCGTGATTCGTCCCGCCTGCGGATCGTAAAACCGCATCAGCAGAGAAAAGACCGTGCTTTTGCCAGCACCCGATGGACCGACGATGGCAACGGTTTCGCCCGCCGCGACCGTGAAGGACAGGTCAGTGATTATGGGCCTGCCAGCACCTTGCGGATAATGAAAAGCAACGTTTTCGAAGCTCGCCTCTCCGCGTGCCGGAGCGGGCAGGGCAAGCGGAGCCAAGGGGTCTTCGACCGGCGATGTCTCGTTCAACAGTTCGGAAAGCCGCTCTGCCGCACCACCCGCCTGCGAAAGTTCCCCCCAGACTTCGGACAGTTGTCCAAGCGAACTTGCGGCGATGACGGCGTAAAGGACGAACTGGCTGAGCGTACCGGCCGAGATGGTACCGACAAGAACGCCGTGCGCACCGTACCACAGGATGGCAACGACGCTGCCGAAGACGAAGCTGATGGCGACGGCCGTCAGCACTGCACGGGCACTGATGGCGGCGCGTGCGCCCTCATAGGCTTTCTCGACCGCGTCGTTGTAACGGCCATTGGCCAGCGCTTCGGCGTTGAATGACTGGATCGTCCGGCTTGCGGACATGGTCTCAGCCGCGAAGGCTGCAGATGCGGCAAGTGTATCCTGCGTGGTTCTGGAGCGGGAGCGGACCGAACGGCCAAAGGCGATGAGCGGGAAAACGATCAATGGAATGGCCAGCAGCGCCAAGCCCGCAAGGCGCGGGCTGGTATAGACCATCATCACCACGCCGCCGAGACAGAGCAGGATGTTGCGCAACGCCACTGACGCGGATGAACCGAAAGCAGAACGAATCTGCACCGTGTCGGCGGTCAGGCGCGAGGTCAGTTCGCCGGAATGGTTAGTATCGAAAAAGCCTTGCGACAAGGACGTCAGATGCGCAAAGACATCGCGTCGCAGATCGGTCACCACACGCTCGCCGATGGTCATGACGTAATAATATCGCATGGCGCTGGCGACTGCCAGAACCACCGCAATCGCCAGAAGCACGGCGAAGTAGCTGTTGATCATCGTCCCGTCCGCACCCTCGAACCCGTGGTCGATGATGCGGCGGACGGCAAGCGGTAGGGCAAGTGTGGTGGCCGAAGACAGAACGAGCGCAAAAAGTGCCGCAGCGACCAATCCGCGATATCGCTTGAGATACGGAAAGAGGCTGGCCAGCGGTCTCGGCGTTTTGCGCTTTGCCGATTTCTGTTCCTGCATGTCTGCCACGGTCTACTCCTGCATGTGCCAACATAGCTGGCTTTTTGCCGCTATACGGCAACTTTCTGCTCTACTCACATGTGTCTTATCAGATGTGTGGCCAAGTGTGGGGCCAAGCATCGGCAGGCACTTGTTATCTCGGCGACCTTCATGTATAGGCTCCGCATCGAATTGGGAAGCCATGGCCAAATGGTCTAGAGCTTCATTATTGAATTGGCTCAGTTGACGCAATTGCGGCAAATGGTCCGCATGTCACCAAAGCAGGAAGATTGTCATGAAGGCTGAAATTCATCCCGACTATCACATGATCAAAGTGGTCATGACCGATGGCACAGAATACGAAACATTCTCCACATGGGGCTCCGAGGGTCAGACCATGAACCTCGAAATCGATCCTAAGTCGCACCCAGCATGGACTGGTGGCAACCAGCAGCTTATGGACCGCGGCGGTCGCCTTTCCAAGTTCAACAAGCGCTTTGGCGGCCTCGGCC
Source organism: Agrobacterium sp. DSM 25558 (assembly GCF_900100825.1). Lineage (NCBI taxonomy): Bacteria > Pseudomonadati > Pseudomonadota > Alphaproteobacteria > Hyphomicrobiales > Rhizobiaceae > Agrobacterium > Agrobacterium sp. DSM 25558. The sequence goes on along the minus strand of NZ_FMUD01000021.1, from coordinate 16,440 downwards.
TCTAATCCTGTTGGATGTCTTGAATGCAAAAACCCCGGAGCGATCCGGGGTTTTTTGTTGTCTGGGTTTCGGTATAACTGTGCAGGCAACAAAAAAGCAGGCCGAAGCCTGCTTTCGTAAATCGCTATCTGGCTGAAACTCAGTTGCCTGCAAACGCCGTGCGCAGGAGGTTGAGCTGGGCCTGGACGCTGTTTTCGTTGTCAGGCACCTTCGTTGCTTCCGAAGGACGGTAGATTTCACGGTCCAACAGAGCTACGCGGTTCTGGAGGCGCAGTGAGCGGTCAACCAAGTCACGGAAGGATTCTGGCAGGTCGTTCCAGCCGGGCGCGTTGCGATCAACATTGAAGTTATCGAGACGAACCTTGTTCTTCTCGCTCAAGACTTGATCGCGGCTCATCTCGCCGTTGTTGACGGCGCGCTGGAGCAGAAGCCAGGATGCCATCTGCATGAGACGGGTGGTGAGGCGCATGGATTCGGCAGCGTAAAGGACGGATGCCATACGCGGCAAAACCTTGGAAGCTGCGCGGCCAGAGCCGTCCAGATAAGTCGCCGTTTCTTCCACCAAAGTCATACCCTCTGTATAGAGAGTCTTGAACTGGTTGGAAGCTGCAGCACGACCAGCAAAGCTGATGGTATTCAAAACCTGTTCTGACATTTTTCCAAATCCTGCTTACGCACCATACTGGCAACGGGATAGAGGCTTAATAGTTCCGGCCTCTTTGTATTTTCAGGATGATATCAATAGCGCAAATGCGCAAGCTGATTATTAAAGAAAGGTTAATACCCACAGTTTTGGCACTCTTTCCACGGCACAAAAAAAGAGCCGCAAAAGCGGCTCTCAAGGTAAAACAGGGAGAAAAATCAGACCAATTCGCCGATGGGAGAAACTGCCTGAAGTTCAGAAGAACTGAACATGTATAGTTATCGCTTATAAAGCTTAATTTTTCATTAATGGTAAACAGAAAACTGACCCGCTCCGTAACGTTAATGAAACGTTCCTTGTGGGTTCAGCTCCGGAAAAGGCTTTCTGCGGCCTTGCGACCAACCGACTTCTTCTCAAGCTCGGCTTCCAGTCTTTCGATTTCCGTGTGCAGAACGGCGATGCGCGCGGTCAGCTCATCGACGGAGAGCAGCGAAATATCACCGCCCACGACGTGAGTCGTTGCGGGCTGTGCCGGTAGTTCTTCATCGAAACCACTCATATTCCAGCTCCCTTTTCCAACTCGGCCTCGTCCTGCGGATATTGCGGTGCGCGAGGATCGAGCGAAACGCTTTCAGGTGTGGCCATTGGCGCTGCCGCTGCCGTGGAGAAGTTTTCCTTCTCCGCTGTCGGCAGTGTTGCACGTTGTCTGGACCGGAATATAGCATAGGCCGTGATGAGAAGATGCGCCACTGCGGTAACGGAAAACAGGGCGTAAGGGCCGTAGGACGTCATGATCGGGCCGCCGAGTGTGGGGCCGATAATGGTGCCAATGCCGTAGAGCAGCAGCAGGCCGCCCGAAACTTTGACGAAATCCTCCGAGGCGGCATAGTCGTTGGCATGTGCCACGGCGATGGGGTAGAGCGCGTTTGCAGTGGCACCATAAACCGCGATCATTCCAATCAGCACATAGATGTGACTTGGCTGTATTAGCGTGACGGCGAGGCCCGCGATAGCAGCTACGCCTGATAACCCGGCCAGCACAAAACGACGGTCTATTCTGTCGGACAACTTACCGGCTGGAAATTGCGCCAATGCGCCGATGAAGATGGTCACGCTGACCATGATGGCAATCGTCGTGGGAGCAAGACCCGCGCGCGCGCCAAAAACCGCGCCAAGCGTACCGTAAGCGCCGTTCGCTATGCCTATCAACAAAATGCCGACGAAGGAGACAGGCGACGTTCTGTACAGGGCAGGCAAGTCCAGCTTCACCTTTTTCAGCGGTTGCGGACTTTCCGCTTTTGACAGCATGGCGGGCATGATGGCGACGCAATAAATAATGGCGCAGACCATGAAGAGCGATGTGCCACTGACGGTACCGAACGGCACGACCAGCTGACCGGCCACGACGCCGAACAGCGTGATAGCGATGTAGAGCGAGAAAATCGCGCCTCGACTTTCATTGGTGGCGCGCTCGTTCAGCCAGCTTTCGATGATCATAGAGGTGCCAGCGGTGCAAAAACCGGTCAGCGCCCGCAACGTGACCCAGGCCACATCATCGATGAAGAGGCCAGTTAACAGCACGGTCAGGCAAATAAGGGCAACGAAACTGCCGAATGCGCGGATATGGCCCGCGCGCCGGACGATGGCCGGTGCCACGAAGCAGCCGATGACGAACCCTGCCGCCCAGGAGGTGCCGAGAAAACCCAGCACTTCGTTGGAATATCCTTCCGCCGATCCCCGCACGGGAAGTAGCAGTCCCTGTAGGCCATTGCCCAGAAACAGAAACAAGGTGCTGGATAAAAGAGCGAATACGGGTAGAAGATTTCTGCTCATAAGCCACTCTCATGCTAGGCGATTCAAGGTGTAGATCTGGGTCGACGACGCGCGAATAGGTTGCCTGTCATTGGTGAACATTAAAAATGTCCAGCCTGTGACGCTGTTTCAATAAAGCCAAAAGGTTTCTGGATGACGAAGGCAATCGGGCTTTTTCTGCTTCTGGCAATGTGCATCCAGATCATCCGCCCGCTCGGCCTGCCGGGCCTTCGCAAGCGCGGCGATTGCTGGAAGATCGCAGCCGGGGCATTCGTGCTGTGGACGCTGGTACTGTTGTTGCGGCCTTGAGGGGGTTCTTACTTTTGTAGCGCGCAGGCCGCACACTCCCCCCCTCATGCTGAGGTGCTTTGGCCGAAGGGCAAAGCCTCGAAGCATCGGCCACGCACTGTGCCCCCAAACCCGCAACCCCCGTCCTTCGAGGCCCCTGCGGGGCACCTCAGGATGAGGGCTGCTGCCGTCGTGCCTCATTCCGCTTCATAACCCTCCACACCCTCTGCCTCAACAAACAAAACCGCCCGCAACAATGTTGCAAGCGGTTTGTAGAACGACGGCGTGAAGCTAATGCTTAGGCAGCCTGTTCGTCTTCCTGTGTCCAGTTGCCAAGGGCCGCGAGCGAGTTCAACTCTGCGCGGTGCTGGAAGGCGCGTTGGCCGGCGGCGACGTTTTCTGGCTTGCCGCCCCAGGCTTTAAGCGCCGTATCCTGGAGTGCGCGACCGTAGGAGAAGGTCAGCGCCCAAGGCAGGTCGTAACCGGCGTTCATGGCGGAGAGATGCGCGGTTGCTTCTTCGGAGGACTGGCCGCCGGAGAGGAAGGCGATGCCGGGAACGGCGGATGGAACCGTTGCCTTTAGAACCTTGACCGTCTTCTCGGCCACTTCATCGACCGATGCCTTGCGGGCGTTCTTGCCGTCGATGACCATGTTCGGCTTGAGGATCATACCTTCGAGGTTGACACGGGCGTCGTAGAGATCGGTAAAGACCGTGCGCAGAACCCATTCGGTGACTTCGGCACAGCGATCAATGCTGTGGGTGCCTGGTTCGCCATCCATCAGCACTTCCGGCTCAACGATTGGCACGATGCCTGCCTGCTGGCAGAGTGCTGCATAACGAGCAAGCGCCTGCGAATCCGCCTTGATGGAGCCCCATGTGGGCAGGCCATCACCGATGTTGATGACGCCGCGCCACTTGGCGAAACGTGCACCGGCATCGTAATATTTCTTCAGGCGTTCAGCGAGGCCATCAAGACCTTCGGTCACTGTTTCGCCCGGAAAGAACGCCTGTGGCTTGGCACCCGTGTCGACCTTGATGCCGGGGATGCTGCCCGCAGCTTTGATGATGTCCACGAAGGGCGTGCCATCGGCGGCTTTCTGGAACAGCGTTTCTTCGTAGAGAATGACGCCGGAGATGCACTTCGTCATCGCTTCGTCTGTACGGAACAGCATTTCGCGATAATCACGGCGGCTGGTTTCCGTTGATTCCAGGTTGATGCTGTCGAACCGCTTCTTGATCGTGCCGGTGGATTCGTCCGCTGCCAGCAGACCCTTGCCATTGGCAACCATTTTCACTGCGATATCTTCAAGACGTTCTGTCATTTTTCAATCTCCCTTGGCACAATGATTTTGGGTTAGCAGAAGTTCCAAGGCAGGAAAATGGCACGCTAAAGCATTGAAACGATTGAAATCATTTCAATCGTTTGAAACTTTAGAAAATCTTTAAAATTTTTAAATGTGGAGAGGCGAGTGTGCTTATTCGACTCAGACGGAGAGCGCGAACCTTAAACCTCGTCATGCTCGGGCTTGTCCCGAGCATCTGCTGCGTTGCAACGTGGGTGACGTGGTTGGATCCTCGGGTCAAGCCCGAGGATGACGTCGAATGTTAGAAGGCCGATGAGGTGGGCGGAGTTTATCTACCCTTACTTGTGCTCATGCAATATCGCCACACCCGGAAGAACCTTGCCTTCCATCCACTCCAGGAATGCACCGCCAGCTGTGGAGATGTAGGTGAAGTCATCTGCCACGCCAGCATGGTTCAGTGCTGCCACCGTATCGCCGCCACCGGCGACGGAGACGAGCTTGCCGGCCTTGGTGCATTCCGCCGCATGCTGGGCAGCGGCAACCGTTGCCTTGTCGAAAGGTGCGATTTCGAAGGCACCGAGGGGGCCGTTCCACACCAGTGTTTCTGCGCGCGAAATCCAGCCTTTAATGACTTCAACGGACTTCGGGCCGACATCCAGAACCATGGCATCTTCAGGGATGGCGTTGATGTCTACGACTTCGTTTTCGGCGTTTGCCTTGAATTCGCGGGCGACAACACCGTCTTCCGGCAGCACGATGGCGCAGCCGGCCGTGGCGGCTTCGATCATGATCTGCTTGGCGGTTTCGGCCAAATCATGCTCGCAGAGCGACTTGCCGACATTGGTGCCGCGTGCGGCGAGGAAGGTGTTGGCCATGCCACCACCGATAACCAGCGCATCGACCTTTTTGACGAGGTTCATCAAAAGGTCGATCTTGCTCGATACCTTTGCACCGCCAACAATGGCGACCACTGGACGTGCGGGTGCGCCGAGGCCTTTTTCCAGGGCCTCGAGCTCCGCCTGCATGGTGCGGCCGGCATAGGCTGGCAGGTGGCGGGCTAGGCCTTCTGTGGAGGCGTGGGCGCGGTGCGCAGCGGAGAAGGCATCATTGATGTAGATGTCGCCATTCTTTGCCAGATCCTGAGCGAAAGTGGCGTCGTTCGTCTCTTCGCCCTTATGGAAGCGGGTGTTTTCCAGAAGCAGAATATCGCCATTCTTCATGGCTGCCACAGCATCTGCCGACTTTTCGCCGATGGCTTCGGATGAGAAATGCACTGTGTGGCCGAGAACCTCTTCCACGGCAGAGGTGATGAGGGACAGCGACATATCCGCAACCGGCTCACCCTTGGGGCGGCCGAAATGCGCCAGGAGAATAACCTTCGCGCCTTTTTCAGACAATTCGAGGATCGTTGGCGCAACGCGCTCAATGCGGGTCTTGTCCGTGACCTTGCCGTCAGCAACCGGCACGTTGAGGTCGACGCGCACGAGAACGCGTTTTCCAGCGATGTCGGTGAGGTGATCGAGGGTCTTGAAGGCGGGCATATGTCGATCCTGATGTCGTTGAATGGAATGGGTTTGGTGGCGAACATACTATGCTGGACTGTCGGCGCAAGGCGCTTAACGATCATTTTCTCCGGTGCCGACCTTGTCCGTTGCAGCCGGTATGTCGTTACCGGAGGCGTTTGCTGACCGGGCTGTTCGTTTCTGCGCGAAATGGCTGCGGGTGCGCTGAACGATTTCCTTGAGGTTGATAAAGACGGGCAAAGCGGTGGCCGGTTCGACAGGTTCCAAGGAGATGCCGACACTGGAGACCGCGTCGTTTTCATCAAGATCACGCACGATCAGGATTAGCGAACCCAACCGGACGCGATCCGCATATTCCGGCTTGCCGCCGAGGCGGCTTTCGATGAGTTCGGCAATGGTCAGCGTCAGTTCCTGCGCAGATAGCAGACCGGGGCCGTAGGAGGCATCCAGTTCTTTGGCGGGGCGCTGAGGAGAAATGGCGAATGTTCCGAAAATGTCTTCGTCATCCTTCGTCACCGGCTTGGCGCTGGCGAACAGTCGATCAAGCAGGCGGGTATAGCTGGGCATAACGAACAGATAGACCAGATCGTTTTCCCGCAGGCGACCGGCATATTGGTAGCGAATGGATTTGCCATCCCGCACCACTAGTGATGGCATGGCCCAGCGCGGAATGCGCCCACCCTGCAAAATAGCGCTGCCATGGGCCACGCGGTAGGAAATCAGCTCGTGGTTGGCGGTGCCGGGCAAGTCCACCTCCAGCTTGTCGACATCGCCCATGCGCGGCGGCACGATGAGGCCGAGACGGGTGGCAACCGGCTTGATCGTCCAGCCTTGCAGCAGAAGCGAAACCAGCACGATGATGAAGGCTGCGTTGAAATAGGTTTCTGCACCCTCCAACCCACCGAGAGCTGGGAGGATGGCGAGGAGGATGGAGACTGCGCCACGCAAGCCGACCCATGCGACGAATGTCGTTTCCTGCTGGGTATAGTTGAACGGCATGAGGCTGAGCCACACGGCGAGCGGTCTGGCGATGAATATGAGGAATAGCGCCAGCAACACTGCCGGAATGAGAATGGCCGGGAACTGCGATGGTGTGGCGAGAAGACCGAGCATCAGGAACATGATGATTTGCGCAAGCCACGTCATGCCTTCATGAAACCGGCGAATGGCACCCTTGGCGAAAATCTTGCGGTTTCCCGCGACGATGCCCGCGACATAGACCGCCAGAAAACCACTGCCATGCAATGCGCCGGTGAAGGAGAAGACAAGCAGCGCCAAGGCCAATACGAGGATCGGCACAAGGCCGCGATCCACCTGAAAGCGGTTGACGACATTAACGATCATCAACCCACCCAGCACTCCGAAGATAACGCCGAGCACCATTTCCTGAACAAACAGCAGGATGAAGCTGCTGTCGAAACCTGCAAAGCCTTGTCCCTTTGCAACCACTTCCACCAGCGCAATCGTCAGGAAGATCGCCATGGGATCATTCGTGCCGGACTCGACTTCCAGGGTGGAGCGCACCTGATCGCGAATATGAATGCCGCCGATACGCAGCAGGAAAAACACCGCAGCCGCATCGGTGGAGGCAACGATAGAGCCCAGCAACAGGCCTTCAAGCCATGAGAAGCCGAGCAGCAGCGCAGCGGCACCCGCAAAGAACACCGAAGTCAGTACCACGCCGACGGTGGCCAGCGAGATGGACGGCCCCGCAGACAGTCTGAACGACTGGATGGATGTGCCAAAGCCGCTATCGAACAGGATGACGGCCAGCACCAGAGAACCCAGCATATAGGCCAGTGGATTGTTGCTGAAATGAATACCCAGCCCATCCGTGCCAGCGGCAAGGCCGATCACCAGGAAAAGCAAAAGAAGTGGTGCGCCGAAGCGATAGGCGATCAGACTGGAAAATGCAGCAACGAGAACGAGGACGGTGGCGACCAGCAACAAGATGTAAAATGATTCCACGCCAACGTCCTTTTCATGAAGGCCGCGCGCCATGCATGCTCCCGCATGTCAGCAGTCAATGCGCCACGTTTTGGACGGCCACGGCGCAGTGTTTTGCGCAGCGGGCAGGGCAAGGCGAGGTGTATCGAATGATACGGCAGGGCACGATGCGCTGTATGTGCGACCGAATCCCTTGTTGAATTTTTCCGGGCCAAAATGGACCAGAGCAAGGCGAGACGTGGGAAAAATTAACTGTGTTACACTTGGAGCGACGTAAAGGGTGAGGAAACAATTTGTAAAGCGTAGCTTGACGCTTGTCGAATTGATTGATAGCCATGCCTTATGAAAATTCGAAACGTGATCCACAAAGGTTTGCGCCGTTTGATCGAGGATGATGACGCGTCCGGCTTGTAGGCTGCCGTTGTGCCGAAACTCCTTCGCATCGTTTCCTTCCTTCAGGATATGGAGCGGGAAGACGAGTTGCGCACGGTTCCGAGTTGGAAGGCTCATCAGCTCACCGGAGATCGTAAAGGCACCTGGAGCCTGTTTGTCACCAAGAACTGGCGGATCACACTCCGGATCGATCAAACCGAAATCGAGATCATCGATCTCGATTATGAAGACTACCACTAGGAGGTGGCTATGAACGCGATGCAAGGCATTCGTCTGAAGACCCCCGCTCATCCCGGCGGCTTCATTAAAAGTGAGATTATTGAACCGCTTGGCCTGTCTGTAACGGGTGCGGCGCACGTTCTGGGCATTACACGAGCGGCATTGTCTGCCCTGTTGAACGAGCGTTCGCATCTCTCGCCGGAAATGGCGTTGCGGATCGAAAAGGCCTTCGGCGTGTCGATGGACACGCTGATGAGGATGCAGAACAGCTTCGACATTGCCCAGACCCGTAAGCGGGAAGGGGAGATTCATGTCGCGCCATTCACCGGCAAGCCAGTCGACCGGCAAGAGGCGCTGATCTGACCTGACAATGATGATGCCCTGAAACACAAAACCCGGCAGGATCACTCCAGCCGGGTTTTGCTTATTCACTATCCGACAAAAATCAGAACGTCTTGAACAGTGCCACTGCCGTGTCGGACATGCGGTTGGAGAAGCCCCATTCGTTGTCGTACCAGGTAAGGATGCGAACGAAGTTGCCTTCCATGACCTTGGTCTGGTCCGTCGCGAAGATCGAGGAGTGGCTGTCGTGGTTGAAGTCACGGGATACCAGCGGCTCGTCGGTGTAGCCGAGGATGCCCTTGAGCTTGCCGTTGGAGGCAGACTTGATGGCTTCGTTGATTTCTTCGACCGTCGTTGCCTTCTTGGCCACGAACTTGAAATCGACGACCGAGACGTTCGGCGTTGGCACGCGAATGGATGTGCCGTCCAGCTTGCCCTTGAGGTGCGGCAGCACGAGGCCAACGGCCTTAGCGGCGCCTGTTGAGGTCGGGATCATGGACAGGGCTGCTGCGCGGGCGCGGTACAGGTCCTTGTGCATGGTGTCCAGCGTCGGCTGGTCGCCGGTGTAGGAGTGGATCGTGGTCATGAAGCCGTGATCGATACCGACCGCGTCATCCAGAACCTTGACGACCGGCACCAGGCAGTTGGTGGTGCAGGACGCGTTGGAGATTACGAGGTGGTCCTTCGTCAGCTGGTCATGGTTGACACCGAAAACGACCGTCAGATCCGCACCTTCGGCAGGTGCCGAGATGATGACGCGCTTTGCGCCGGCGGTCAGGTGGGCAGCGGCCTTGTCACGCGCGACGAAAATGCCGGTGCATTCCAGAGCGATATCGACGCCAAGTTCCGCGTGCGGCAACTGTGCAGGGTCGCGAACCGCCGTCACCTTGATCGGCTTGCCGCCACCAACGATGATGGTGTCGCCTTCGACCTTGACGTCTGCCGGAAACCGGCCGTGGATGCTGTCATAGCGCAGCAGGTGCGCATTGGTTTCAACGGGGCCTAGATCGTTGATGGCAACGACTTCGATGTCCGTGCGGCCGGATTCCACAATGGCGCGAAGGACGTTGCGGCCGATGCGGCCAAAACCATTGATGGCAACTTTTACAGTCATATACATACTCCCGATCAATATTTTCGTTTTTGTATGGAATGGAGACGGCGTTAGCCGTCAGCCCAACTTTTCTTCTGCGGCAGCGACCACGGCTTCTGCGGTGATGCCGAAATGCTTGTACAGGTCCTTCGCAGGCGCAGATGCACCGAAGGAATTCATGCCGATGAACGCGCCGTCATTGCCGATGAAATAATCCCAGCCCTGACGAATGGCAGCTTCGACACCGACCTTGACCGGCGAATTGCCGATGATGGCCTTGCGATAGGTTTCCGGCTGTTCCTTGAAGAGCTCGAAGCAGGGAACGGAAACGACGCGGGTGGAGATACCCTTGACCTTCAGGTCAGCGGCAGCCTTCAGCGCAATCTCGACTTCCGAACCGGAGGCGAAGATCGATACCTTGGCGTCGCTTGCCGAAACCAGTTCGTAAGCGCCGTAAGATACGAGGTTCTTCTCCTCATAATCCTTGCGGGCCGGAGCAAGGTTCTGGCGAGTGAGAGCCAGTGCCGATGGACGGTTTTTCTGATGCAGAGCAAACTGCCAGGCCTCCGCCGTTTCCGTTTCATCCGCAGGGCGGAAGACCAGAAGGTTTGGAATGGCGCGCAGCGCTGCGATCTGCTCCACAGGCTGGTGGGTCGGGCCGTCTTCGCCAACGCCGATCGAGTCATGCGTCAGCACGTGGACGACGCGGATGCCCATGAGTGCGGCAAGGCGGATGGATGGGCGGCAATAATCCGAGAAGATCAGGAAGCCACCCGCGTATGGAATGAGACCGCCATGCAGGGCGATGCCGTTCATGGCCGCTGCCATGCCGTGTTCGCGAATGCCGTAATGCAGGTAACGGCCCGAGAAATCAGTCGGGGTGATCGACTTCATCTGGCTGGTCTTGGTGTTGTTGGATGGCGTCAGGTCGGCAGAGCCGCCAATCGTTTCAGCCAGAATGCCATTGATGACTTCGAGCGCGTCTTCGGATGCCTTGCGGGTCGCAACCGTCGGGTTGTTCGCGGCGACCTTCTTCTTGAAGGCGTCGATGGAGCTGTCGAAGTTGCCGGTCAGATCGCCAGCAAAGCGGCGCTTGAACTCGGCCTTCTTGTCGCCATCTGTCGCTTCGAGGCGCGCTTCCCATTCCTGACGGGTTTTGGTGGAGCGCAGACCGGCCAGACGCCAGGCGTCAAGCACGTCTTCTGGAATGACGAAAGGTTCGGCTTCCCAGTTCAGGCTCTTGCGAGCTGCGGCGATTTCCTCGGCACCCAGCGGGTTGCCGTGTACCTTGTGCGTGCCCTGCTTGTTCGGCGCGCCAAAACCGATAACGGTCTTGCAGGCGATGAAGGTCGGGCGGTCGGAGGCGTGAGCAGCTTCGATGGCGTTGGCAATCGCTTCCGGGTCGTGACCATCGATTTCGATGGTGTTCCAGTGAACGGCCTTGAAGCGCGCAATCTGGTCGGTCGAATCGGACAGGCCGACTTCGCCATCGATGGTGATGTTGTTGTTATCCCAGAACAGGACGAGCTTGTTGAGCTTCAGGTGGCCTGCGAGCGCAATCGCCTCGTGGCTGATGCCTTCCATCAGGCAGCCGTCACCGCACAGTACATAGGTAAAGTGACTCTGGAGATCGGAGCCGAATTCTTCTTCCAGCTTGCGTTCGGCAATGGCCATGCCGACGGCGTTGGCAATGCCCTGGCCAAGCGGACCGGTGGTGGTTTCGATGCCTGTCGCGTGGTGATATTCCGGGTGGCCGGCTGTTTTGGAGCCCAGCTGGCGGAAACGCTTGATCTCGTCGATCGTCATATCCTCATAGCCTGTGAGGTAGAGGAGCGAGTAGAGCAGCATGGAGCCGTGACCGGCAGACAGAACGAAGCGATCGCGGTCCGGCCACTGCCAGGCCTTCGGATCGAACTTCAGATAGCGCGTGAAGAGAACCGTGGCGACATCCGCTGCGCCCATTGGCAGGCCGGGGTGGCCAGAATTGGCCTTCTCCACAGCATCCATGGCAAGAAAGCGGATTGCATTGGCCATCCGGTCGTGTTTGTCGCGAGAAATCATAGCTTTTCCGTCTGTTCCGGGTGATAGGAGATAGTCATTATAACTATCCAAAAAGCGGGTTGATCCATAGCAGGTAGGGCGGGCGAGTCAATAAAACCGGGGCGGTTTGCAGTTCGATCCTGAACAAAAATCGTTTCGTATTCTGGCAATATTTAGGCCGCTGCCATCTTCTGGGCCTTCTGGTGCTGCATTCATCCACAGCGCAAAGTGCTTGAATGTATTGGATTGATTGACGTGACGGTTAATCGAGTCATATCGTATAAGCGCTCTGATTTAGACCAGGCAATAACGATTCGGCTTGTTGCTTGCGGCTTGGAAGAAACGATGACGGCGGAAAAAACCATACATGTCGCGTTGTCGGAGCTAGGCTCCGCGATCAACGGTCTCGAAAACGCAATCGATATGCGTATCGAGCGCCAGCGTGAAAACGGCGAGGTCGAGAGCGAAGTGAAGCGCGTGCATGTGGACCGTGCCCGCCTTGCGCAGGAGCTGGACCAATCGCAGTTCCGCGCTAACCGTCTCGAGGAGGTCAACCGCGAGGTCTCACGCCGCCTCGTGACAGCCATGGAAACAATCCGCGCAGTGCTGGACCGATAAGGACTTAAACGATGGCTCAAGTCACCGTGATGATTGACGGCAAGGCGTACCGCATGGCCTGCGAGGCAGGGCAGGAGGATCACCTGACCGATCTCGCCAGCCAGTTCGATCAATATGTCGGCCATCTGAAAAGCCAGTTCGGCGAAATTGGCGATCTGCGACTGACCGTCATGGCCGGCATCATGATCACCGACGAAATGTCGGAGCTGAGACGCAAGATCGAATCGCTGGAGGGCCAGGTTGAGACCTTGCAAAGCAACCGCGACGGAATGGCGGAAAGCAGGGCAAAAACCGAGGAAATGCTGGTTAGCGCCATCTCCGACCTTTCGACGCGCTTGAATGGCATTACGGAAAAGCTGGTGGCCCGGCCCAAGCCGACAGTCAATTAAGACGGGCGCGTCGTAAAAATCGGTATGTCGAGATGCTTGTTTGTGCGTGGCGGGAGCCTGCCGAACAATCTGTCATATTCTGGCTTTCGACCCCTTCCGCATTTGGCCGAACCATCCTATATATGAAGTGCGTTCTGCGCTTCTCGACAGGAAACTCAATCCCTGGGGCCATACTCGATCCAAAGGGAGCTGTCCCTGGCCAGGCCCGTGGGCTTGGACATATGGCGCCCACCTACGTTTGTAGGCACCCAGGATCGTAAAACTCCATCGGTCGCCGCGGATCGCACCTTTTCTATTTTTCGGATCGTTTGGCTTAGCGGAGCAGTCCCAAGGCGTGCTTCCCGTTTTGAACGGTCGAGCATTCGCCTTGGCGATATTCACGTGCACGCCTTCTGGCGGTAAGCTCAGACGCTACCCGGTCTGGCTGTATGAATTGACTTTTTGATCCGCCGGTCATTGCATTGACGGAACTATTCCTTATTATCAGCATTGGTATGTCCGCTCCCGCTCTCAACTATAGCGATTGTGGTTGCAGCCGCGACATGCCGTTCAACAGCCCAAAAAGAGCTAAACTTGTTTACTGAAATTATGATTGTGGTTCTGCTCACCGTACTCAACGGTGTGCTTGCCATGTCCGAGCTTGCCGTTGTCTCCTCCAGACCGGCGAGGTTAAAAGTGCTTGCAGCGCAAGGCAGCAGAGGTGCCACCATGGCACTTACCCTTGGAGAAAATCCCGGACGCTTTCTCTCCACCGTGCAGATCGGCATTACGCTGGTCGGCGTTCTCTCAGGTGCCTTCTCCGGTGCGACACTCGGTGCCCGTTTCACCGGATGGCTGCTGGAGCAGGGTGTTCCGGATCGCGCTGCCGATGCGATCGGCGTCGGCGTGGTTGTTGTCGCCATTACCTATCTTTCGTTGATCGTCGGCGAGCTGGTGCCAAAGCAGATTGCTCTGCGCGATCCTGAAAAGGTTGCCGTGAAGGTATCTCCTGCCATGGTAATGCTGTCGAGGATCGGTGCGCCGGTGGTGTGGCTGCTGGACAAGTCCGGCAAGCTCATCCTTGCGCTTCTCGGCCACAGCGGCGAGTCCAACAATTCTGTCACCGATGATGAAATTCGCACCGTTTTGGCCGAAGCGCATAGCGCTGGTGTCATCGAGAGCGAAGAATCGGCCATGATCACCAGCGTCATGCGTCTGGCAGACCGCAATGCGCGCGGCTTGATGACGCCACGTCGTGACGTCGAAGTGGTCGATATCGAAGATACGGCTGAAGAAATCCGGGTACAGTTGCGCGAAACGCAGCGTTCACGTCTGCCGGTGCGCAATGGTGCTTCCGACGAAATCCTTGGCGTTCTTTTCGCAAAGGACGCGTTCGATGCGCTCGCCTCCGGCAAGGAACTGAATGTTCGAGAGCTGCTTCGCGAAGTTCCCGTCGTATCGGACCTAACAAGTGCCGTTGACGTCATCCAGTCGCTACGTCGTTCGACCGTGCATATGGTTCTCGTTTACGACGAATATGGCCATTTCGAAGGTATCGTCAGCTCCGGCGACGTGCTCGAGGCCATCACCGGTGCTTTCCAGGAAGATGACGGCGAAGAGCCCGCGATGGTCGAGCGCGAAGACGGCAGCTTCCTCGTTGCAGGCTGGATGCCAGCCGACGAATTTGCCGACCGCATGGGCTTTCAGATTGCCGACGATGCCGAGTTTGAGACGGTTGCCGGTCTGGTTCTAGACGAATTCAGGCGTTTGCCGGAGCTGGGTGAACACATTACCCGCGATGGCTGGCGCTTCGAAGTGATTGATCTCGACGGGCACCGGATAGACAAGGTGCTGGTCAGCCGGGCGGCCTGATGACATCGGGGCCTCTCACCAAAGCCCAGATACGTGTGGAGCGTCTCGCCTTGCGGGACGCTCTTTCCGTTGAAGAGCGCCAATCGAAAAGCCAAAGCATTGCAGCGCATGGCACAAATGGCTTGCGCTTTGCTGCCGGAACCATCGTGTCGGGTTTCATGCCGATCCGTTCCGAGGTTGACCTGCGCCCGTTGATGGAGGCGTTGCGTGGCAAGGCGGCGCGCGTGTGTCTGCCTGTCATGCTCGACCGCGAAACCATCATATTCCGTGAATTTGCCAAGGGTACCGAACTGGTCAAATCTGGCTTTGGCACAACCGGGCCCGACGAAAGCGCTGCCATGCTGGATCCCGACATTTTGCTGGTGCCGCTCTCTGCATTCGATGCAAATGGTCAGCGGATCGGTTACGGGGCAGGGCATTATGACCGAGCAATTGCCAGGCTGCATGCAAAAGGACTGAATCCTACTCTCATCGGCATTGCATTTGACTGCCAGGAAGTGCCATCAGTGCCCGCGCAAGCGCATGATGTGGCGCTGGACGCCGTTCTGACCGAGAGCGGTCTACGATATTTCAATAACAGGACGGCGCAATGAGATTGCTTTTTCTCGGGGATATGGTTGGCAAGACGGGACGCACGGCGGTGTGGGAGCGTCTTCCGGGGCTGATCTCCGATCTCAAGCTGGATTTCGTGGTCGTGAATGGCGAGAACGCCGCGGGTGGTTTCGGGATCACCGAAGAGATCTATCTCGAAACGATCAATGCCGGAGCCGATGTGGTAACGACCGGCAACCACGTCTGGGACCAGAAAGAGGCCGTCTCCTTCTGCGAGCGTCACGACCAATTCCTGCGTCCAGCCAATTACCCCAAGGGAACACCAGGCAAGGGCTCCGGTCTGTTTTATGCTCGCAATGGCGCGCGCATTCTCGTTGCCAACATCATGGGCCGGGTCTTCATGCATCCCGAGCTGGACGATCCCTTCAGCTCGGCAGAAAGCATTCTGGGTGCGTGTCCATTGGGCGAGCAGGCGGATGCCATCGTCTTCGATTTTCACGCCGAGGCAACCAGTGAAAAGCAGTGCTTCGGCCACTTTGTCGATGGTCGCGCCAGCTTCGTCGTTGGCACCCATACGCATGTGCCGACGGCGGATACGCAAATTCTAAATGGCGGCACGGCCTATATGTCTGATGCGGGCATGTGCGGTGACTACGATTCCTCGCTTGGTATGGAAAAGGAAGAGCCGATCAACCGCTTCATTTCCAAAATGCCGAAGGGCCGTTTCGAAGCGGCCAGCGGCCCGGCGACCATCTGCGGCGTCGGCGTCGAGATTTCCGACCGTACCGGTCTTGCTGAAAAGATTGCGCCGCTGCGGTTGGGGCCAAGGTTGGCGGAGACGGTTCCGGCGTTTTGGGTTTGATTGGGGCCTGGAGTTCGGTATCAAGTCGGTGTTGTAGGGTGCGGCTTACCCCCCTTGTAACTTCCCTTCACCGTCCTTTGGCGTTTTAATGCCCTGTGCGGTGGTGGATGTGAGACCGAAGCCCCTTAGGGACACCAAGCCCGTGGCAGAGCCCGGTTGTGCATCCGCCGTTCCATCGAACCCGAACAGTCGCCAGGGCCGCTTGCGCGTGCAAAGCCCGATTAGGCAAGGATGGGATAAGATGGATATTATCGTTGGTATCGACGTGTCGAAGGAGCGTCTCGACGTTGCGGTTTCACCCTCTGGTGTAAGCTTTTGTGTCGGGAACGACCATGATGGCATCGAAGAACTTGCGCGTCGCCTAAGGCGGAGAAAGCCGATCTCGTGGCGCTGGAAGCAACGGGTGGTTTTGAAACGCTGGCTGTGGCAAAGCTTGCGGCCTGCGACATCTGCGTGATCGTCGTCAACCCGGCGCAGGTTCGCGCCTATGCCAACGCCATCGGTCGGCGTGCCAAGACCGATGCGATCGATGCAGCCCTGATTGCCGCCTTCGTCACGGCGA
>NZ_FMUD01000024.1:0-93611 GCF_900100825.1 Agrobacterium sp. DSM 25558 | reverse complement strand
GCCCTTCTGGGCGTTGCTCCCCATGCGCGCCAATCCGGCAGTTCGAACCGCAGAGGCAAATGCTCTGGAGGACGCAAGCATCTGCGCGACATTGCCTACATGGCCGCGCTGAGCGCAATCAAGATCAAGGATCCCATTCTCGGCACTTTCTACCAGCGCCTGCGCAGCAACGGAAAAACCTTTAAGATCGCCATCGTCGCAACAATCCGAAAGCTCATAACCATCCTCAACGCAATCGCAAAAACAGACCCTGCTTTTACTTGATCGTCCACGGTTGCTTGATGCGGGGTCCAGTTCGATCAAGTCCTTGATCGATAGAGACTCTTTCGCGCCGCAGACGCGACGCTGCTGGGCCCCGGCTCAAGGCCGGGGTGACGGAGGCTGTGGTCTTTGTCAGCGAGAGCATTTCTGGACGTTTCGCCCGCGACTATTACCAAAATATAATCTCACCGCCGCTTTGCCCGTCTTCCGATTCCGCTTATACCGAAATCATGGTCATCACCCGTATTTTTCGTTTTTTTGAGAACTGGATCAAGCCCTTCGACCGCAAGGACGATTTGAGGCCGCCGCAGGATACTTTCGCGTTTATCTGGTTCTACCTTTCGCAGGCAAAGACGCCTTTTTTCGCCATGCTTATTTTGGGTGGCATGACGGCGGCTATCGAGGCGGCGTTGTTCTGGTTCGTCGGGCGGCTGGTGGATATTCTGTCCACGGTCAAGCCGGGTGAGGGCTGGGCCGGGTTGATTGCCGGGCATGGCTATGAGCTCGTCGGCATGCTGCTTCTGATTGCCGTCGTGCGGTTCGTGATCACGATGATAACGGCGCTGGTGGATCAGCAGGTCATTACGCCCGGTTTTTACAATCTCGTGCGCTGGCAGTCCTACATGCATGTGGCGCGGCAATCGCTGACCTTCTTCCAGAACGACTTTTCCGGCCGAATCGTCACCAAGGTCTGGTCTGGCGGGCAGGCGGCGGGCGATCTGGTGACCTCACTGATGGAAAGTGTGTGGTTCGTCGGCATTTATTCCGTATCGATGCTGTTTCTGATCGGCGGGCTGGACTGGCGTCTGGCCGTGGTGGTTCTGGTCTGGGTCGGCATATTCTCCCTGCTTGCGCGCTATTTCGTGCCGCGCATCAGGAAGCATTCCCGAGAGACGGCAGAGGCCGCCTCCATGCTGTCTGGCCGAATGGTCGATGCTTACAGCAACATCCAGACGTTGCGGCTGTTTGGGCGTGATGATGCCAATGACCGTTATATGCGGCAGGGTTTCGACACGTTCCAGAGCACGACCATGATGTTCACACGCTTTATAACAGGCGTGCGGGCATCCATGGCGCTGCTATCAGGCATCATGATCACATCCATGGCCGCTCTCTGCATCGATCTGTGGCTTTCCGGCAAGATCAGTTCCGGCGCGGTCGCCTTCACGCTGGCACTGGTTTTGCGGCTGAATTTTCTGTTGGGCCGACTGATGACGCAGTTCAACGGCATCATGCGCAACTTCGGCACCGTGCAGAACGCCGCCGAGCTGATTTCGCAGCCGATCAATCTTGTGGACGTACCCGGCGCACCGGCGCTGGTCGTCTCCAAGCCCGGCATCCGTTATGAGGATGTCAGTTTTCATTATGGACGTGCCGAAGGTGTGATCGATAATCTAAGCCTCGATATTCAGCCTGGTGAAAAGGTTGGTATCGTGGGCCGGTCGGGCGCTGGTAAATCCACGCTCGTCAATCTTCTGCTGCGGTTCTACGATGTCGAGAAGGGCCGTATCCTCATAGACGGACAGGATATCGCCAAGGTCAGCCAGGAAACGTTGCGCGCGCACATCGGCATGGTCACGCAGGATACCTCGCTGCTGCATCGGTCCATCCGCGATAACATCATGTTCGGGCGTATGGATGCCAATGAAGAGCAATTGCTCGCGGCTATCAAACGCGCCAAAGCCGATGATTTCATCGAGCGGCTCGAGGACCAACGCGGACGACGAGGGTTGGATGCGCATGTGGGTGAGCGCGGGGTGAAGCTGTCTGGTGGTCAACGCCAGCGCATCGCCATTGCCCGGGTGATGCTGAAAGACGCGCCTATCCTGGTTCTGGACGAGGCGACGTCAGCGCTGGATTCTGAAGTCGAAGCAGCCATTCAGAGCAATCTGGATGAATTGATGCGCGGCAAGACGGTCCTGGCCATCGCGCACCGGTTATCCACGATTGCAGCGCTCGACCGTCTGATTATCATGGATGCCGGGCGGATCGTTGAGCAGGGTACGCACGGGCAGCTTATTGCCAGTGGCGGGCTCTATTCCGAGCTATGGACGCGGCAGTCCGGCGGGTTTCTGTCTGCCGACGATGTTGCGCCGGTTTAAGGTGCCGCGATCACGAAATCGGCGACCAGCCCGTAATGGTTGGAGCCGAGACTGTCAGGCAAGCGCTCCAGCTTCATCAATACAGCCGGTTTTCTTGCGAATATATGGTCGATGGCGATGCCGAATTGTGCAGCTTCAATGGGCCATGTGGCCGGTTCCCATGGTGCCTTCTTCAGGTCGGTCGCCAGCAGGAAATCCTGCATATCAGGCGCAATGCTTGCAGAGTTGAAATCCCCGCCCAGGATCAGCGGTCCTATGACGGATGAGAATGCGGACCGGATGCGGCTAAGCTCATTGCGGTGATATTCATCGAAGTAGGGCTTTGCCAGATGTGCCGCTGCCAATGTCAGCTTCACGCCGTCAACGTCGATCGTTGCCATGGCAAACCGATCGCGGCTGACGTAGCTCAGGCTACCGATGCGGGCAGTTTCAAGCGGTCTTTTCGACAGCATCAGCAAATCGCAGGATTGCGTACCTTGGCCGCAACCGATCCTGTAGGGGTAGGTCTGGCTCAGACGGGGTAAGACGCTCGTCAGCGCGGATGCCTCCATGACGTAAATTGCGTCTGCATTCGAAGCCAGAAGCGTGTCCGCTATTGATTCGGCATTCCTCGAATTTTCCATCAGCACGTTGAAAGAGAGCAGACGGAAGGGTTTGGAGCCCGTTGGCGCAAATGCGTCCGTAACGAACTCTCGATGCATATAAAGAGCATGTGCGCACAGCATCATTGCCCACACCAGCAGCACGATAAAGATGCGCGAGCGCAGGGCGATGAGGCACAATAATGCGGCGAATGCGGCCAGAACGGCAATGTGAAGCTGGAAGCTGTTGACGAATGCCAAGAGCCAAAAATCTGCTACATATCGGATACTTATAACGAAAAGCGCAAGGAAAAGTGCAGTCGCTGCGACGCAGGCGAGCCTAGCTTTCAAAATCAAAACCCCGTGTGTCAGCTCTCCCTTCCTCTGATTATCACGCGTCAATCGGCTTCACAATGTTGCAGGATGGACAGCTCGGTTGGAAAAGGCAGAGAAAAATGGCTTGCAAGGCAGAATTACGGCAGCTTTGTGTGCTTTCCTCTTGCCAAGGTCCGGCATATTTTGCGATCAAGCAGAATAGGCGCGAATTTAATTGTCGCGCAGTGACCGAGACTTGGGGGATCGAGTTTGTCTTGGATCAAAACAGAGCTGGAGGACTCATGCGACTTTCAACGAAATCAGCGCAGAGGATGGTGTAGCGGTGAGTGAGCACGTTAATGATCATGACGCTACGGGTGAGCCAACCCGTCGCGATTTTCTTTATCTGGTGACCGGTATGGCAGGCGTCGTCGGCGCAGGTGCTGCAGTCTGGCCGTTCATTGACCAGATGCGTCCTGACGCGTCCACGCTGGCGCTTGCCTCTATCGAGGTAAACGTGGCGAGTGTCGAGCCGGGCATGTCGCTTACCGTGAAGTGGCGCGGCAAGCCCATCTTCATCCGCAACCGCACACAAAAAGAAATCGATGAAGCAAACGCCGTTCAATTGACGGATCTGAAAGATCCGGTTGCGCGCAACGCCAACCTTGATGCCACAGCGCAGGCAACCGATGTTGACCGTTCTGCGGGTGCCGGCAAGGAAAACTGGATCGTCATGATCGGTTCCTGCACGCATCTGGGTTGTGTTCCGCTGGGTCAAGCCGGCGATTTCGGCGGGTGGTTCTGTCCCTGCCATGGCTCGCACTACGATACGGCGGGCCGCGTTCGCAAAGGTCCGGCGCCGGAAAACCTGCATATTCCGACCTTCGCATTCACATCCGATACCGTGATCAGAATCGGATAAGGGGACATTTGAAATGAGTGGTCATTCCAGTTACCAGCCCTCGACCGGTATCGAAAGATGGGTCGATTCTCGCCTGCCGCTGCCGCGCATGATTCATGACAGCTTCATATCCTACCCAGTGCCGCGCAATCTGAACTACGCCTATACGTTCGGCGCGATGCTGGCCGTCATGCTGATCGTGCAGATCCTGACCGGTGTCGTGCTGGCCATGCATTATGCTGCCGAAACGACGGTTGCCTTCAACTCCGTCGAAAAGATCATGCGTGACGTGAACCACGGTTGGTTGTTGCGTTATATGCATGCCAACGGCGCATCGTTCTTCTTCATCGCCGTCTACCTGCACATTGCCCGTGGCCTCTACTACGGTTCCTACAAGGCTCCGCGCGAAATCCTCTGGATTCTCGGCTGCGTCATCTTCCTTTTGATGATGGCAACCGGCTTCATGGGTTACGTTCTGCCTTGGGGCCAGATGTCGTTCTGGGGTGCAACGGTTATCACCGGCTTCTTCACGGCTTTTCCGGGCATCGGTGAGTGGATCCAGCAGTTCCTGCTCGGTGGCTTCGCCGTTGACCAGCCAACCCTTAACCGCTTCTTTGCGCTTCACTATCTTCTGCCCTTCATGATCGTGGGTGTCGTTATCCTCCACATCTGGGCGCTGCATGTCACAGGCCAGACGAACCCGACCGGCGTCGAAGTGAAGACCAAGACGGACACCGTTCCGTTTACGCCCTATGCGACGTTGAAGGATGCGCTTGGCGTTTCCGTCTTCTTGCTGTTCTACGCATATTTCGTGTTCTACATGCCGAACTTCCTCGGTCACCCCGATAACTACATCATGGCTGACGCGTTGAAGACACCTGCGCACATCGTGCCGGAATGGTACTTCCTGCCGTTCTACGCCATGCTGCGCGCCATCACCTTCAATGTCGGCCCGATCGACTCCAAGCTTGGTGGCGTTCTGGTGATGTTCGGTGCCATCGTGGTGCTGTTCTTCCTGCCTTGGCTGGACACGTCGAAGGTTCGCTCTGCCGTCTACCGTCCATGGTACAAGATGTTCTTCGCGATCTTCGTGGTGAACTCCATCATGCTCGGCTGGCTGGGTTCGCGCCCTGCGGAAGGCCTCTACGTTGCCTTGTCGCAGCTCGGAACGGTCTACTACTTCGGCTTCTTCCTGATCATCATGCCGCTTCTCGGTCTGTTTGAAACGCCAAGGCGTATTCCAAATTCCATCACCGAGGCTGTTCTGGAAAAGAACGGCAAGGCCGCTGCAGCCCCTGCGGCTGCGGTGAAGATATGAGCGCGAGAGGGACGATTACAATGAAAAAGCTTGTAACGAGCATCGCGCTTATCGCTGTCATGGGTGGTTTCGGTTCTGCGGTTTCGGCAGCAGAAGAAGCCCATGATCTCAAGGCACAGACCGAGCATGCAATTGCGGGCGGGCATTTCCCCATCCTCAAGCCGCAAGAAGAAAAGTGGTCTTTCGCAGGACCATTCGGTAAATACGACAAGGGCCAGCTTCAGCGTGGATTGAAGATCTACAAGGAAGTCTGTTCCGCCTGCCATTCGATGAACCTGGTTTCCTTCCGCACACTGGAAGGCCTGGGTTACTCGGAAGATCAGGTCAAGGCCTTTGCCGCCGAGTACGAAGTGCAGGATGGCCCGAACGCCGACGGCGAGATGTTCACGCGCAAGGCCGTTCCATCCGACCATTTCCCGTCGCCTTACCCCAACAAGGAAGCGGCTGCGGCATCCAATGGCGGCGCTGCTCCTCCGGATATGTCGCTTCTGGCCAAGGCCCGCGGCGTCGAACGTGGTTTTCCGCAGTTCGTCTTCGATATGATCCCGTTTGTCGGCGGTTATCAGGAAGGTGGACCTGACTATATCCACGCCCTGCTGACCGGCTATCAGGATGCACCTGCTGGTATCGAAGTTGCCGAAGGTACGCACTTCAATCCACATTTCGGCAGCGCGATAGCACTCAAGATGGCACCGCCGATCAGCAAAGATCAGGTGACCTACGATGATGGTACCCCGCAGACGCTGGACCAGTATTCGCAGGACGTCTCGGCGTTCCTGATGTGGGCCGCAGAGCCGCATCTGGAAGAACGCAAGCGTACCGGTTTCATGGTCATGGTGTTTCTTTTGATCTTCACGGTACTGATCTACCTGACGAAAAAGTCCGTATACTCCAGAAAAGAACACTGATTGGTTCTATCAAACGCCTGATACCAGCCCTCACGGTTCCTCCGTGGGGGCTTTTTGTTGTTTGGAAGCAGGCTCCCGCTTTGCATCGATGGGCATTTTCTGTTGGTGCGCCTCGTGTGAGTTGATAAGGTCGCCAGACGTTCAATTCATCCAGAAACCATCGGATATTCCATGACTGTTATTGCTTCGGAGCTTGCCGCTGCTATTCGCTCCATTCCCGATTATCCCAAGCCGGGGATTATCTTTCGCGACATCACCACGCTTCTCGGCAATCCGCGCGCCTTCCGCCGTGCGGTGGACGAGTTGGTTCAGCCCTATGCGGGAACGAAGATCGACAAGATTGCGGGCATGGAAGCGCGCGGCTTCATCCTGGGCGGTGCTGTGGCGCATCAGCTTTCCGCCGGTTTCGTGCCGATCCGCAAGAAGGGCAAACTGCCGCACACCACCGTTCGCGTCGCCTACAGCCTGGAATATGGCGTGGACGAGATGGAGATGCATGTGGATGCCGTGCAGCCCGGCGAAAAGGTCATTCTGGTGGATGATCTGATCGCGACCGGCGGCACCGCAGAAGGTGCCGTGAAGTTGCTGCGCCAGATGGGGGCGGATATCGTATCAGCCTGCTTCGTCATCGACCTGCCGGATCTGGGCGGTCGCAAGAAGCTGGAAGATCTCGGTGTGGAAGTGCGCACGCTGGTAGAATTTTCCGGGCACTGACCCAGAGGCCGACCGGTCACCCAACCTCAATATATTGAGCCTGTTGCGATGTCTTGCGAAGGCTCTTTTATCAACGGACGTCGGAGCCTCTATGAGCAATTTAAAAGATATCAGATCGAAAATTTTCCGATCGCTGTGGTATTTTTTAACTCGGCCAAAGCCGTGGGTAGAACCTTCGCTGCAAGGCCGCAAGGTTGTGGTGGTGGGTTCGGCTCCGCAGTCATCCATGCCTCTCGGCTTCGACCCGTCATATAGGACGATATCGGTCAACGGCTCGCAGATTGTCGCGAAAAAATGGGGTGTGGAAAAACCGGATATAACGTTGATGACGTTCAACCAGATTGAAGGCACCAACACCAACGCGAAAGAAGTTCGCCGCGTACTGGATGGCGAAAGCACCGGAAAGCTTTATCTACTGCTGTGGCAGCATAGCAAAAAGCGGCTGATGGCCGGCCTTACTCGCTTCAACTACAGATGTGACGACCTTTACATCGCTGGCCGCAATCGTCGCATTGCACTTGTCCATGCTATCACCGGCAAGGTGAATTTGGAGATCGAGCGTCAGGCAAAGTTTTCGAACGGCGTCATCGGTGTCATGCTCGCTCTCCAAAGCGGAGCAGAGGCTGTGGTGATCGCCGGGATAAATCCAGCTTCGACGGGGCATATCTATAATGTCGAAAACCTAGTCAGAGGTCACAGCGGGCCGGACCTCGCTGCATTGACGGAAATGCGCAAAAAAGGCCTGCCGGTTTATACTGCTGATCCCGAAGTTGCCGAAGCGACCGGTCTACCATTGTGGACTGGCAGCCGCTAAGCGGATTTTTGGAAGTGCGATATACCGTCGAATATAGGCTTATTCGAATTCCAGAACGCTGCTCTCGAAGGACACGACTGTTTCACCATTTTGATTCTCCCCCTCATTGAGCGTGGTGTTCAAAAAGGTGCCCGGACGGGAGGCGAGGGGGCGAGAGGCGATCATGGTAGCGAAATATGTGATGTCATCGCCCGCATAGACCGGACGGTGCCATTTCATATTGCGGAAGCCGGGCGACGGGCCGAGCTTTGGTGGTTGGACGCCTTCGGATATCAGGCGTTTCACTTCTCGCTCCCAATAGGCAAGAAAGCATTTCATCCATGAGGCGCTGGTTTGCCAGCCAGAGGCGCAAAGCCCCTCGAAAACCGAGTTTCGAGCTGCTTCTGCATCGAGGTGAAAGGGTTGCGGATCAAATTTCTCCGCGTATCGAATGATGGATTCAGCCGAGAAATGGACGGTACCGAGTTCGAGTTTCACATCATCAGGATAGAGATCGATGAACTTCATGATGCCGCACCATTTGTCGCTGTTGCCAGCATGGCGTTCAGTTCAGCCACGCAGACGGTTTCGCCGCGCTGATTTTGCAGTTCGTGGCGCAGCTTGATCACGCCCAATCCGGGCCTCGATTTCGACACGCGTTGCTCGACCACCGTCGATGTGCCGGTCAGTGTGTCGCCAGCAAGAACGGGCCTTTTCCATTCGACGTAGTCGACCCCAAGACCGGCCTGAGAAGGAGAATGGCTGATATAGCTGTCCACCGTCATGCGCATCAGCATGCCGCATGTGTGCCAGCCAGATGCAGCAAGACCGCCCAGAATGCTGGCTTTTCCCGCCTCTTCCGACAGGTGCATCGGCTGAGGATCGAATTCAGTTGCAAACTCGATGATCTCATCTGCCGTCACGGTCTTTGGCCCAAGCGGAAAGCTTCGACCGGGCGTGAAATCTTCAAAGCTATATCTCACCGGCGAACTCCTCTTTCGCTGACCTGTTCGCAAAGCGTAACGCAACTCTATCTTTTACGTAAAGGTAAATTTATGGGCGGCATGACGAATGTTCGTGACCTAAAATAAAAAGGCCCGCAACGAAGCGCGGGCCATTTCTTCTGATTGTCGTTGGTTCAGGTGTTGAAACGGAAGTGGATGACGTCGCCATCGTGGACGACATATTCTTTGCCTTCGTCACGGCCCTTGCCCGCTTCCTTGGCGCCAACTTCGCCCTTAAAGGCGACGTAGTCGTCATAGGCAATGGTGAAGGCGCGGATGAAGCCGCGTTCGAAATCGGTATGGATGACGCCAGCAGCGCCCGGTGCCTTGGTACCGCGCACGATAGTCCAGGCGCGTGTTTCCTTGGGGCCAACGGTGAAATAGGTGATGAGGTCGAGCAGCTGGTAGCCTGCACGGATCAGGCGGTCGAGACCGGCTTCTTCCAGACCCAGAGCCGAGAGAAATTCTTTCGATTCGTCTTCAGGAAGCTGTGCGACTTCGGACTCGATCGCTGCGGAGATAATCACGCATTCCGCGCCCTGAGCTTTTGCCATTTCGGCAACGGCCTTGGTGTGCTCGTTGCCATCGACGGCATCGGCTTCCGCGACGTTGCAGACGTACAGAACAGGATGCGAGGTCAGAAGGTTCAAGCCCTTCAGCACTTCGACCTCGTCTTCTGCCAGTGTCTTCAACAGCAGACGGGCTGGCTTGCCATCGTTCAAAAGCTTGATGACCGCTTCCATGACCGGCAATTGCGCCAGCGAATCCTTGTCCTTGGAAGACGCGCGCTTGCGGGTCTGCTCCACGCGGCGCTCGAGGCTTTCGAGGTCGGCCAGCATCAGTTCGGTTTCAATCGTATCGGCATCGCCGACTGGATTGATGCGACCTTCGACGTGGGTGATGTCATCGTCTTCGAAGCAGCGCAGGACGTGAACCACGGCATCGACTTCGCGGATGTTGGCGAGGAACTTGTTGCCCAGGCCTTCACCCTTGGAAGCACCGCGCACCAGACCGGCAATATCCACGAAGGAGATGCGGGTGGGGATGATTTCCTTGGAGCCTGCAATATCGGCCAGCACCTTCATGCGCGGGTCCGGCACGGCCACTTCGCCCGTATTGGGTTCGATGGTGCAGAAAGGATAGTTCGCCGCCTGCGCCGCCGCCGTCTTGGTCAGCGCGTTGAAAAGTGTGGACTTGCCGACGTTCGGCAGACCAACGATACCACATTTGAAGCCCATGGCTTTAACCTGCCTCTGTCTAAATAATTCCGTTAGCGAGCCTTTTGCGGAAAGGGCAGGGCAAGGTCAAGCCTTGATGCCGCAAACCATAAGGATTCCCTGCAAAACCACGTTTCAGACAGCAGCTTGGCTGAAGCCAAACCAATCTGAAATCAACGCCCAGCCGCCGTAGATAATGGCACCACTGGTCACGACCGCGAGAACGGCGAGAAATAGCCCGACCAGCACCGCAACACCGTCACGCTGTGCAAGGCCAAGGGCGAAGGCCAGCACCGCCAGGCCCGGAAGCATGTTGCCGAAGGGAATGGGCAGGGCGATCAGAATCGCCATCAGAAAAATGACGATACCGATGGCAGGTACGCCCAGACTTTTCGTCAAAACGTGGCCACGCGGGCGCAACAGGCTTTCCAGCTTCGCCAGACGCGGTGCCGCCTTTTCTGCGGTTAATTCGATGATGGAGCGCGATACCGAAAGCCGACCAAGAAAACCGGGCAACCTCAGTGTCCGCGAGCCGAAAATGATCTGCAAAGATAGGATGGCTAGCGCCGTTCCGAAGATCATGCCCGCGGGTATCCCCGGCGTCGGGATGATGGCAGGGATAGCGAAGACCAGAAGGATGAAGGCGATGGCCTTGTCGCCGAGCTTGTCTAGTAATCCTGCCAGTGTCACTTTTTCCGGCAGGTCGTCAGGCAGGCGTCTCAGCAATGCTGCCATGGTTTGGTGATGCACAGGGTCATCCATGCGCAGAGTTTTCTGGCTGCAAAGAGATGGACAAGGAAAAGGTGTTCGATTTTATCATCAGCGTGAAATGGGGATGCGGGAAGAAGTTTCAAGCGGCCCGAACCCTGTCAGCTGCAATCTCAGTCCTTCTTGCCGAACATCCGCTTCAGCATCTCTGCCATCGGTCCCGTTTCCGGAAGCTTTTTGGGTTGGGCGGAATTGCGGGCTTGATGGATGTGCGACTTGGCGGTGGGTTTGGCGGGCTTTGCCTCTTTCTCTACTTCGCTTTTCACGCCGACTGCCAGCGCGAGTTTGTTCATGAGTTGGGAGTCTTCTCCCTTCACCAACATTGAGGCGTTGTCTGCAATGGCATCGATCAGCGGCTCAAGCCAGACCTTATCGCTCTTGGCAAAGTCACCCAACACATGGCCGTTCACGCGGTCTTTGTCGCCGGGGTGGCCGATACCGAGCCGTAGGCGGCGATAGTCTTTGCCGCAATGGGCGTCGATGGATTTGAGGCCGTTGTGGCCGCCATGTCCGCCGCCTATCTTGATACGGGCGCGTCCGGCGACGAGGTCCAGCTCGTCGTGGATGGCGATGATATCGGAGGTTTTCACCTTGTAGAACCGCATGGCCTCGCCAACGGATTCGCCGGAAAGGTTCATGAAGGTCAGAGGCTTCATGAGCAGCACTTTTTCACCAGCGATCTCGCCTTCGGATATTTCGGCCTTGAACTTTTTCGACCACGGCGAAAATGAGGGAAGGCGTTGCAGGGCATCGACGGCCATGAAGCCGATATTGTGCCGGTTGTTTGCATATTGCGTGCCGGGGTTGCCAAGGCCTGCAATGATGATCATGGACGTTTCCGCTTGGTTCGATGAACAGTTGTCCTTCACCACCGAAAAAACCGGCGAGTGTCAACTTTTTTGTCTCACATTTTGGCGTTAAGGCTGAATAACAAGGCCGTATTTCTCATAAATCTGGCGCTGGCTTCCATCTGCTATGAGGTCATCAAGTGCATGTTGCATCTTGCTGATCAGCGCATCCGGGACGGACTTGTTGCAGGCCATTCCGAGAATTTGATGACTTAAAGTGACAACCTCGACGAAATCGCCTGATGGCATTGTCTTCAATGCGCTTTCCGACATCGGCATCAGGTCAATGCGGCCTGCCGCGAGTTTCGAAAGCGTTTTGTCGAAATCGGCGCTGAGATCGATGCGGGGAAATCCGAGAGACCTCAAAATCGCTTCTGTGTAATCGGTTCGCTGTGTTCCGATCGTATAGGCCTTGGCATCGTTCAAGGTCTTGATGTCCCTGTGCGTCCCGCCGCGCGCAACAAGGACGTTCCTGTCGGTATGAATGGGGGAAACCCATTTGAACTGATTTTCGCGCCCCGGTGTCCGCGCGGCTGCGACGACGCAATGCATGGGTTTCGTCTCGGCCAGCGCCAAAGCCCTTGCCCAAGGCAATATCGTCGCTTCGTAATCAATGCCCGTGCGTTCGAATATGATCTTTAGTTGATCCATATAGACGCCGCTTGGTTGCCCATCGGTGTCGCGGAAATTATAGGGAGGATATTCTTCGGTCGAAATAAAAAGCCGTTCTGCCGACACGGGCAGCGCGGCCAAGAAAATCATCAATGCCAATAGAGTTCGCCACATTGATGTTCATCCTCCCAGATGACGTTATGTCCCGACCTTTGCGATTGTTTGATCGCTGTGCTGCTCGAAAATGGCGATGTGCGCGCTGATCGGCTGCGGTTTTGCGAACAGATATCCCTGTCCGCAATCGACGCCGATGTCTTTAAGCATCGCTTCCTGCTCACGTGTTTCAATGCCTTCGGCAATCACTATACAGTTCATCTTGTGGGAAATCGCGCTGATTCCTTCCACAAGCATCCGGCTTCTGTGGCTGATTTCAGCGACCTCGTCGCATATGGACCGTGTAAAGGATTGGTCGATCTTGACGATATCGATGGGGAAGCGGTTCAGGTAGCTGAGCGATGAATAGCCGGTGCCGAAATCATCGAGCGCGATACGACATCCCAGTTGGCGAATGGCGCTGAGGACCGCGCGAATTTGCGGATCGTCGTGCATCAGCACGGCCTCGGTTATTTCGACCACCAGCCGGCTTGGGACGATGCCGTGGCGGTACAGCAGGCCGGCGATGCGCGTGGGCAGGCCAGGCTCGAACTGAAGGGCGGAGAAGTTTACCGCGACGTAGGCGTTCTCCAGCCCCGACAGTTCCGAGAGGGTCGCGAGGTTGCGGATGGCATGGTCCAAAATGGCGTTACCAATACGCTGGATCGTGCCGTTTTCTTCCGCCACACTGATAATGGCCGCAGGCGAGAGAATACCCTTGCGCGGATGGTTGAGCCGCATCAGGGCTTCAAAACCGACCGTTTCGCCATTTGTCAGGTTCAGGATCGGCTGAAAATGAGCTTCCAGCCAGTTTCCTTCCAGTGCGTGCTCGATATCCTGTTCGATTTCCGCCCGCTCTCGTGCCTCGTTCATGATGGCGGGATCGAACATCTGCGCACCGTTCTTGCCTGCACGTTTTCTGCTGTACATGGCCAGATCGGAGTTCTGGAGGAGTTCGGAAGCGGTCTTTGCGTGTGTCGGGTAGAGTGCCAGACCGATACTTGCGCTCAGTCGCACACTGTGTCCGACGGCATCGAAAGGCTTGTCGAAAATCGCACAGATTTCATCGCAGATTTCGGTGGCACGGCTTTCTGTTTTCGGTCCTGCCAGTAGAATGGCAAACTCGTCGCCGCCAAGACGCGAGGCGCTGTCCAGCGGTGTCAGCAAGCCTTTCAGCCGCTCGACAAAGGTCTTGAGTACGGCATCTCCAGCGGCATGCCCCAGATTGTCGTTGATGATCTTGAACCGGTCCAGGTCGATGAAAAGGCAGGCGAGCTCGGTGCGGTTTTCGTCCGCTTCCAGGATTTTTTCGTCAAGAATGGCTTCGAAACCCTGACGGTTGAAGAGGCCGGTCAGGTGATCCGAGATCGCCTGCATCCGGTTGCGCTGCTCGGAACGGCGCAGTTCCGTCACGTCGGTCATCACGCTCAGACCTTCCGAACGGTGATGAGCGTCGTCTAGGCTCAAGGATTTTTCTGCAATGAGCACGTCCATCAGTCGCCCATCGCTGCACTGGAAACGAACCGTCAGGTCCGAAGTGCCGGCCACACCATCGCCCGTGGCTTCATTGTGTTTGCGCAGGACAAAGCGCGCGCGATCCTCAGGCGTAATCAGGTCGGCAAAGCCATGACCGAGAATATCGTCGCGATTATAACCGGTCGCCTCGACCCAATAGTCGCTGACGGCGGCTATGCGGTCTGCGGGATCAAGGGAGAAAAGCATCGCCGGGGTATGATTGTAAATCTCGGTGGTGCGCCGGTGCGCTTTCTTGATTTCCTGCTCTTCGCGATCCAGCTGAATCTGCATCTCGTTGAAGCTCTTCGCCAATCGGCCCATCTCGTCCGTGGATCGCCAGTCGACATGGTGGCGCGAGCCGAGCCGGCGCGTCGCCTCGATGGCAGCGGTCAGTCGCAGCAGAGGCTTCATGATCATCAGCCGGTTGCCGATGATCGCGGCGGCGAAAATGGTGAGGATGGCCAGAATGAAGATCGAGATGAAGGCAAGCTCGATATTGCTCAATGAGGTGAAGAGGCCGACATTCTGGAAAAACACAGTGATCGACCCGACTTTGGTGTCTCCATCCAGGTTCTTGTAGGTAATGTCGCGCGTGATGGACGATGTGTCGTCCGACATGTTCCAGCCCGCCGTCTGGGTGATGTCCAGATGGCCAAACGTATCGCGCACCTTCACCATGTAAACGGCGGGGTCGGTGACGAGTGTTCCGGTTATCTGATTGATGCTGTCGTCATCGAGATCCCACAAAGGGCGACCGAGTGCCTGTGAGTTGGCGACGAGCAGGATTTCGAGGCGGTCTTTCTGGTTGGCAACGGATTCGTGGTAGGAAAGCATCAGCAGGATGGAGAAGAGCGGAGCAACCAGTGCCAGGAGGGCACCTGAAACGATCGCGATAAAGCGGCTTTCTACGGAGTGGGTCATCTGCAGCTACTATCGTCCCTTGCCTCTAAACCCTTGCCGCGTCAATTTCCCAGCCCACGCGATAAAAAGTCCCGTCCTCAAATACGTACGATATTCAGATTGTTAGAGGAGCAGATCAGTGCCCCGCTACGTGCTAATATCGAAGTCCTAAACCTAAAGTTTTGACTTATCGTTTCCGGGAATGATTAATCGTTGCTAAACAAGCGAGTTAAGTTTTTTATCTATCTGCCAGGGACAAAAACGGCATAAAAAATGCCCCGCATCTTGCGATGCGAGGCACTGATAAAGAACATGGAACCGAATGTATTATTCGGCCTTGCCTTCTTCTTCGGTTTCGACTGCTTCCTGAACGTCGTCAACGATCGCGACCGTTGGCGGCACGATGGTTGCGATGGTGAAGTCGCGGTCGGTGATGACTGGAGCAACGTTCTTCGGCAGCTTGACCTGCGAAATGTGAACGCTGTCGCCGATCGTCAGGCCGTCGAGATCGACAGTGATGAATTCGGGAATGTCGTTTGCCGGTACGTGGGCTTCAACAGTGTGACGAACGATGTTGAGCACGCCACCCTTCTTGATGTCCGACTTGTCTTCGTTGATGAAGTGAACCGGGATTTCAACCGTAACCTGCGAGTTGCCGGATACGCGCAGGAAGTCTACGTGTATCATGAAATCGCGGACCGGGTCGCGCTGGTAGTCCTTTGGCAGAACTTTGTACTTCTTGCCATCGACGTCGATTGTTGCAACTGTGGTCATGAAACCTCCAGCCTGGACGCGCTTCGTGACTTCGTTGGTCGAAATCGAGATAGAAATTGGGGTTTGCTTGTCACCATAGATGACAGCAGGAATCAAACCGTTGCGACGTAGTTCACGAGAGGACCCCTTACCAACTCGTTCGCGCGCTTCGGCCTTGAGCTCATAAGTCTCTTTGCTCATGGCATAATCCTTTTAGGTTGTCTGGAGAGTTCATTCCGACATGTCGGATTGAACTGGAGAAGACTTTAAAAAAGCCGTCTCGCCCGCGTTGCCTCCAAGGGTGTCTACACGGATGCGGGCGCTATAGTATAAAGAGGGCGCAAAGGCAAGGGTGACAGGGGATTACACATCAATCTCTTGGTCTCGCGTCTGGATTTCAACATGGTCGCGCGACCTCTATCGTGAGGCGAGTATTTTAATGGTTGCTTATCTATGTCGGTAAACTCGGTGAAAACGGGATCACCATTATAGTCTGAAACAATTCAACAGACCCGTGATCTCGATGTATCAAATTCTGACCTGCCTGGCCGTAGACCATGACATTCGCTATACTCTAGCGGCCGTCACCATTTGTGTGATGGGCAGCTTTCTGACCATGCGTCTCTTTGCCCGCTCCCGCCAGTCGACATCTATTCAGCGCGCAAACTGGCTGTTTCTTGCGGGCATGATCGGCGGCACAACCATCTGGACCACCCATTTCGTGGCCATGCTGGGGTATCAGGCACCTGGCAGTGTCGGGTTTCTTCCGGGGTTCACCGGTCTGTCTTTCATCATCTCGGTCATTGCGACGACCGCAGGGCTTGCCATCGCCACCTACGGCGGAAACACGCCACTTGCCGAAGGTGGTGGTCTTGTCGTCGGGTTGGGCATCGCCTGCATGCATTATACGGGGATGGCTGCCTACACGGTTCAAGGGTCACTGGTCTGGGATCCCGTCTATGTCATTGCATCGATGGTGTTTGGCGGCGTGTTCGGTATGCTGGCAACCAACCGCGTCGTTCGGCCCGTGAACTGGTTTTGCAAATATAGCGGCATGACGTTTCTGGTGCTGGCCATTGCCTCGACCCACTACACTGCCATGGCAGCCTTTTCGGTATCGTTCGAACCGGCAATGACGATAGCCCCGTCTCTGGTTTCGCCCAGCCTCATGGGTGGTAGCGCTATCATCATTACCTTCGTCCTCCTTGCCTTCGGACTTTCGACCTATGTCATCGACTCGGAAACCAGCTTGCAGGCCGTTGCGCGGTATCGCCATCTTTCCCTGCACGACGCGTTGACGGGCATTCCCAACCGGGCGGCATTTCAGGAGCATTTGCAGGCGCTTCTGAAGCGCAGCAACGATCCGACTGCGCGCATCGCGCTGTTGTCTTTCGATCTCAACCGTTTCAAGGAAATCAATGACGTTCACGGCCATGGGGCAGGGGACGCCGTGCTGCGCTCTCTGGCAGACCGTATGAGCTCCATTCTGCGGCCGGGAGAATTCGTCGCCCGCGTGGGTGGCGATGAGTTCGTCGCGGTGTTGCCCCGTTATTACGCGCGCACCGACGGCCTGGAATTCGCCAACCGCCTATTGGCAGAGGTCATCCAGCCCATCGAGTGGAATGAAACGGTTTTATCGGTCGGCGCAAGTATCGGCATCGCGGTTGGGAATTCCAGCACGAAAAATGCCGATGCCCTGATATCGCAGGCCGATGTCGCGATGTATCGCGCCAAGAGCGATGTGACCGGCACCATCTGCTTCTACGACAAATCGATGGACGAAGCTGCACGTGCGCGCAACGCTTTGGCTGTCAGCATGCGTTCCGGGCTGGCAAAAGGGGCTTTCGAGCTCTACTTCCAACAGCAGAACGATACGACCAGCGGTGCCATCGTCGGTTTCGAGGTGCTGTTACGCTGGAACCATCCAGAGCGCGGCATGATCTCGCCCGCCGAATTCATTCCCATCGCGGAGCAGACCGGCTTTATCATCGAAATGGGCGAATGGGTGTTGCGCGAAGCGTGTTTGCATGCGGTGCGCTGGAGAAACCCGTTGACCATCGCCGTCAACGTCGCGCCCTTGCAGCTTTCGGATTCCGACTTCGTCAAGAAGGTCCAGCGCATCCTGACTGAGAGCGGCCTGGAGCCGAGACGGCTGGAACTGGAAATCACCGAAAGCGGTATCATTGCCGACCATCGCCATGCGCTGGTGACGATACGCCGGTTGAAATCGCTGGGTGTTCGTATCGCCATGGATGACTACGGAACGGGTTACTCGTCGCTATCGACGTTGCAGAGCTTCCCGTTCGACAAGATCAAGATCGACCGTGGTTTCGTGGAGGGGCTGGCAACCAACCTGCAGTCTCAGGCCATCGTCCGCTCCACCCTGATCCTTGCCAACAGCCTCAACATTCCGGTTTTGGCCGAGGGTGTGGAGACCCAGGCCCATCTGGAGTTTTTGCGCAGGGAAGGGTGCCAGCATGTTCAGGGATATTATTACGGACGTCCGGGACCGGCCATAACCATCGACTCGATCGTCAATTGGATGTCCGATGCCGACAGGCTGAGTGAAGGCAGTGCCCTGCCGTTGGCAAGCTAAGCCTGATCTCGGCCAATAACGCTTTTTTTCATTGAAAGAGAGACACATCAGGCGCACCATCCCGGCAAAAATCGGGAGGAGCATATGTCTGTCAGCACCGCTCACGCGGACCATGTGTACCAGAGCGCCAACCAGCCCTCGGCTGCAGCCAGTTCGCCTATCATCGCGTCCTGGCGGCGCTGCATGACCATGCATCATCTTGCACCGGAAAAGGGCAGCGAACCGATTTTTCTGGCCGATTCCGAGTTTCGCAGAGCGCGGGAAATCTCTGCCGGACTGATTGCCGAAAGCGCCGACGAGCTGGACCGTATTTTTCTGTCGGTTGGCAAAGCGGGCTGCTGCTTGCTTTTGACGGATGCCGATGGGGTCGCGCTGGAACGCCGCGGTGCTGCGACCGATGACCGGGATTTTCGGCAACTGGGTCTTTGGTCTGGTGCGGTGTGGAGCGAAGCAAGTGTCGGCACCAACGGCATCGGCACCGCCCTTGCGGATGAACGCTCCGTGACCATCTATCGCGACCAGCATTTTTTCTCGTCCAACATCAGCCTCTGCTGCACCACAGCTCCCATTCGTGACCATATGGGCCAAGTTACAGGCGCGCTGGATATTTCCACCTGCCGAGATGACGTCAACGAACTGACCTTCTCCATGTTGACGCAGGCCGTGCGGGATGCGGCGCAGCGCATTGAGGGCAATCTGTTCCGTCGGGCTTTCCCCGGCGCGCGCATCCTCATGCTGCCATCCGGCAACTCCACCTCGCTGTCTCTGCTGGCGGTCGATCAGGATGATATCATTCTCGGCGCAACGCGGGCGGCGCGGCTGGCTCTGCACCTGGATGATACGCGGCTGGCGATAGGCGTTCCTGCCTCCGACGCTTTGCGGGAAGACCGGCACGACAAGGGCGCGGAACTTGCTGATGCCGAGCGGGCAGCGCTGCGCCGGGTCTTATCCCGCGCCAATGGCAATATCACACAGGCCGCCGCCCTGCTGGGTATCAGCCGCGCCACGCTTCACCGCAAGATGAAGAAGCTGTCGGTTCACTAGAAAAGCCGTTTTTTTCTCATTCCTGTGCTTTTCACAGGAATCCAGCCAGACCAAGTTCTTGGGCTGAAAGCGGTCTCCTCAGTCGCGCCGACGCGCGACGACCGGATTCCTGTGACAAGCACAGGAATGAGGGAGGTCTGATAATTCCGAAAGGTTCGGTGCCACTGTGACATACATTCACAGATTGCGCTGTCGCAGATGTGAAACACTGTGCAGTGCGGAATATCGCGTTGCCTCTTTGCTTTACTGAAATCTACGCCCACCTTCCTGTCACGCGATCAGATACGGGTCGCATTTCATCAGGGAGGATGAACTCATGAACATTCAGGTCCAGCACAAGGCAGGTGAAACACCCTTCAAGCTTAAATACGGCAACTACATCGGTGGCCAATGGGTGGAGCCGAAATCCGGTCGCTATATGGATAACCTGTCTCCAGTGACAGGCCAGAAGATTTGCGAAGTCCCACGTTCGGACGCCAGCGATATCGAGTTTGCTCTCGATGCCGCCCACAAGGCACGCGCAGCCTGGGGCCAGACCAGCGCCACGGAACGCTCCAACATTCTATTGAAAATCGCCCAGCGTATCGAAGACAATCTCGAGCTCATCGCTCGCGCCGAGACGTGGGATAATGGCAAGCCGCTACGTGAAACCACCAACGCCGACATTCCGTTGGCGATCGATCACTTCCGTTATTTCGCCGGTTGTATTCGTGCACAGGAAGGCTCCATCGGTCAGATCGACAATGACACGGTTGCCTATCATTTCCACGAGCCGCTGGGTGTCGTCGGCCAGATCATTCCGTGGAACTTTCCCATCTTGATGGCGACCTGGAAGCTTGCCCCGGCCCTTGCTGCCGGTAACTGCGTGGTGCTGAAGCCTGCGGAACAGACGCCAGCGTCCATTCTGCTGGTCATGGAACTGATCGAAGACCTGTTGCCGCCCGGCGTCGTCAACATCGTCAACGGTCTGGGCCTTGAAGCCGGCAAGCCGCTGGCACAAAGCAACCGCATCGCCAAGATCGCCTTTACCGGCTCGACATCCGTCGGCAAGGAAATCATGCGTTATGCGGCCGACAACGTCACGAACATCACGCTGGAACTGGGCGGCAAGTCGCCGAACATCTTCTTTGCCGACGTTATGAACGAGGATGACGCCTTCCTGGACAAGGCGCTTGAAGGCTTTGCGATGTTTGCGCTCAATCAGGGCGAGGTGTGCACATGCCCATCGCGCGCACTGGTGCACGAATCTATCTATGACCGCTTCATGGAAAAGGCCATCAAACGCGTCGAGGCCATCAACCAGGATGACCCGCTGAATGCATCGACCATGATCGGCGCTCAGGCCTCGCAGGAACAGTTCGACAAGATCATGAGCTATCTTGAAATCGGCAAGAAGGAAGGCGCGAAAGTGCTGACCGGCGGTGACAAGAAATCGCTTTCGGGTAATCTGAAAGACGGCTTCTACATTCAGCCAACGGTGTTTGAAGGCAACAACAAGATGCGTGTCTTCCAGGAGGAAATCTTCGGGCCGGTTGTGTCCGTCACAACCTTCAAGACCGTGGAAGAGGCCATCGAAATCGCCAATGACACGGTTTACGGCCTCGGTGCCGGTGTCTGGAGCCGTGATACCAATCTTGCCTATCGGGCAGGGCGCGGTATCGAGGCTGGTCGTGTGTGGACCAATTGTTACCATGCCTATCCAGCCGGTGCCGCCTTCGGTGGTTACAAGCAGTCGGGCATCGGTCGCGAAACGCACAAAATGATGCTGGACCACTATCAGCAGACCAAAAACCTGCTGGTTTCCTACAGCCCGAACAAGCTCGGCTTCTTCTGAGCCAATCCGCTCGTTGTTCGCATTGATAAACAAAAAAGCCGGGGCACATGCTCCGGCTTTTTTATTCTATTTATGATCAAAAACTGAATGTTTAGTCGAACAGGCCGGAAACCGACTGTTCCATCGACGTGCGGTTGATCGCTTCACCCAAGAGCGTCGCTGTCGTGATGACGCGGATATTGTGCGCGGATTGTACGCTCGTCGTTGGCTGGATGCTGTCTGTGATGACAAGCTCGCGCAGCTTGGAGGAGGACACACGGGCAACGGCACCGCCGGACAGAACGCCGTGGGTGATGTAGGCGGTCACGCTGGTTGCGCCATTCTTGAGAAGCGCTTCGGCTGCGTTGCAGAGCGTGCCGCCGGAATCGACGATGTCGTCGATCAGCAGGCAGTCTTTGCCAGCCACATCACCGATGATGTTCATGACCTCGGATTCACCCGGACGATCACGGCGCTTGTCGACGATGGCCAGCAGACAGTCCAGGCGCTTCGCCAGCGAACGAGCGCGAACCACGCCGCCGACATCGGGTGAAACGACCACGACGTTTTTCGTGTCGTAATGTTCCTTCACATCGCGCGCCAGAATGGGCGCTGCGAAAAGGTTGTCGGTTGGAATGTCAAAGAAGCCCTGAATTTGTCCCGCATGCAGATCAAGCGTCAATACGCGGTCCGCTCCGGCTTCGGTAATCAGGTTGGCGACGAGCTTTGCAGAAATCGGTGTGCGGGGGCCGGCTTTGCGGTCCTGTCGGGCGTAACCGAAATAAGGAAGAACGGCGGTGATGCGCTTTGCCGAGGAACGACGCATCGCGTCGATCATGATCAGCAGTTCCATCAGATGGTCATTGGCAGGGAAGGAGGTGGACTGAACGAGGAAGACGTCCTCGCCGCGCACATTTTCACTGATTTCTACGAAAATTTCCTGGTCCGCAAACCGCTTTACAGTGGCATTTCCCAAGGGAACATTAAGATACTTGCAGATCGCTTCGGCCAGATGCCGGTTCGAATTGCCTGCGAAAACCTTCATTGTTGCCGCCTGTTTTAATGCCATCGCCTGAGATCCGACAGAGCAAGACTTCTCTGTGGTCCGTGCGTCGTTCAACGGGAAGGAATACCCGGCCCAAAGGGTGCCGGACATGCCGTTTTGCCATGGGCGCCTTAATAGCGGGGTTGCCCGTGAATGCAATAGGTCAGGTGGTGATACCCTTAATTTTCATGAAAACTTTGTGACTTAGCCGGTATCAACAGGTTTCATCCACAATTTCCGCGGGCTTATCCCCGCTGGGACTGTCTCCAGGACTGGTAGTCGTTGAGCGTTTTGGCAGCGATCTTCTGCATGGCCGCATCTGTGACGGCTGACCAAGGGTCGCTGCCGCGAGCGGGTACCGTTTCCTGCCCCTGCAAGCGGTGAAGCCGCGCGCCATTGGCATCCAGAACGTCCCACACATAGACGATGGTGATATTCCCGCCATCCGCAAAAGCGGATAAATATCCCTTCAGGATGTTTTCCGCCGTCGTGTCGCTCGACGGGCGAATGGTCAGCCCCTTCGCCCGCGCCTCGGCACCCAGCTGACGCGACAGCGGCGTCACGGCCTGAACGGGTGCGCCGATGATGGGCAGGAAGCGGATGGTGCCGGACGAGGAGCCAGAGGGCAGGGACGCGGTTTGTGTCTGCGGCTGTGCCGGTGCCGTCTGTTGCGCCACCGGCTGGCCAAACTGCGCGCCGCTCGTCATCGCCTGCGCTTGAGCCTGACGTGTATTTTGCGGTGCATAGGCCGGAACCTGAGACGAAACGCCACTCGGAGACCGGTCGGCTGCTGCGGCAATCTGGTCCAGATCGCCCTGGTTGACCGGGGTCGATTGGGTGTTGCTATGGCCGACATCGACTTGCGGTGTCAGCGCATCGGTCGTGTTGCAGGCCGATAGTGCCA
This sequence comes from Agrobacterium sp. DSM 25558, assembly GCF_900100825.1. Lineage (NCBI taxonomy): Bacteria > Pseudomonadati > Pseudomonadota > Alphaproteobacteria > Hyphomicrobiales > Rhizobiaceae > Agrobacterium > Agrobacterium sp. DSM 25558. Next base: position 70,546 of record NZ_FMUD01000024.1, on the reverse strand, counting down.
GGGCAAGGCTTGGGATTGCTATCACCAACCCTAGCCGCCGCATGCCGTATATCCCCTCATGAAATGCTCCATCGTTCCCTGATCGATGGCAATGTAAGGTTCGACATCGGCGCGAGTCAAATCGAGATTAGACCGTCAGCAAATCAAGGCTGTGGCGAGAGAGCGATTCCGGCGCGCCTTCCGTGGTGAGGTAGGTTTGACCCAACGTCATGGCAAAGCCCGAGTCGCTGTCCATGATGATCATGTGCACGAACAGCGTCATGTTGGGCAGAATTTCCTGCGTGTTGCCCGCATAGAACATCTGATGCTCCATCCATGATGGCGAGAAGCGCGCACCCAGCGAATAGCCGCAGGCATTGAGGCGATGGCGCGTCAGGCCACGCTCGTCCATGATGCGAGCGTGAACGTCGAAGACGTCTCCGAACGTGTTGCCGGGACGAAGGACATCTTCGATGGCGCGGATGTTTTCGGCGCAGGCATTGTAAAGCTCCTTTTGACGGAACTCGACCTCGCCGATGACGACCGTTCGCATCATGGCCGCATGGTAGTGAGCGCTGACGCCCGCCCATTCCAGCGTCAACTGATCCTTCTCGTCCAGCTTGCTACGTCCGGCTTTGTATCGGCACAGAAGGGCGTCTGCGCCGGAACCGATGATGAATTCATTGGCAGGATAATCGCCGCCGCCCGCAAAAACTGCGCCTTGCATGGCCGCAAGAATATCAGCCTCATCAGCGCCGGGCGCGATGATCTTGAGCGCGGCATCCAGCGCATCATCCGCCAGCGCACCAGCGCGCTTGGCATAGGTTACTTCCGCCGGGCTTTTGACAAGACGCAGCCCGCTGACGACGGCTGACGAATCGATGATCTGGCAGAAACTGGAAAGCTGGTTGTCGAGCAGGCGTGCTACCCGGCCCGTCATGCCGTGGGTGTCGAACTCGATGCCGATGCGGCAACCGAGCAGATCCATGTCGCTCAGCAGGTTTTTCAGATCGAGCGTCGGATCGGCGTTGAGACGATCCACCCAGATGACGATATTTTCGATATTGGATGTCTGACGCGCCTGGCGCAAGTCGGCCGAGCGGGTCAGAAGCGTCATTGTGCCGTCTGCCTTGACGATCAGCGTCTGGAAAAAGCAGTAGCCGAACGTGTCATATCCCGTCAGCCAGTACATGCTTTCCTGGGCAAACAGCAGGATAGCATCAAGCTTGTCTTCCGCCATCTTTTCGGTCAGGCGGGTGCGGCGTGCCTCGAATTCGGCGGCGTCGAAGTGCAAGGCCATATCAGTTCTCCAGAATTGCTATTGCTGAAATCTGCCGCCCGTAATCCGGTTCCCGATTATGCGTGGTGCGGCGAAAAGAATAGAAGCTGTCATCATCGGGGTAAGTACAGATACCCAGGTTTTCCGCCGTCACACCCGCAGCCATTAGACGGTCCACCGTCAATTGCTTGAGATCAAAGAACGCATGGCCTGCATTGGGAGAGGGCGATAGATAGGCGGCGTAGGCAGGGTTCATCTCTTTCAGGCTTTCGACGCGTTCAGGTCCAACTTCGTAGTTTTCCTGGCTGATCGATGGGCCGAGGCTGGCAACGATCCGCTCGCGGCTGGCACCCAGCGCAATCATCGCGTCGATAGTGTTTTCAAGAACGCCGGAGACGGCACCCTTCCAACCAGCATGGGCAGCACCCACCACACCTGCCTGTGCATCCGCAAACAGGATAGGGCCACAATCCGCAGCTAGCACGCCAAGAATGATGCCGGGTGTGGCGGTAACCATGGCGTCTGCCTGTGGCCTGTCCCCATCATAAGTGTCATCAACGACGACGACGTCGGGAGAATGCACCTGATGCACGGTCGCCAGTTTTTCCAACGGCAGGCCAAACCATGCGGCAACGCGGCGTCTGTTTTCCAGAACGGCCTGACGCTCATCCTGCGAGCCGAGCCCGACGTTCAGTCCGCGATAAATGCCTTCCGAGACGCCGCCGTGGCGAGTGAAGAAGCCGTGGCTTATGTGCTTGCCGGTCGATGAGGCAAGCAGGGGGCTCTGAAGGGGAAGCGGCAGAGTTTCGTCCTGCATCACGGTATCAATCCTTGGGATGTCGCTGATTTTGAAACGAATATTCGCGAGCGAGTGTTTCCATTGAAGCGCACCACAGGGGATGCAGACGGCAGTTTATCACTGCTTCGATTTCGCACGATGTTGGCCCAAGCGCGGTGCCGATGTCAATCCAGTGCGCGGAACGGCAGCAGATGGATGGCCGGGCTGGAGACGGCGAGCACTTTGAAAAGTTCACCCATCTTGCCCACGCCTTCACCTGCCAGACGGTTGACGGCTTCGGCAATTTCCAGCGTTTGGTCGGGTGTCGCCTTGGCGGCCAGTGCCTGCGCGCGTTCCCTCAAGCCAAGTCCGTGTAGAAAATCGCCCTGCGGCAGGCAGCCATTGATGTGGATGCCATTGGCTTCAGCCGTTTTGACAAGGCTTTCGAAATCCACATGGCTGGTAAGGTCCGCTTCGCCGGGATGCGCCAGTACCGGATCGAACTCATGCATGCGCAGCGCCTGCAACGTATCGCCAAAACCGGAAACGGTGTGGCCGTAGTCGATGATCAAAGCCGTGCCGCCATTGCTTTTCAGCCGATGGGCAATGGCTGCCATCACCGCTTCGCGGGCAGGAGAATATTCGAAGATCGTTCCGGGTGCCTGGCGCTCCGGCAGAGGCGGTAGCAAGTCTGGATCGATGCTGGCGAGCCCGGCAGTAAACACCAGCTCGTCGTCGGCATCGAGCGCGACGACCCTTTCGCGGAAACCCTGCGGCGTCTTAACGAATTGCCGGATGGGAATGGCATCGAACAGCTCGTTTGCGGCAATCAGCAAAAAGCCGGGCGGAACATCGTCGAAACTCCCGTGCCAGGCGATCTTGTCGCCGTGGCTGGCAAGGGTCTGTTGCTGTGTCTCGGTCAGGCGCGGACTGGTTTCCACCAGATGAACGCTCATGCTTTCATAAAGCGGCGGTGCGATGCGCTGAATGACCCGCAGCATATCCGCCATCATGGTGCCGCGCCCCGGGCCGATTTCCACGAGGCGGGCATTGGCCAGCGTGCCGTGTCTTTGCCACGCGTGGACGATGAAGACACCGAGCATCTCGCCAAACAACTGGCTGACCTCAGGTGCCGTTACGAAATCGCCGGTGCGACCGAAAGGTTGTCTGGTTTTGTAATAGCCGTGTTCGGGGTCTGCCAGGCAGAGCGCAAAGAAATCCGTCACGCTCATCGGGCCGTTGAGGCGTATGAGGGATTTTATACGACGTGCGAGCGGTGTCGGCATGGTGTTTTACCCAGTTACGATGACAAAGCAGCGCGACGCGCTCGTATGACTGCCCACACGCCGAGGAGGAACATAGGTGTCGATAGAACCATGCCCATGGTCAACCAGTTCCCGGCGAGATATCCGATCTGCGCATCCGGCTCGCGGAAAAACTCCACGAATATTCTGGACAGCGCATAACCGCAGACAAAGACGCCGGTGAGCATGCCTGGGCTTTTCAGTGCCTTGAATCCATAGATAAGGATTGCAAGAACGATCGACAACACGATGCCCTCGAGACCTGCCTCATAAAGCTGGCTCGGGTGACGCGCGAAGGGACCGCCCGTCGGGAAAATCACGGCCCAGGGAACATCGGTCAATCGGCCCCACAATTCGCCGTTGATGAAGTTGGCGATGCGACCAAAAAACAGGCCGAGCGGCGCGACGGCGGCGATGATATCGAACATGCTCCAGACGGGAATGCCGTTGCGGCGCGCAAACAAGATCATCGCGACCGTCGTGCCGATCAGCCCGCCGTGGAACGACATGCCGCCGTTCCATATCTGCAAGGCCCGTATAGGGTTTTCGATAATTGCGCCCATATCATAAAAGAGAATATAGCCGATGCGCCCACCGAGAACGATGCCGGCCGCGGCCCAGACGATGAAGTCATCCAGATGCACGGGCGTTATTGGCGATTTGTCGTGCGGCCACAAACGGTCCGCAAGGCTCAACCGACGCGCATAATACCAGCCCAGCATAATGCCGAAGACATAGGCAATGCCATACCAATGGATCGGAAGAGGCCCTATGTGGATCGCCACCGGATCGATATTGGGAAACGGCATGATCGAAAACTGGGCGAGGGGTGCAAACAATTCGCGGATTCCATGGTTATTACGCTTGAAGGTCGGAACGTCAGTGCGGCCAATTCTTCATTGGATTTACAAAATATTCTTTTCCCGGAGCGGGAAAATGGCGACTGAAAGGGGTGCGGTCAAGGCGATTCTTTGACGCTATGATGACGGTCCCGTGCCAGCGTGATCAGAAGCCGGTTCCTTATTTTGCTTGCAACCGCAATAGCGAGTGCCTACCTGAAAGATATGAACAGAAAGGCACGTTGCCTTTTCCACCACCGACGAGGACATCGCACCATGAGTACGACAGGCACAAACCGTATTTTCGATGAATTCGCTAAGCTGATGACGGACGCAGCAGGTGCCGCTCAGGGCATGCGCAAGGAAGTTGAAACGGCGTTTCATGCTCAGGCCGAGCGCTGGCTCAATAGCCTTGATCTGGTTAAGCGTGAGGAATTCGAAGTGGTACGCGAGATGGCCATTCAGGCGCGCGATGAGAACGATGCCCTGCGTGCGCGCATCGACGCGCTGGAAGCAAAGCTCTCCACGGCCGCTTCCTGATACGCTGCTAAAGCGCTTTTGATTCTGATGCCGAGCCCTCTCAAGGGTTCGGCATTTTTCGTTTTTGTATCATTTCGAAGCAGTTTGCGCCGCAGTGGGGATTCGGGAGCCGCAAGCAAGCGATTTCATTCAGTTTTTTTTAACGTCTGTGGAAACACTCGAAAAACACAATTGGCAGAGTCAGTTATGACTCACAACTGAGGTTTCGTACGAGGAGATATACACAGTTCTGATTGCAAAAGCGGAGCTGTGGGGGTGGCGCGGGGACTCGCTCGTTATACACTGATTTTCAATGATGATTCGAAACGAACTCCGTAAGCTCCAGACATGTTTACTGCGTTATTCTGGCGGCGTCGGGCATCATCCTGAAGTATTGTAACCCGGCATTTGCGTGTGCGTTTTTTGTACCTTTGCGTGCGAAACAAAACATTCATTTCCGGCTGAGAAGGTGCCGTATGAGCCTAATGGAATTTGAAGTCGAGCGTCACTCCAACCCGGTCGATATGATCGAGTTCGTTGCCGCGTCTAACGACTGGTCGTTCGAACGCTCCGGCGAAGATGAAATTGCCATGACGGTCGAAGGCCGTTGGGCGGATTATCATGTTTCGTTTTCATGGATGGAACAGTTTGAAGCGCTGCATCTGGCATGCGCTTTCGATATCAAAATTCCCGACCATCGCGTTAATGAGGTCATTCGTCTTTTGGCGCATGTCAACGGTCAAACGCTGATGGGTCACTTCGATTTGTGGCGTCAGGAAGACGTGATCATCTTCCGGCAGTCTCTGTTGCTGGCGGGCGGTGCAGAGCCGACGAACCAGCAGGTGGAAGTGCTTCTCTCCAGCGCGCTTGAAGCCTGCGAGCAGTATTTCCAGGCATTCCAGTTCGTCGTCTGGTCCGGTATGGAAGCCAAGGCGGCCATGGAAGCCGCATTGTTCGAGACGGTCGGGGAAGCCTGAGCCATGGTGTCTCTCGCATCTGGCCCGCTTGTTCTCATCGGTGCCGGCAATATGGGTGGCGCTCTGCTTTCGGGCTGGTTGAAAAGGGGCGTTCCAGGGGCGTCGATTATCGTTATCGATCCCCGTCCCTCCGATACGATGACGGGTTTGATTGCCGAAGCGGGTGCGACGCACCTGACCGAAGCACCGCAGGACACGACAGCCGGTATCTTGTTTCTGGCCATCAAGCCGCAATTGATGGAGGCCGTTCTGCCGCCATTGAAGCCGCTGATCGGGCCGCAGACTGTGATCGTGTCCATTGCGGCGGGTAAAACGCTTGCCGGTATCGAGGCGTATCTGGGCAAGTCAGCTGCCATCCGTGCGATGCCGAACACACCAGCCATGGTGGGGCGTGGTGTAACGGGTGCCTATGCGAACGAGGCCACATCCGAGGCCCAAAGGTCGCTGGTCGAAACCTTGCTGAAAGTCAGCGGTCCTGTCGAATGGGTGGAGACGGAGGCCGATATCGATGCAGTGACGGCGCTGTCCGGCAGTGGTCCTGCTTATGTATTTTATCTCGTGGAATGCATGGCGGAGGCGGGTCGTAAATGTGGCTTGCCGGCGGACCTCGCCATGCGTCTCGCGCGGGAAACCGTCGCGGGGGCTGGTGAGTTGCTTCATCAGTCCCCGGACGAGGCCTCTCGCCTACGCAAGAACGTTACATCGCCCGGCGGTACGACGGCTGCAGCGCTGTCCGTTCTGATGGCAGACGATGGCATCCAGCCGATTTTTGACAGGGCTATAGCGGCTGCAAAAAAACGTGCCGAAGAGCTGGCTGTTTAAAGAGGGCGGCGATGAGCGAGCAGATCACCTATGCCGATTTCGAAAAGGTCGATATTCGTGTCGGCACGATCATAGAAGCGGAAGCGTTTCCAGAGGCGCGCAAGCCAGCCTTCAAGGTCAAAATCGATTTCGGCCCAGAGATCGGCGTCAAGAAATCATCAGCGCAGATCACCGTGCATTATACGCTGGAAACGCTGGTGGGACGGCAGGTTCTGGCCGTCGTCAACTTTCCGCCGCGCCAGATCGGACCATTTCGCTCCGAAGTGCTGACACTCGGTTTAGCAGACAAGGATGGAGCCATCGTTCTCGCCAGTGTGGAACAGGCTGTTCCCAATGGCGAGAAGATGTGTTGAACATTCAAGGTAAAGCGTCCGTGCGATCGTGATTACGCGGCCACTTTTTTCTCAACGGTAGCAGTCGAAACGAAAGGCGTCGTTGCCGTCGATTCGATGGCTTTGAACTCGACCTCGTTTGCCTTGAGAATGATTTCCACGCCGTGATCGACGTCTTTATTCTCAAGGAAGAACTGTTTGAAGCCGGCTGTTGACGCCGAGTTGGACAGGCCGGTGAGGATAGCGGTGACGACACCGATAGGGATCGCAACGAGACCACCGACTTCCGTCTTTATGGTAATGTCAGCCGCAAGCTTTACGATGTCCCAGCCGCACTCATTCAGAACGTTCTCGACGTCATCGATGAAGCCACGGAAATTATTAGGGGCAGACTGAAAGATGCGACCGTCTTCGGTCATGGCGACGATTTTCCACCAGTCACGGCCCGTCGTCAGGAAGCCGGTGTTGTATTCCACAATCAATTTTTCGTCCGGCGACGTACCGTTGGGGACGTTCAGCCATTCCTTTTGTTGATTGTATTCATCGCTGTATTTGTGGACGATACCAACGCTCGCCAGCTTTACGCCGGTTTCGTTTTTAATGCGGACTGTTGTAAACTTCTTGGTTGCCATCTCTTTCTCCTTTGCAACTTATGGTAATAAACTGCACAAGGTTCTAATATTCCGTTAATACGAAATCGGGATTGGCCGTAGATATCTATTTTTATTGTAAGATTTTGATTATTATGCTGGAATCTTGACCACGACACGCAGCCCGCCCAGTGGGCTGTCGTCCAATGTCACATCGCCGCCATGGCTGCGGGCAATGTCGAGCACGATGGACAGACCCAGCCCGGTGCCTGATGCATTAAGGTTGCGCGCTTCGTCCAGCCGATAAAATGGTTTGAACACGTCCTCACGCGATTCCGGCGGAATGCCCGGGCCATCATCATCAAAAACGAGGGTGATGGATTTGGGTGCTTTGCGGATTTCTATTGCCAGTGTGCTGGCATAGCGATGTGCATTGGCGGCCAGATTGCCGATCAGCCGCGAAAAGGCGTTGGGGCGAACGGCAAGTTCTTCGACGCCGTTCAGCTGATAGCTGAAGCTCTTGCCACACATCTGGAAATCGCTTTTGAACCTTTCGAACAAAGGTGTCAGTTGCAGTTTTCCGATGCTCTCTTCGGCATCATCGCGGGCGAAGGCCAAGTAGGCTTCCAGCATGGACTGCATGTCGTCGACGTCCTTGTCGAGACCCTCCAGGTCAGGATTATCACCCGCCAGCGCAAGCTGAAGCTTGAAGCGGGTGAGGATGGTGCGCAGATCGTGGCTGACGCCGTTCAGCATTGCGGTGCGTTGTTCCATCTGTCGCTCGATGCGCTCCCGCATCAGAATGAAGGCGAGACCGGCGCGGCGCACTTCATCTGCCCCTCTGGGCGAGTAGTCGGTGATTTTCTGGCCGCGTCCGAAACTTTCCGCCGCTTTTGCCAGCGATAGAATAGGCCTGATCTGCCCGCGCAGAAAAAGAATGGATATTCCAAGCAGCACCAGCGAGGCACCGCCCATCCAGACGAGGAAGATATGGGTGTTGGAGGCATAGGTCTGGCTGCGGCGTGTGAAGACCCGCAATGTCTTGTTTTCCAGCTGAATGCGGATTTCCACCAGTGCGCCGTTGCCGAATGTATCGATCCAGAAGGGCTTGCCGATCTGTTGCTGGATCTGGTCGGCGAGAATGGAATCGAGGATGGAAAACAATGGCTGCGGACGCGCTTCCGGCAGCTCCTGCTTCGGCTCGATATAGACGCTGAGATCGAGGCGGTCGCGGGCGATGCGGATCACGCGTTGATAGTCGTCCTCTTCAGGGTCCGTTTCCAGCAGCTCGATGACGGCAGCGATATCGCGTGTCACTGCGGCAGACAGCCGTTCCGTCACCATCTGCCAGTGCCGTTCCATAAACACGGCGGCGACCACGATCTGCAACAGAACCATGGGCAGGATGATGATGAGGAGTGAGCGTGTGTAGAGCCCCGTTGGCAGCCAGTGGCGAAGCCAGCGCGCCGAAAAACGCCATGCGCGCAGAGGTGCGCTGTCTTTCGCTGCGGTCAAAAAATCCCAGCTTGCCATTGTCCTGCCTATTCGAATTCGCCTGCGCAATGCACGCTGTTAATCGACGCTCAGACGGTAACCGATGCCGCGCACGGTCTGCAAATAAACGGGGTTTGCCGGGTCATCCTCGATCTTGCGCCGCAGACGGTTTATCTGCACGTCGATGGTGCGTTCGCCAACCTCCGCATCCGCCTCCACAAGTTCATGTCGGGGAATGGTTTCACCGGCGCGCAGTGCAAACAGCAGCATGATTTCCTGCTCACGATCCGTGAGGCGGATGACCTCGGCAGCTCGCCGCAATTCCTTGCGTGGAACCGAGAAGTTATAGGGGCCGAAGATGATCTGCTCGATTTTTGGCGTATCGGGAGATGTGTTGCGTCTCAGGATATTGTTGATGCGTAGCACCAGCTCGCGTGGATCGAACGGTTTGGCGAGATAATCGTCTGCACCAGCCTCAAGCCCCGCAATGCGGGCGTCCGCTTCGGAGCGCGCTGTCAGAAGTAGGACGGGAACGGATTTGTTTTCGTTCAGCGAGCGGGTGAGAGATAGGCCGTTTTCGCCGGGCATCATTACATCGAGAATCAGCAGATCGAAGCGGATGCCCTCCATCTTGCGCCGCGCTTCGGCAGCATCTGCGGCGGAGGTGATGCGATATCCTTTGTCGCCCAGAAAGCGCTGGAGCAGATCGCGAATACGCGCATCGTCATCAACGATCAGCAGGTGAGGGGCGTCGTCGTCGGCCAATGGCTGTTTCGTCGCGCTACTTGGCATCGTCACTCCTTCGCCTCTATCGAGGCCCTCTCGGTTGCAGGATCACGCATGCGGGCGAGAAACTCGCGCACATGTGCCCGTGCTTCCGGCTGCATGGCTTCAAGCGCACGGTCGATGCGCCGTGATTGCGGGTCGCTTAGCGCCAGTGCTAGTTCGCGGCCTGTCAGGGTAGGATAGAGCCTGCGTTGGCGGCGGTCTTCCGGTCCTGCCATCTGGCGAATGTAACCGTCATCGATCAGTTGCTTCAACACGCGCGCAAGACTTTGTTTGGTGATCTGCAAGGTATCCAGCAGGTCAGCCACCGTCATACCCGGCTGGCGGCAGACGAAGTAGACGACGCGGTGGTGGGCTCTGCCATAATCCAGTTTGGACAGAATGACATCCGGGTCCGAGACGAAGTCCCGATACGCAAAGAAGAATGCCTCAATCGTATCGAAGTCGATCTTGCCATCATCGACGTGCGGAAGAGCCGGAGTTTGCTTGACGGCGGCCTTTTTCATCGACTGGGCAGGCACTGTCGTTCCTTATTTTGCTCGGCCACCACGTGGCACCTCGTATACAACGCTGCGACACTACCCGAAAATGTGGCAAACGGGAGCATGGATGCGATCATTTTGTGTTGCGTTCGATAATATGACGTCGGCCCGACTTCAATATCATTATGTGTCAGGGCGGCTCCAAACGCAAAAAGAGCGCGGACATGCCGCGCTCTTTGCTCAAACCTGGTGACAGGCGATTACTGGTATACGTAAACAACCCGACGTGTCTTGGGTTCTACGAGAACTGCGCGATCATTGACGCGAACGTAGCGGTATTCATAGTCAGGCACTTCCATCATCTGCGCGCCGGCAGGAACGGTGGAGCCGATCACGACGTCGCCATCGATGCTGACGGTTTCACCGGGATGCTGGTCGATATACGTCATCACGTTTTCCGGCGGGTCGACTTCACCCACGCGACCAAGATTTGGATCGCCGGGATTGGGTTCGGCCTGCGCGCTGGAGGTCTTTTCATAGGTCACGACAGGCACGTTCACCTCGGAACGGCGCTCACGCAAAATAACGGGCGCGCCTTCATACATCACATTGAGATAATCGGCATTTGCCCAACCGCGAAGGCCATTTACTTCAACGCGGCACCATGCGCTGCCGTCGATGCAGCCATCCAGAACGGCATCGCTGCCGCGGGTAGCAAGACCCACTTCCGGGTAGTCCTCACCGGGACCCGACCGCACGGAGAGATCAGAGGCCGTGGTCGCAACCATCGCTGCATTCGCGTATCCAGCGAGCAGCGCAAACGCACCACCGGCAATCATAAGTTTCAGCTTCTTGTCCATTGTCTCGCTCCTTTGAAGACTGCGGCAAGAACGCGCGAGTTACCCGTCTGTTCCCGTTTTCGTGATATCTAACATTTGGGCGAGCAAGCCTATTGCGGCTGAACTTCCTGTTTCTTGCCTTTAAAGGACACTCTATCTTCTCGCTTTGTTGTGCCGCCGAGCATGCCCATTTATAGAGGATTCGTGTTTTACAAACGGAAGGAAGAGATCATGGGTAAGTTACAGGCGGGCATCGTTCCCGTGACGCCGTTTCAGCAGAACTGCACCATTCTCTTCGATGAAGACACCAAACAAGGCGTTGTTGTCGATCCCGGTGGTGATGTGGATGTGATTATCCAGACCGTGAGCGAAAACGGCATCACGCTGAAAGAAATCTGGCTGACGCACGGCCATCTAGACCATGCCGGTGGTGCCAAGGAGCTGAAAGAGAAACTGTCACTGCCGATCATCGGCCCGCATGAGGATGACAAGCCCCTTCTTGAGCGCATCGAGATGCAGGCCGAGAAATACGGCATTCCCGGCCTTCAAAACGTGTTACCGGATCGCTGGTTGAACGATGGCGATACCGTTTCTTTCGGCGACCACCACTTCGAGGTCTTGCATTGCCCCGGCCATGCCCCAGGCCACGTCATCTACTACAATCGCGCCCAAGCCTTTGCCCATGTGGGCGACGTTCTGTTCAGCGGCTCCATCGGCCGCACCGATCTCCCCGGCGGCAACCACGAACAACTGCTGGCCTCAATCCGCGACAAGGTCCTGCCGCTGGGCGATGATATCGGCTTCATTTGCGGCCATGGACCCGGCGGAAGAATCGGGGAGGAGCGTCGGACGAACCCGTATTTGCAGGGGATTTATGCTGGTCAGAAATCAGCGGTGACTGCGGAGACAGATAAGACCGCTGACTAACGCCGCAGCCCGCCGATATGTTAAAAATAGCTATTTCCCCTTTGATCAACTTTCGCTAAGGTTGCATTGAGACCGGAAGTAACGGGCCGGTCTTGGGGCGTAGAAACCCCTCGCGAAGCGGTCGGTGTCGACCGTGATGACACCCCTCAGCCATAGATACTTGTGGCTGAGGCGGTCCATTGTGACTATATAGCTCCTCTGCCTCTCATATGGCTGGGGAGGCCCTGACGTATGTCCAAGGCTCAGGCCTAAAGGTCAGGGTGGTCGTCTTCGCGCGGCTTTCTAACTCCCCGGCCGCCAGAGGTTCGTCCCTCCGGCGGTCGCTTTCCGTTTCAACATGATGATGTCCATGGCGCTACATGCCCATGACCGTTGCCAATGGGGAGATGAAATGGAGACCTACAGTTTCTGGGCCGACCTTCTGCACACATTCCGCATGATGTCCGACGCGGTAAAGGTGCTGCTCATCTACATGCCGGGCGCTTTCATCCTTGGTTTTGCAGCGCTCTACCTCCACCATTTGCGAAGGCACGCTCCGCCTGCACGGGAACAGCCATACACGATCTTGCCGCCAGAAAAGCCCCTGCGATATGAGCCCATCCATCCCAGCATCGAAACCCTGCGCAGGCTGGATGATTATATGGCCGAGATAAAAGTCGGTCGTGATGGTGGTGGGTAGATGGGATGGTGTTGTGTATTGGGGAAAGAGTCGGTGTGCCCTAATCTCCCTCATTTCTGTGCCTGTCACAGGAATCTAGCCAGCCCAAGTCGTTGGGCTGAAAAGACTCTCCTCGCCACGCAGACGCGCGTCGGCTGGATTCCTGTGACAAGCACAGGAATGAGGGAGAGAGGGCTGCCCCTTGGTCATTCCGTATTTGGTGGGGAAGCCAACGTGATCAGGTTCTTAGAGTAACGAACCGGGTAGATAGGTTTGTGACTAGCCACACCCTCGTCCTCATGCTGAGGTGCTTTGACCGAAGGGCAAAGCCTCGAAGCATCCTTGGTTGGCACCCCTCTCACTTCACAGCCCGCAACCCTCGTCCTTCGAGGCCCCTGCGGGGCACCTCAGGATGAGGGCTGCTCCGTCGTCACTCCGCACTTTGAGGGAAAGCCAGCGCGATCAGGTTCTTAGAGAATGTAACGAACCGGGTAGATAGGTTTGTGACTAGCCACCCCCTCCGTCCTCATGCATCATCCTGAGCCTGTCGAAGGAGAGGTGCTTTGACCGAAGGGCAAAGCCTCGAAGCATCCTTGGTTGGCACCGCTCTCACTTTCCAGGCCGCACCCCTCGTCCTTCGAGGCCCCTGCGGGGCCCCTCAGGATGAGGGGTGCTACCGTTGCATTTCGCACTTTGAGGGGAGGCCAGCGCATCCTGTTAAATCCTGGCCCGCGACCACGTCATTCGCGGCACCTCTTCTTCGACAAGCTCAGGATGATGGATGAAGGTTGCTCTGCTGTGGCGACCCGCCTCGCTCCAACTTTACCGCCAAAAACCAAAAAAACCCGGCATTCCTGCCGGGCTTCAACTAGAAGAGAAAGTCGTCAGGGGTTAGCCATCAATCTGCAGATTGACTGCCTTTGGTCCCTTGCCGCGACGATCCGGTTCAGTGTCGAAGCTCACTTTCTGGTTTTCTGAAAGGGCGGACAGGCCAGAAGCCTGTACGGCAGAGATGTGAACAAAAATATCGGCGCCACCATTGTCTGGCTTGATGAAGCCGAAGCCTTTGTCGGTATTGAAGAATTTAACGGTGCCAGTCTCGGCCATGCATCAGGTCCTTTTCGCTCTGCCTGTGTTCAGCTCCAGGCAGCATTACAGTTTTGCCCGCAAGGGCGTACGGCAGGCAGTTTTTGAAAATTGAGAAAGTGGTCCATCGCGTGGAAAGCTTTTGACGTTCTGCTCAACGTTATTTTGTCCCCGCCGCTCGGAGTATCAGGTCCCCGATGCATTTGTTTATAGGCCTTCCCATGCTCGCAACTTGCCCGAACCGCAACAGATTGCTGTGTTTATTTTGAATTGGCAAGCAAAAGTTTTCACGCTTTTTTCACGCTTCGCAGGGGTGCTGCAAAACGTTTGGGGCATGGCAGGCAGAATTTTTCTCGCGGTCCCGCAGTTGGGAAACGAAAACATCGCTGACAATGATATTTTACGGCTATTTTCGCGTGAAAAGGGTAGAAGTGCGGTCGATATAAAAAGGTGAGAACGCTATATATCGGCTGTTACACGGCCGTTGCGCCTCTTGGAGAGTTCCGGAACCAGTTCCACCAGCAGTATAGCAGCAAAAATGATGGCGCAGCCAATATAGCCTGCGGCTGGAATCGTTTCCTGGAGAAATATAGCAGCAAACAGCGCCCCGAACAGGGCTTCCGACGACAAAAAGATCGCCGCCTGCGGTGCTGTCGTATAGCGCTGCCCGATGACCTGAAGCACGAAAGCCAGACCCGACGACACCAGCCCGACATAGAGGATTTCGGTGATGGAGGAGGCGATGGCTTGGTAGTTGATCGGTTCGACTAACAACCCAATCAACATGGAAAGCACGGCGCAGACCGCAAACTGCGTGCAGGAAAGTGCCAGCGGCCGGTTGCTCTGCATGACGTAGCGACCGGCTAACGTGATCTGGATGGCCCAGAAAAAGGCGCAGATAATGCTCAGTATGTCGCCATTCGTCAGGCGCGAGATGGCACCGCCAGACAGCAGATAGATACCGACAAGCATCATCAACGCGCCCGGCCACACCACCCAGTGTGGGTGGCGGCGGTAGATGGTGACGGCAATGACTGGCACGAAGATGACGTAAAGCGCGGTCAGGAAGCTGGAATTGGTGACTGAGGTCGTCAGCAGGCCAACCTGCTGCGTGGTCGCACCCATGAACAGCGCCAGGCCGACGAGAATGAAAGCTCTGAACTCGCTCCGGCTGGGTGCCGCCTTCATGCGGCGTGTTTCCCTCATCGCAAATGGTAAGACAGCCAGCGCCGCGATGGCAAAGCGCAGCCCGACAAACCAGAAGGGGCCGATCGTATCCATTGCCGTCGATTGCGCGACGAAGCCGCCGCCCCAGATCGCGGCTGCGAGCAAGAGAACGAGATTGGCCTGAATGCGTGTCATGGGATCACCAAATGCAAAAGGCTGCGTTTTGCGCAACCTTCATGACCGAGTCTGTGTTGGATTTGGCGAAATGCCGATTTCGCGTTGCTCTACCAGCAAAGCAGCGGTGCGGCAAGGCAGGTGAAAGGGCGGGGACGCTTGATCAGTCGCGGCGATGACGCGATGAGGATTCCTGGATGCTGTTCATGGTCAGAACGACGCCGCCGATTGCCATGGTCACGAAGCCGGTCACGACAAGAACGATGACGAAAATACGGTCGGAGGCTTTCGAAATAGGAGCCGATGCTATGGAAGACGTTTGGATGTAGTCCACGGCTTCCTCGGCATGGGCGGAGGTTACCAATCCTGCGGCCATGGTGATGATGACGACGAGCGCCGCCAGGGCCATCCATGCCGAAAAAAGCATCCGTTGTGTTCTCAGCCGGTCCGCCGATTTCCGATCATTGAGAAACATTGTCCCGGTCCCTTTTCCGTCTTTCTCGCCAGCTTTTGTGGTGTGTCGCGACGCATTATTCCTGCTTTGCGCGACACGCATAAAAGGGGCTCTGAAGTGGACGTCTTGTGGACCGAATTCAGACAGTCCGGCGTATTTATTGTGGCGATACCAAGGCAACGGTTAACGGGGATTAAACGTCCGTCAAATACCGCGTTTTCCGAAGGCACGAACGGGCTTTAGGCCGCGTGGTTCAAGTATCGGCATAACACACGCTGGCCCATCTGCCGGGGGCCTGAAAAGGCTGGAGCGGGGCGCTCCTAGCAGCTCTGGAAAACGCTGGTTGAAGCTTGTGGGTGCCAGCTCTGGTTTCGCCAGCGCATAGCCCTGCATCAGGGCAACGCCGAGATCCAGGCACAGTTCGATTTCCCGCTCGTCCTCCAGCGCTTCGAACACGGGTTCGATGCCCTCACGCGCAAATTGTTCGACGATCACGCGGATGAGGGCGGCACCTGCAGAGTTTTTGATGAAGTGGCGCGCCCAGGCGGCTTCGAACTTGACGTAGTCAGGCTTGATGAGCTTGACGCGCTCGATGTCGGAATCGCCTGCGCCGTAATCGGCAATCGCCACGCGAAAACCCATGGCCCGCATGTGGCCGGCAAAATCAGCCACCAGCCGTGTATCGGAGGCATTCTTTTCAGCGATTTCGCAGACGATCCGGTCCGGCGACATGCCCGCCTCATGGGCGGAAAGCCGCATGCGCTCCACTTCCTGTCGCATCTTGTCGGGGGTGCGGAAAAGGCCGGGATGAAAGTTGACGAAAATGCGCGCGCGCGACCGTTCCAGCGCGCCGGTGTTGAGAATGTGGATGGTGCGCAAAATGCTGTCGATCGCCTCGATGTCATCGGGGCGCACCTGCGCAAAAAGTTGTGCGGGTGAAACCAGCTCCGAGCCTTGATAGGGCCGGACCAGACCTTCGAACGAGTCGATATCGAAGCGTCCATCCGACAAACGGCGGAAAATCGGCTGAAGCGCGGATTTGAGCGAATAGGGCGCGTAGGTCGTAGACCACGAGCCATCGTCTTCACGCACGAGATTCGAAAAAATGCTTTTCGGTGCCATGGCGTCGTATCCGGAAATAACCCCAACCTCTGGAGCATAGCATGCAAAACGTTAAGAGCCAGTTAAGCATATGTTAAAATATACCGAAGGTACCATTTTCGTGGCATCTACCCTTGAAACCCGGTACGTCTTTCGACATACCACTTGGCGCAGAAGGCGACAGTCGCAAACTTCTGCCGATGTCAATTTCAATAGGACCGATAAAAATGGCCTTCCTTGCCGACATTCTCTCCCGTGTAAAGCCCTCCGCTACCATCGCCGTTTCCCAGAAAGCCCGTGAATTGCAGGCTCAGGGTCGCGATGTGATTGGCCTTGGCGCAGGCGAGCCGGATTTCGATACGCCCGACAATATCAAGGAAGCAGCCATTGCCGCGATCAACGCAGGCAAAACGAAATACACGCCGGTTTCGGGCATCCCCGAACTGCGCAAGGCAATCGCCGAAAAGTTCAAGCGCGAAAACGGTCTGGACTACAAGCCGGAGCAGACGATTGTCGGCACGGGTGGAAAGCAGATTCTTTTCAACGCCTTCATGGCAACGCTTAACCCCGGCGACGAAGTTGTTATTCCAACACCTTACTGGGTCAGCTACCCGGAAATGGTGTCGATTTGCGGCGGTACACCGGTTTTCGTGCACACGACGCTGGAAGGCAAGTTCAAGCTGACGGCAGAGGCGCTGGAAAAGGCGATCACGCCGAAGACCAAGTGGTTCCTGTTCAACTCGCCGTCCAACCCATCGGGCGCTGCCTACAGCCACGACGAGTTGAAGGCTTTGACGGATGTTCTGGTCAAGCACCCGCATGTCTGGGTTCTGACCGACGACATGTATGAGCACCTGACCTATGGCGACTTCAAGTTCGTGACGCCTGTCGAAGTGGAGCCTTCGCTCTATGACCGCACGCTGACCATGAATGGCGTCTCCAAGGCCTATGCGATGACCGGCTGGCGCATCGGCTATGCGGCAGGTCCTTTGCAGCTCATCAAGGCCATGGACATGATCCAGGGTCAGCAGACCTCTGGTGCGACATCCATCGCGCAGTGGGCAGCTGTCGAAGCTTTGAACGGCACGCAGGACTTCATCCCGGCCAACAAGAAAATCTTCGAAGGCCGTCGTGATCTGGTCGTGTCGATGCTAAACCAGGCCAAGGGCATCAATTGCCCGATGCCGGAAGGCGCGTTCTACGTTTACCCATCCTGCGCCGGCCTCATCGGCAAGACGGCACCATCGGGCAAGGTCATCGAAACGGATGAGGACTTCGTGACCGAGCTTCTGGAAACGGAAGGCGTAGCCGTCGTCCACGGTTCCGCCTTCGGCCTCGGCCCCAACTTCCGCATTTCCTATGCGACATCGGAAAAACTGCTGGAAGAAGCCTGCAACCGCATCCAGCGCTTCTGCGCAAATTGCCGCTGATCATTGATCGAACGAAGAAAAGCCCGGCAGCGATGCCGGGCTTTTTTGTTTTATAGACCCAAGAACAACAGCATCAAGAACGTCGCGAAAAGGATGAAATGCGTCATCCCCTCGATGGCATTCGTCTCTCCGTCATTCAGGTTGATCGCTGCCACAATCAGGGTGATGAAGACCATGACCGTTTGCACCGGCGTCATGGCCATGATGAAGGGTTGGCCGGTATAGAGCGCAATGCCTTCCATGACCGGCACGGTTAGAATGACGGTGGAGAGCGAAGCGCCCATGGCGATGTTGACCACGGACTGCATGCGGTTGCGCAGTGCAGAGCGCATCGCGGTCATGATCTCAGGTGCCGCCGAGATGGTGGCGACGACGACGGCCATCAGGGCAACAGGTGCGCCGCTGCCTTCCAGCCCGAAGCTTAGGAAAGCCGACATGAATTCCGCGAGAACACCGATCAGCACCACGCCAACAAGGATCACGCCGATGGAGTAGGACGCGGGACGGTCTTCTTCGTCATCGGCATTCTGTTCGGCGGCTGTCTTTTTTCGCTCCGTGCGGGGATAGCTGTAGCTGAAGAAATAGCTGTGCGGGCCCACCTGCATTTTGAGGAACAGAGCGTAAAGGGCAATCATAGCGCCGATGGTGAACATGGAATAATAGTGCCATTTCGCCTCTGGAATGAATTCTGGCACGATCATGGAGATGCCCATGGCGGTCAGTATCATCACGCCATAGGTACGGGCGGAATCGTCATTATAGGGCTGCTCGCCGTGGCGAAGCCCGCCCAGCAGTGCCGCTATGCCGAGGATACCGTTGATGTCGATCATGACGGCGGAATAGATCGTATCGCGCACCAGGGTGGGGGAGGTGGATTCCTGCATGATGATGGCGAGGATCAGCACTTCCACCGCCACTGCTGACAGCGTCAGGATCATCGTACCATAGGGATCTCCCACCTTGTGGGCCAGAATTTCGGCATGATGCGCCACCCGCATCGACACCAGAATGATGACGCCGATCAATGCTGCCGCGACGATGAAGGATATGGTCTTGCCCTGAGCCATCAGCGCATGCTCGGCCATATAGGCGGCAATGGCGACCGGCACCGCCGCGAGCAACATGCGCTCCTGTTTCAGCGTTGATGCAACTGACATATTCGCCCTTCCGTGTCGTGAGATGTTTATTTTTGCAGCGTTAGACCAATATGCGGGGTTTGCACATTGGGCATTTTGGTAGGATAGTGGATTCAAGGACATGGCAATACTGCCGCGACCCCGTCCTTCAAATGCGCGTTTGCGGCAAAGGTTGCCACCGTCCGTCCATGTATCAGGAGGAAGTGTGCATGACCAAAGTGGTGTATGAGATTGTGGAGCATGATGGCGGCTGGGCTTACCGTATGGACGGTGCCTATTCGGAGACATTCCCCACGCATTCCGATGCCCTCCAAGCCGCGCGCATCGCCGCCGCCGAACAGCAGGTCGGCGACGAAGACACGGAAATCAACTATCAGGATGAAGCCGGTCGTTGGCACGAGGAATACAGTCAGGGCGGTGATAGACCGGAAGCGGAAGTGGTGGATAGCTACGAGGAGCAGCAACCGAACCGTAACGCTGTCTGACTAGGGGCAAAGCGTCACTTCTTGCTGACCAGCGCGTCGCCGTCCGTCGTCCGCAGAAAACCTTTCAGCCCGTCCACAAGCGCGTTGAAGACGGCGCGGCAGCGCGGTGATGTTCGCAGGTTTTCATGCATCGCCACCCATGTGTGCAGTGGTATTTCCAGTTCCGGCAAAACGTGCATGAGGTTTGCGTCACGGCGACCAATGCCGACCTGACACATTCCCACGCCCGCACCCGCCCGTATCATGGAAAGTTGAGCGAGGTTGCTGTCGGCGCGAATGGCGAATGGAATATTCTCCGCATCTGGAATGCTCGGATTGTCTTTTCTCATCCGCTGAAGGATAGCTCTTATAAAGGGTGTTTTCCTGTCGAAGCCGATGAGACGGTGATTGATGAGATCGTCTTTGGACAGCGGAGTACCCATTTTCTGTAGGTAGCCGCTGCTCGCATAAAAGCCGACCTTGAAATTGCCGATGTAGCGCATGACGATTGCATCCTGAACCGGCTCGGTCATACGGATGGCGATATCGGCTTCCCGTCGCAGCAGATCCTCCAGCGTATCGGATAACGAAAGCTCGATCTCGAGCTTTGGATATAACTCCTGAAGTGATGCGATGATCGGCGGAAGGATTTCGACGCCAATGATATCGGACGCGCTGATGCGCACGGCGCCCTCGATCTTTCCGACTTCACCCGAAGCGGCGCGCATGAGGGCGGAGGCGGTTGCCGCCAGATTTTCCGCATAGGGCTTCAACGCAATTGCGGCATCCGTCGGCACGAGCCCGTGCGGGGAGCGAATGAAGAGCTGAAAACCCATGCTTTCTTCCAGCGCGCCAATGTGGCGACCCACCGTCGGCTGTGTGATGCCGAGTTCGCGTGCTGCGGCAGACAACGATCCGTCGCGCAGGACGTTGAGGAAGGTGCGGTAATAATCCCAGCTGATCTCGCGTTCTCTGATCATCGATTTCCGTATAGCCGATCAACACATTTAGACAATTTCGTATAGGGTGTGTCTCGCTCATACTCCAGTCACGAATTCACATGGAGTTTTAGAAATGACAGGCATTCAAGAGACGATCAAGCCATTGGCGCTGGTTCTTGGCGCGCGCGGCGGCATTGGCAGAAATGTCATGGACATGCTTTTGCGCAGAGGCTGGCGCGTCCGTGCGCTTGTGCGGGCCAAGATGCCTGCATCTACCAATTCCTCACAGGAATGGGTGCTGGGTGATGTCATGAATGCTGCCGATGTCACGAAAGCCGCCAAGGGCGCTTCTCTCATCGTGCATGCGGTCAATCCAGCGGGCTATAGAAATTGGGAAACGCTGGTTCTGCCCATGCTGGACAGCACGATTGCTGCCGCAAAAGCAGTGGGTGCACGGATATTGCTGCCGGGAACGGTTTATAATTTCGGGCCGGATGCTTTTTCCTCTCCAACCGAGGACAGCCCGCAAAATGCTGTGACCCGCAAGGGCGGCATTCGCGTCGAGATGGAGCGTCGGCTGCGCGCTGCCGCTACCCTGGAAACCCCGGTGCTGATCGTTCGTGCCGGTGACTTCTTTGGTCCGGGTGCGAATAGCAGCTGGTTCAGTCAAGGGCTTGTCACGCCGGGCAAAAAGATCACGCGGGTTTCCAATCCCAATTCGTCGGGCGTTGGCCATCAGTGGGCTTACCTGCCGGATGTCGCAGAAACCATGGGGCGACTGCTGGACCGTGCCGACGCGCTTGAACCCTTTGCAGTCTACCACATGGATGGATTTTGGGACGGTAATGGGCGAGGCATGTCATCAGCAATAGAGCGGGTGGTGGGGCACAAGGTCAAGGTAAAGCAGACGCCGTGGTGGTTGTTTAAGCTGGCCTCGCCGTTCGTCCCAATGTTTCGAGAGGTTGCCGAAATGCGCTATCTGTGGAAGACGCCGATCAGAATGAGCAATAAAAAGCTCACCGGATTTCTTGGGGTCGAGTCGCAAACACCCATTGATGAAGCCGTACGTGCGACACTCATTTCTCTAAAATGCTTTGAGCCGGAAATGACCAGCACGAAACCACAAGTCGTATCTCATGCATGATATGCAGTGAGAAAAGCCGCGCACCCACATGAGTGCGCGGCCTTTTCGTTTTATGCCAAAGCGGGATAGTCGGTGTAACCCTCTGCGCCACCACCATAAAATGTCTGCTGGTTTGGCTCGTTGAGAGCCGCGTTTTCCTTCAGACGCTGCACGAGGTCCGGATTGGAAATAAAGGCTTTGCCGAATGCGACCGCATCGACCTTGCCGCTTTCGGTGGCGGCAATCGCGCTTTCGCGGTCGTAACCGTTGTTGGCAATCCACAGGCCTTTGCCACCGGCATTGGTGTAGGCAGCTTTCAGCGCATCATAATCGAATGGCTTGTCGCCCTGCTTGAAATCACGCGGACCGCCTGTCGCACCTTCGATGACGTGGATGAAGGCAAGGCCACGGCTGCCAAGTTCGCGTGCGACATATTCGAACAAAGGCTGAGGCTCTGCTTCGAAAATATCGTTGGCTGGTGTGACGGGAGACAGGCGAATGCCGGTGCGGCCAGCGCCGATTTCCTTCGTCACAGTGTCCACGACTTCCAGCAGGAAGCGAGCACGGTTTTCAATCGAGCCCCCGTAAGCGTCCGTGCGCTGGTTGGTGCCGGACTTCAGGAACTGGTCGATCAGGTAGCCGTTGGCTGCATGGATTTCCACGCCATCAAAACCGGCATCGATCGCGGCCCGCGCGCCGGTGCGATAATCCTCGAGAATGACGGGGATTTCCTGTAGCGAAATTTCCCGTGGCTCGGATGTTTCTGCGAAGCTGCCCGTGCCATCATCATTGATGATGTAGGTCTTGGAGTTGGCCTTTATGGGAGAGGGAGCAACGGGCTGGCCGCCATGCGGCTGAAGCGATGTGTGCGAGATACGGCCAACATGCCAGATCTGCGCGACGATCTTGCCGCCAGCCTTGTGAACGCCGTCGGTCACCGCTTTCCAGCCATCGATGGCTTCCTGCTTGTACAGGCCGGGAACGTCGGCGTAACCCTGGCCTTGCTGCGATACAGGCGTGCCTTCCGTGACGATGAGGCCAGCAGTGGCGCGTTGTTCATAATAGGCAGCGTTCAGATTGTTGGGAATAGCACCGGGTGAACGGTTGCGGGTGAGAGGTGCCATAACGATGCGGTTTGCCAGTGCGATGTCGCCTGCCTGTGCCGGTTCGAACAGTTTTGTCATGGGGTTGGCTTTCTCTTCTGGTTGATAGAGAGCGCTTGGGAGGCGCTTATTTTAAATCCAAGCATCGGCCCGAAAACCGCTTCACACTTTTCGGGCCGATGCTCTAAAGCTTCTGGTTCAGATAGGCGAGAAACGCCGCGATATTGTCCTCGTCGCGCTCATAAAAATTCCATTGCCCGACCTTTCGCGACCGTACCAGGCCCGCAGCCTGCAATGCGGCGAGGTGGGAGGATACCGTCGATTGGGAAAGACCGCTGATCTCGAACTGATGCGCGCACACGCCCATGGTAAACGGGTGTGCCTGATTGAAATGCTGGTCCGGCTCTTTCAGCCATTCCAGAAATTTCAACCGCACCGGATGAGCAATGGCCTTCAGGGCGTCTTCGTGGTTCATGTCGTTTCCGTATATCTGTCCATAACGATATTTATATCGACAGTTATCGATATCAAGGGGAGGAGCAAATTTTGATTGTGCCACTGGCAAAAAAAAGGCCGCTGGATTGCTCCGCGGCCTGACAGTTTTGAAGGTCGAAACCTCCAGAGGGGAACAGCTGACCGACGCAAAAGCATCCGCACCAGCTATCTTCAATATGGAAATCTAAGCCGCTCTTAACAAGGGCGTTTTGTTTAATAAACGTCCGGTCGCAGAAAAAATATTGCGGGCAAAAAAAGAGGGCCACCGGATTGCTCCAGGGCCCTTATAAGTGTGAAGGTTATAAAAACCTCCAGAGGGGAACAGCTGACGCGGCGGAACTGGGAGGAAAAGCCGCCGTGTGCATCAGCTGTGTGCGATATGTTGCTTTTTTGGGCAGCAAACAACTCTTTTTTGTGCAGGCCAGCCATGCGTCCGGTGCATCGCTATCATTTGCAGTCATATTTA
Organism: Agrobacterium sp. DSM 25558; assembly: GCF_900100825.1. Lineage (NCBI taxonomy): Bacteria > Pseudomonadati > Pseudomonadota > Alphaproteobacteria > Hyphomicrobiales > Rhizobiaceae > Agrobacterium > Agrobacterium sp. DSM 25558. The sequence continues at coordinate 46,801 of NZ_FMUD01000024.1, read as the reverse complement.
TTTCGCAAATCTTCCTACCGCGACGCGAATCGGATGATCGTGCTGCTTTGGCTAAGTTGTTGTTGCGGTTTATATGTTAGTGAATTTTTCCGCTGCGTATGACATCAGAAATTCCAGTTGCGCGCTTTTGCGACCACGAAGTCTCGGAAAACTTTCAGCTTCGCTGCATTCTTCAACTCGTCGGGATAGCAAAAATACGTATCGAACGAGGGGATATCGGCGGGCAGGGACAACTGTATAAGGCCCGGGTCGCGCCCGACAATATAGTCAGGCAGGCAGGCGATGCCGATTCCCAGCAGGCAGGCCCGCTTGATGGAGGTCTGGCTGTTGATCTGCAGATGTGCGGTGCGGGTGTTATCGGACGAGCGTCCGGCGTTTTCCAGCCAGTTCACGTCGAGAAGATAATTGGGTGCCGGCTCGCCAAACGATATGACCTTGTGATTATCGAGGTCCTCGATCGACTGGGGCTCTCCGTAACGATTGATATAGGAGGGGGCCGCATAGACGTGCATGTGCACGGTGAACAGCTTGCGCTGGATGAGATCCGATTGCTGCGGCTGGCGCAGACGGATGGCACAGTCCGCATGGCGCATGTTCACGTCGATTTCTTCATTATCGAGAATGAGCTGGATCGACATGTCAGGATAAAGCTGAAGGAATTCCTGCACCTTGTCCGTCAGCCAGCCTTGGCCGAGGCCGACAGTAGTGGTGACGCGCAGCTTGCCGCTCGGCTTTTCCGTCGTTTCCGTCAACTGCATCTTGACGGTTTCGAGCTTCAGCAAAACGTCATGCGCTGTTCTGTACAGCAACTCGCCCTGTTCCGTCAGGATGAGGCCGCGCGCATGGCGGTGGAACAGCTTGACGCCGACATCCTGCTCCAGCGCGCTGACCTGGCGGCTGATGGCCGACTGGGACAAATGCAGCTTATCTGCAGCGTGGGTGAAGGAACCAGCTTCGGCAGCCGCATGAAAGATGCGCAGTTTGTCCCAGTCCAATGGCAGAGGCATGCGGTGTTTAGCCCTTCTTATTCAGCGGCAATGGCAAGCGGGGCTTGCGCTGCGAGAAAACGTTCCACCTCAAGAGCGGCCATGCAACCCATGCCGGCGGCAGTTATGGCCTGCCTATATGTATCATCCGTCACATCGCCTGCCGCAAAAATTCCCTCGACATCGGTCGCCGTCGAATCGGGTGCAGTCCACATATAGCCGTTCGGCTTCAACTTTACCTTGTCTTTAAACAGTTCCACCGCAGGCGCATGGCCGATGGCCACGAATACACCGTGGATCGGCATGTCGGTGATCTCACCGGTATTGGTATTGCGGATTTTCGCACCGGTTACCGAAGGCGGCATGGGGTGCTTGGCAGGCGTGCCGGTAATCTCGGCGATCTCGCTGTTCCAGATGATGTTGACATTGTCCTTCGCGAAAATACGTTCCTGAAGGATCTTTTCTGAGCGGAAGCTGTCACGGCGGTGCACGACCGTAACTGACTTGGCGATGTTGGACAGGTAAAGCGCTTCTTCCACCGCCGAATTACCGCCGCCAACGACGATCACGTCTCTGTTGCGATAGAAAAAGCCATCGCATGTCGCGCAGGCGGAAACACCGAAGCCTTGAAACTGCTGCTCGCTCTCTATGCCCAGCCACTTGGCTTTCGCGCCCGTGCATATGATCAATGTATCCGCAGTCCAGACCGCGCCGGAATCGGTTTTGACGGTAAAGGGCCGCCGCGTCGTCTCGACATCCGTCACCAGATCGTTGACGATTTCAGCGCCGACATGGGTTGCCTGCTTCAGCATCTGGTCCATCAGGAATGGCCCCTGGATTGGGTCGGCATAACCAGGGTAGTTTTCCACATCGGTGGTGATCATTAACTGGCCGCCCTGTTCCATGCCGGCAATGAGAACGGGCTCCAGCATGGCGCGCGCCGCATAAATCGCGGCGGTGTAGCCGGCGGGGCCGGAGCCGATGATCAGGACCTTGGTATGGCGGGCAGACATGGAACGTTCCTTTCAAACAGGGGCTGCCAGACATCCGAGCCCAACATACTGGCTCCATCACGATGCGCCCCTTCACTGCCAAGTATTTAAGAGTGTCCAGAGACGATATTCAAGGGCAGCCTTGCATTACCAACAGGGCATAAGGCCATGTACACGTAATTTTGTGTCGCGGCGCGGCAGGATTATTGCGAATCCCGTCGTGAAGAGTAGAAGGAAGCATCAAACTGAACAAGGAAGAGCAGAGTGGCCAGCGTTGACCTCGATGCCATCGATCTAAAAATACTGCGTGAACTGCAGCGCGACGGACGGATGACCAATGTCGATCTCGCAGACCGCGTCGGTATCTCCGCACCCCCCTGCCTGCGACGCGTGCGCAAGCTGGAAGAGGCAGGCATCATCGAAGGCTATCACGCCATGCTGAACGCCCCAAAGCTCGGCTTCGACCTCGTGGCTTTCTGCATGGTGGGGCTGAAGCGCCAGTCCGAAACCAACCTGAAAGCCTTCGCCGCCGCCACAGACCGCTGGCCCCTGGTACGCCAAGCCTGGATGGTCTCCGGTGACAGCGATTACCTGCTGCACTGCGTCGCCGAAAACCTGACCCAGTTCCAGGACTTCGTCATCGAAGTGCTCACGGCGGATGAGCACGTGGATACCGTGCGAACCATGCTGACGATCAGGCAGGTGAAGCGGGCAGGGCTGGTTGGGGTTTAATAGACGTCCCTTATTCTATTCATTGATTTTCAGTTGCCGGGAAAAAATATGGACCTCGACATCACCATCGTAGCAGGCCGCCGTCCTGAGCTTTTGCAGCGGACGCTTGAAAGCTTTTCTCAAAACGCATTCAAATTTCACAACGTCGTCAACGTCTACGCCAATATCGATCCCATTTTTGGCACGGAAGAAGATGAGGCGCGCTGCATCGCTCTGCTTCACCAACATTTCGCGTCACCCGTCATCTACACACCAGAAGCCGCAGGGTTCGGTGCTGCCGTAAAGCGACTGTGGCAGGGTACGACTGCCGACTACGTCTTCCATCTGGAAGACGACTGGATTGCCCTCGACACACTGGACGAGCGGGTAGAGGCAAATTTCAGCGATACCGTGAAGCAAGTATCTTTCCACAGCGCCAGCCAGAATTGGGACATTAGTAAAAGAGGGCATCTGCACCGTGGAAAGCGCTATTGGAAGTTCGCCGGAATAAGAGTGCCGCGAAGCTCCTTCACCAAATTCACCACGTCGCCTTCCATCATCGATGGCACGGTCGCACGCTGCAGCGCAGAACTGATGAACCCGGCCTTCGACCCCGAAAAGCAGTTCTATTCCAACGTGAATAAGGCGTTGGAAACCTACATCGCCAGCTTCGACAACTACATCTTTTCCCCCGCCGGTATTCCTGTGGTAGAAGACACCGGTCGTGACTGGCGCGACCAGCGCGGCATTCAGAAAAAGATCATCAATGCTGCAAGTTCTTGGGTGAGTGAGTAGCTGAAAACGCCGAAGCGATCATAGAAGTATAGAATGGCACAGCTTGATATAGTCGTTGTAAATCTGGCGCGCTCCGTTGAGCGCAGAACAGCCATGACGGCGCTCTTGGACCCGCTTGGACTGCCCTACGGCTTTTTCGAAGCCGTGGATGGAAAAGCCGGGAAACATCCCCTGTTTGATCGCTTCGATCCGCGCATGGCCGAGATTCGTCGCGGATTTACACTGACGCCTAGTGAACTGGGATGTTATGCCAGCCATCACCTGCTTTGGGAACGTTGCGTCGCCGAAAATAGATCGCTGCTGATTTTCGAAGACGATATCGCATTGAACGACAACTTTCTTGCCGCTTATCAAGCAGCCCTAGAGAATATCGACAAATATGGGCTCCTACGCTTCTCCGGGCACAAGGTGCGCCCTTGGACGCAAATCCAGACTGTCGCAGATGGTCTCGATATTGTTCGCTTGAAGATTGGCCCACATGGTACGTCGTGTTATGCGATCTCACCGATTGCCGCGAAAAAGCTGATAGATTCCGCTCGAGTCTGGTTCGAACCTGTGGACTGCCATCTGGATCGTTTTTGGACGCACCATGTCAATTGTTTCGGATTTTCGCCATGGCCAGTCATCCATGCGGCGGAAACAGCGGAGCAATCGGAAATATGGCAGGGCGCTCAGCGGGATAAAAAATCCAGACGGTTTCGAAAATTGCGCGCCTTGTATCGTGCAGGAGACGATATCGGTCGATTTTTCTCCAATTTGAGGTATCTGGGACGATGGAACGACTGAGGCCTAGCACCAGGTTCAGTTCCTATAGATACCTGTGACAACCAACCAAAAGAGCGACCTGTGATCATTACCCGTATTGTTGGCGGCCTTGGCAATCAGATGTTTCAATACGCGGCCGGTAGCGCCCTCTCGCTCGCCAGCGGGCAGCCGTTAAAGCTCGATCTGACGGAAATGGATCGCTACAAGCTCCGCGCGCTGCAACTCGACCAGTTCAACATCAAGGGTGATATCGCAAGTTTAGATGAAGTTCCCGCCAGACAACGAAACAGTCTTTTCGGTCGCATCGTGACATCCATGAAAAACCGAAGCCGCGTTCCGCAAAGGGTGGAAAAATCGGCGCAGTTTGATCCGGCGATCTTACTCATTCGCGAGCCAGTACATCTCACCGGATACTGGCAGACGGAAAAATACTTTGCAGATTATGCTGATATTATCCGTGAGGATTTTTCTTTGAAACAGCCCTACAGCGCGGAACGGCAGAAAACGCTGACAATGATTGCCGAGGCGCAGTCTCCCGTATCGGTCCATGTCAGGCGCGGCGATTACGTAACAAACCCGACGGCCAACTCTATCCACGGCACCTGCGAACCTGAGTGGTACGCGGCAGCCATGCAGAACATGGCATCAACAATAAAGGACGCCACCTTCTTTGTTTTTTCCGACGACCCGCAATGGGCACGGCAAAATCTGGCCACTATCGACAAAATGACATTCATCGAGCCCCAGTCAGATGGCCGAGACGGAGAGGACATGCACCTTATGGCAGCATGCCACTCCCATATCATAGCCAACAGCACATTTAGCTGGTGGGGTGCGTGGCTCAATCCCCGCCAGGACAAACGTGTCATCGCGCCAGCCCGCTGGTTTCGTTCGCAAGCACATGATGATAGGGATTTGGTGCCGGAAAATTGGGAACGGCTTTAGGTCTTATGCTGACACATAGACGGAGATGGCATGAACATCCATGTTGTTGGCGATAGTCATTCTGCGTATTGTTATGAGAATTTTCTCGAAACGCAGATTTATTGGCTAGGCCCCGTTACGATGCACCGTTTTGCAAGAGATGGTTTTGATGTTTTGGACCAGCTTTTGCCGACCTTATCAAAAGAAGATTTTTTGATGGTGGTTGTCGGAGAAATCGATATTCGATGCCATGTTGTTGGCGTCGCGGCGAAGAAGGGTCGGGATGTCGAGGACGTTTGTCGTGAGCTTGCGACAAATTTCGTTGAGAAGTTGACTGCTTACACCGAGAGACACGGTATCAACGCTATTATTTCTCAACCCATGTTCCCAGCGAATCGTCGTCCAAACCCCGATCTCCCTTTTGTGGGAACAGTGGAGGAACGAGTTGAAGCTCATTATTTTCTAAGCTCCTTCTTGTCAGAGCAATGTCGCGTAAAAAATATATCTTTTTTAAAGTTACCGTCCGAGTTTCGGGGTCGCGATGGTTTGCTTGCGCGCAAATATTCCGACGATGGGGTGCACATCGTACCATGTGAGGCCGCACCCCTCGTGAAATCTCTGCAAAAACTGATCGGGAGAAAATGTCGTTTTAAACGAGATATCATTCTCATTTTGAAACGAAGATTTCGCTATTATACGGGTCAGAAGTTAAGGCGTCAGGGTATCCCCAAATCGCAGCCGCTTGAGTTTTTTAACTCTGGCATCACTTCTGAATAGGTCAGCCATTTTTCTTAAATTTATATATTCCGCATCCGAATCGCAGTCCGCTGTAGCTGTCGTGAACCAGCTGATTTAGCACCAACTCACCTTTATCGTTGACGTAGTCAAAGCTCTGCAAATGTAGTTCACCCGAGATTTCAGCGTAGGACAATATTTCGGCAGGCGAAAAGACACGATGCGCGTTGAAATGGACCTGTGAGCGTTCGGCTATCGGAAAACTGATATAAAGAGTACCGCCGGGTTTCAGCATTTTAACGAGATTAGCGATGCCCTTCCGATGCCCGTCCACGTCTACAGGATCGCCATATCGTCCTAAGCCGAAATGTTCGATTGCATGGAGGCAAGATAAGGAATCTGTGATATTTCCGTCGGTTTCCTGGGTGAGGTCCGCTTGCCTGAATTTGATGTTGCTGTGGCCGACTGGTGGTAATGGTTGCACGTCTAAGACCTCAATCTCACGAAAAGAGGCTACATGCGCGACAAATCCGTCGACTCTGGAGCCGACGTCGATGTGGCGCTCCGGTTTTGCTTCGAAAATATATTTTGCCACAAGCAGGTCCTGATGGAAATAGTGGCCCTTCGCGACGCCTGCATTATCGGCAAAATCCTCCAGAATCATGCGTTGTTTGTCTATGGAGCCACCTTGCGAGAGCCACTCTTTTCTATCTCTGTGAAAGCGTTTGAGAAATTTGTAGTTGGCAATTTTTTTGGTGTCGATGCCGCACATGTGCGCACCTTTAACCAATTCTTTAAAGACGCTCATCGTACACATATCGCCGCTTTTTTACGTCTCTCTTAATTTCTACCACCGGAGAGTCGGTCTAAGAGTTTTCTCGTTTTTCTCTTCCATCGATATTTGGGTTTGATGAAATATCGTTCGCATTCCAGCGTGGTCCGATTGCCAGCCGAAGACGTTTCCAGCTTTGCTTGATTTGACAGGATGTTAAACAAATTGTTGTCTTGGAGAACAAGGCTGCGGGCTTCTTCAAGCGCCGGAGTGGCGTTTTCGGCAACGTCCGACTCAATAAGCCTTTTGATAATCTGGATCGACCTTTCAGCATCCTCAATGTCGATTTTCGTCAGAGAATTCTCAGGAACATAGTCTGAGATGTTCGGGCATCCGTAATAAATTGGGTATGTGAGCGAGAGGTATGGATCCGACAGTTTTTCGGTCCAGTAATGCTCGTAGCAACTGTTCTCTATCGCTATGTGGTAACGATAGTCGTTGAGAACCTGAGTCTTGTCGCCGAATCCGTTTATATTCCTGCCAAAGACATCGACCTCATCTCCAAAATAATCCTTGAGTCTCTGAACGAATGCCAATCGTGCGCGATGGCCTTCTGTGTACGCCTTGCTAGAGGAGACAACCGAGATCGATTTGGTTTTTGCCGGTCGAAAAGATTCGAACGTTTTGTAATTCATCGGGTTGGTGCGAAGGTCTCCGTTGTCGTCCCAGGCCCCGATATGCCATGGCAGACCAACTTGCCCTATTTTTACATTAGGGTGTTGGGTCGATCTATCGGTGGTCAGAATGGTGTCGAACTGAGATAAAAATCCAGCATCGTATTGCTTTATACTCCGAGGCTCCGAGGCTACAAACACGCTTCGCTTGGGCTGAATACCTGCGAGATTCGTAGGTATGGCGTCAAAGACAAAAACAACGTCACAATCTTGAAAATCACCTGAAAAAACGAACTCTACATCTCGCCAGGTCGTTATTCCATCTGGCAACTGTCGCTCCCAATGCCACTCAGGGGAAGAGGACACAAATCCAGCTTTTACAGACATTTAAACGCCTTAATTCCGGTAATCGGAGACATACTCAAAGTCTGTCCTCACGCTGGAGTGTTGTTTTCAACAAAAAATTTGTGTGTCGAAGTGATACCCTTCAGCATCGATATAGTCGGCTTCCACCCCATAGCCCTCAACTTCTCCGCGCTCATCAACTTCCTCGGCGTGCCGTCCGGCTTGCTCAAATCATGCTTGATCTCGCCCTCAAATCCAACAATTTCGCAAATCAGCTTCGTTAGATCGAGGATGGAGATGTCTTCGCCACTGCCGACGTTGACATGGCTTTCGTCGGAATAGGTCTTCATCAGGAAGACCAGCGCATCGGCGCAGTCGTCGGCGTGGAGAAATTCGCGGCGGGGGGTGCCGGTGCCCCAGATGGTCATGTCCTTGTCGCCGCGGGTCTTTGCTTCATGCGCCTTGCGGATGAGTGCGGGTAGGACGTGGCTGGAGGTCAGGTCGAAGTTATCGCCGGGGCCGTAGAGGTTCGTCGGCATGGCAGAGATGAAGTCGCATCCGTATTGTTTGCGATAGGCCTGTGTCAGCTTGATGCCAGCGATCTTGGCGATGGCATACCATTCATTCGTGGGTTCCAGCGCGCCGGTCAGCAGGGCGTCTTCGGTGATCGGCTGGTCTGCGAATTTCGGGTAGATGCAGGAAGAACCTAGGAAGAGGAGCTTTTCCACCCCGGCGCGGTAGGAGGACTCGATGATGTTGGCTTCGATCATCAGGTTCTCATAGAGAAATTCTGCCGGGCGGGTGTCGTTGGCCAGAATGCCGCCGACTTTTGCGGCCGCCAGGAAAACGGCTTGCGGTTTGTTGTTTGCCATCCATGCGGAAACCTGCGCCTGGTTGCGCAAGTCCACCTCATCGCGACCAACCGTCAGAATGTCGCAACCCTCTTGCTGCAAGCGCCGAACAATGGCCGAGCCGACCATGCCGCGATGGCCTGCGACCCAAACCCGTTTGCCCTTGAGGTCGTAGAGGCTCATGCTCAAGCGCCCTTCGTCACGATGTCCGATTGCATGATGCGCAGATCTTCCACCACCATTTCCCGTGCCAGTTCACGCACGCTCGTCTCATGTTTCCAACCCAGCTTCTCGTGTGCCTTGGTCGGGTCGCCGATCAGCAGTTCGACTTCGGTCGGGCGGAAGTAGCGTGGGTCGACTTCGACCAGAACCTTACCGGTGTCGGTATCGATGCCCTTTTCGTCGACGCCTTCGCTCTGCCATTTCAGGTTGATGCCAACATCTTCGAAGGCCCATTCCACGAATTGGCGCACGGGTGTCGTTTCACCTGTTGCCAGAACGTAGTCGTCCGGTTGGTCCTGCTGCATCATCAGCCACATGCCGCGCACATATTCCTTGGCGTGGCCCCAGTCGCGTTTCGCATCGAGATTGCCGAGATAGAGTTTTTCCTGACGCCCGAGCTTGATGGCTGCTGCTGCGCGCGTGATCTTGCGCGTGACGAAGGTTTCGCCGCGCAGGGGGCTCTCGTGGTTGAACAGGATGCCGTTTGAGGCATGCAGGCCGTAAGCTTCGCGGTAATTAACCACAATCCAGTAGGCATAGAGCTTTGCCGCTGCATAGGGGCTGCGTGGATAGAACGGCGTAGTTTCGCGTTGCGGAACTTCCTGAACCAGACCGTAAAGCTCTGATGTCGACGCCTGATAGAAGCGGGTCTTCTTTTCCAGCTTGAGTATGCGGATTGCTTCCAGCAAACGCAGGGTGCCGATGCCGTCTGCATTGGCCGTGTATTCCGGTGTCTCGAAGGAGACCTGCACATGGCTTTGTGCGGCGAGGTTATAAATCTCGTCCGGCTGGGTTTCTTGCACGATGCGGATGAGATTGGTCGCGTCCGTCATGTCACCGTAATGAAGGAAAAACCTTGGGTTTTCCTCATGTGGATCCTGATAGATGTTTTCGATACGTCCGGTGTTAAACGATGAGGAGCGGCGCTTGATGCCGTGGACGATGTACCCCTTATCCAGCAACAATTGCGCCAGATAGGCACCGTCTTGGCCTGTGACGCCAGTAATGAGGGCGACCTTCGCTTCGTCAGACATTCAATCCGCTTTCTTCTATCGCACTATGCGGCCTCAAGCGCTCTACGCTTCATTGGCCCTGGATGCTGCTCTTTTAAGCGCACGTTATTTGCTTGTGCGATATCTCAAGTCGAGTGCAAAATAAACATCAGATTTTAGAGGGCATTTCTACCGGCGGCAAATCTCTGCGCTATTTCGACTCATTTCAACTGTCGTGATTTGGCAAATCTCTGTTTGTGTCTGCCGGCAATGAACTTGTCCATGAGCAGCCGGTATTGCTTTGCGAGGCCGTAATACCAGCGCCTCTTATGCGTGTTCCGCCGCTGTCCAGCGCCTGCAACAATCTGGCTTGCTGCGTCCGTGGTGGTAACGGGTGCCGGCCAGAACGAGTACCCATGTCCGGCGCGGGTCAGCCAGTAACGGAAGTAATTGTCCACAGGCGCAAAAATCTCGCGGTGTTCTTCAACGAAAAGCCGTGCGCCTTCGCGTGACCAGACGATGGCGCTTGTCGTCATCGGGAAGTAATGGGCAGCGACAAGTTGGCACGCGTGGCCATCGATGCTGTAGTCAGCGATGGGCGTGGCGATCTTCAGCTTGTTGTTGCCGATATTGATCAGGCGCCATTCCGGATCGACGGCTTCCAGCTCTGGCAATGCCTGTTCCAGCAGCGCGACGGGGTTGCAGAGCGGTAGAGCATCGTCTTCCAGAACAAGCGCATAGTCGGCATCGGATTGAAGAAACTGTTTTGCCACTTTGAGGTGGCTGTAGTAACAGCCGATTTCGCCGCCGACGAGGCTGCGGCCCATATATCGCTCAGCGCGATCGGCATTGTAGTCGCTGACCGTGGCCAGATCGAGTGGACGGCCGTCTACCGCGGATACCCGCTCGAATGCAATGCCGAATGCGGCGAGTTTGTCGCTTATCGATGCAAGGCGGTCATGGCTGCCATCGAGATTGATGACGAAAATTCCAAGAGATTGCATGTCTGGCTTTATATCCTGTCTTGTCCGATATGCGAACGTGATGTCACCATCTTCCCAATATCTCGGCGAAGCCGTCTAGAACAAGCGGTTTCATTCGGCGACAATAGCGGGTGCGAGAATTCAGGAATGCACGCCTTTCCACTTGCACCGATGCGGTAACCAGAACATAAAGACCGCAATGCCTGCAAATGCTGGTTTGCGGGAGATAGAGTTGCCAAAGGCGAAGTTCAGGATAAAGACGTATGCGGGTTCATCAGTATATTTTCGGCAAAGACGGCGGCGCGGAAAAGTTCTTCGTGCATCTCGTTGGTGCTCTGGCCCGGCGCGGCGTGGAGCAGACGGCGGTCATGCGTTGGAACCGCCGTTGGCGCGAAGATGTCGAGGTTCATGCCAAAGTCATCCAGAGCAACTTTCGTAACCTGTCGATCGATCGCATATTGCTTCCAATGAAGGTCTTGTCGATTGCCAAGCGTGACAAGGCGGATGCGATCATCTCCTGGTCGACGCGTGGCGCACGTCTGATGCCGGATTACAAGGGCGGCATCAAGCTGTCTCGGCTTGGCGACTACCCCACTCATCTCGGCTATTTCAAGAACACAGATATTTTGGTGTGCAACACGCCGGGTATTGGCGACCATGTGCGCAAACTCGGCTGGACGCGCGGTGTGGAGGTGATCTCCAACTTCACCGATACCACAACGGTCGCGCCGGTATCGCGGGCGTCCGTCAATACGCCCGAAGGTGTGCCGCTCGTCGTGACCATGGGGCGCTTTGTCAAGCGCAAGCGTTTCCATCTTCTCATCGAGGCCGTTGCGGCTGTGCCCGATGCCTATCTCTGGATTGTTGGTGATGGTGAGGAGCGTGAAGCGCTCGAGGCCGTCACCCGTGAGCACAAGATGGAGGAAAGAGTACGCTTTCTCGGCTGGCAAAAGGATACGAGGCCTTACGTCGCTGCGGCCGATATTTTCGTGATGCCTTCCAGTCACGAGCCGCTTGGCAATGTGATCTTTGAGGCATGGGCGCAAAACCGTGCGGTTATCTCGTCCCGTTCGGAAGGGCCTTCGTGGTTCATGCGTGACGGTGACAACGGACTGCTCGTCGATATCGACGATGTTGCCGGATACACGCGCGCCATCAACCAGTTGATCGCCGATCCCGCTCTTGCAGCAAGACTTGGCGAGAACGGTCGTGCGACGCTGGTCGGTCAGTTCTCTGAAGAGGCCGTGGCCAACGCTTACATTGATCTGTTCAAGCGGAAGCCGTAAGCGCCGCGTAAACCTTGCCGATATTTTCGGCTTCACCGTCTATCGTGAAGTTTTCCGTGACATGTGAGCGGGCAAGACCGCTTGCATGATCGCGTTTCGCCATGTCTTCCATCCACATCGCAACGGTGCGAACCATGGCATCGAGGTCGCCCCGGCTGATGATTTCACCTGTCTGAGGCTCTGCAATCAATTCCGGAAACGCGCCGACGTCAGTGGCCACAACCGGCACACCGGTTGCCATGGCCTCGAGCGGCGTCAGGCCAAAGCCTTCCCAGCGTTGCGGGGCGATGAACAGGTCGAGGGTGCGGTACCAGTCATTGATGTTGGTATGTTCACCAACGAAGAGGATGCGGTCCGCAAGCCCTGCGGCGCGGACTTTGTCTTTCAGGCCATTTTCAAACTCCACATGCGGACCGGTGGCGCGTCCTGCAATGATGGCAGACCATTCGGGTCGTTGCGGCAGCACGGCAATCATGGTGTCGACAAATAGGTCGGTGCCTTTCTGGTGGCGCACCCGGCCGAAGCAACCAGCATATTTTTGATGAGCATCCAGACCGAGGAGCCGTCTCGACAAGGCCTTATCGGCGGCAGGCGAAAAGCGCTCCGTATCGATGCCATGCATGATGACGGTGCTCGGCACCTCCAGATAGGTTGCCGTTTTGCCGTTGGTGGCGATGACCGCATCCATGCGGGAAATCAGGAACTTGGTCCAGCCACTGTGCTTGCGTTGCGACGCTGATGTGAACACCAGTTTCAGCTTCATACGCAAGATATCGCGCATCACGATACCCGGCAGCATCTCTATGTTGCGCCGCGCATGCCACACGCGCGGTTTATTGTCCGGCCCCAATTTCCAAAGCTGCCACAGATCGCGAAAGCGAACATGTGGCAGGCTGTCGGGCAAACCCGGTCCGATGGCCGCCACATCTTGCCCCTGCCTGTTTTGCACGGGCAGAAGCTGAATAATGGTGGATGTTACGCCGGAAAGCCTGCGCTTGAAATTCGGCGCAAGCACCCGGACGTTAGCCAAGTCAATGTAAGGCAAAATCGGATTCTCGGGGGAAGGGAGCTTTCGATCAGCCCCAGTTGATGGAGAGGATTTCGTAGCCGCGTGAGCCGCCGGGTGCATGCACCTCGATGCTGTCGCCCACTTCCTTGCCGATCAGCGCACGCGCGATAGGCGAGGAGATGGAGATACGGCCCTGCTTTACGTCTGCTTCCTGGTCGCCGACGATCTGATAGGTCTTCTGCTCGTTGGAATCCTCATCCACAAGCTTGATCGTGGCACCGAATTTAATCGTCGTGCCGGACATTTTCGAGAGGTCGATAACCTCGGCACGCGCCGTCAAATCTTCAAGCTCGGCAACGCGGCCTTCATTGTGGCTCTGCGCTTCCTTGGCGGCATGGTACTCGGCATTTTCGGACAGGTCGCCATGGGCGCGCGCTTCTGCAATCGCCTCGATAATCCGCGGGCGTTCTTCCTGCTGACGAAAGCGCAGTTCTTCCTGCAACTTGACGAATCCACCCTGAGTCATTGGTACTTTTTCTACCATTTTTTCTTCCTTCGCATTCAACCCGCGGCACCCGCAGACACAAAAAGAAACAGGTTCCGGAGCAAAACTACGGAACCATGTCAAAATCACAATTTGAGCGACTATATCAGAAGACCGCACCAAAATGCCAGATAATTTGAAATCGTCATTTCCGTGTAAAACTCATTGGGGAGATTTGCGCAGAGATTGACAGTTTTTGCAAGAACATATAGTGAACATACTATGAAAAAGTCTATAAAAGAGCGTCTGGCAGTTCTCTCCGATGCGGCAAAGTATGATGCGTCATGCGCCTCCAGCGGCACGACGAAGCGTAACTCGTCCGCAACGGGAGGGCTGGGTTCGACGGAAGGGTCGGGCATTTGCCATGCCTATGCACCGGATGGACGCTGCATTTCGCTGCTGAAGATTCTGCTCACCAACTTCTGCATTTACGACTGTGCCTATTGCATCAATCGCTCCTCCAGCAATGTCGAGCGGGCGCGTTTTACGGTGGAAGAGGTGGTGTGGCTGACGCTGGAATTTTACCGGCGAAATTATATTGAAGGATTATTCCTATCATCCGGCATCATTCGCTCCTCCGATCACACGATGGAGGAACTGGTGCGGGTGGCGAGAGAGTTGCGGGTGACCCATGGTTTCCGCGGCTATATCCACCTCAAGTCTATTCCCGAAGCCTCTGCTCGTCTGGTGGAAGAGGCAGGGCTTTATGCTGACCGTCTATCGATCAATATCGAGTTGCCGACGGATAGCGGTATCGGTCAGTTTGCGCCGGAAAAGCACCCCATCAATATCCGCAAATCGATGGCCGATATCCGTCTGAAGATAGAGGAAGCAGGCGAGCCGACGATCCAGACGAAACGGGTCAGAAAATTTGCGCCTGCTGGACAAAGCACCCAGATGATCGTCGGTGCCGATGGTGCCAATGATACGACTATCCTGTCCACTAGCGCGCGCCTTTATGGCAGCTATGGTTTGCGCCGCGTCTACTATTCCGCGTTCAGCCCGATCCCGGATTCGTCAAAAAATCTGCCGCTCATCAAACCGCCCTTGATGCGTGAGCATCGGCTGTATCAGGCCGATTGGCTCTATCGATTCTATGGTTTCGATATCGATGAAATTGCCTCTACGCAGAAGGATGGCATGCTGGATCTGGATATCGACCCAAAGCTTGCCTGGGCATTGGCAAACCGTCAGCAGTTTCCCGTTGATGTGAACAAGGCGGATCGCGAGACGTTGCTGCGCGTGCCGGGCTTTGGCACGAAGACGGTGAAATCCATTCTGTCGTCGCGCCGCTTTCGACAATTGCGGCTGGAAGATATTGCCCGTTTTGGCGTTTCCCTGAAAAAGGTCAAAGCCTTCGTGGTGGCAGGCGGATGGTCACCGGGCAAATTGACGGAGCGGCCCGATTTGCGCGACATGTTTGCGCCGCAGCCTGAACAATTGTCGTTGCTGTAATGTATAGAGTCTCACTGGAGGGGCGGGGGGATTTTACCGAGTGGCGGGATGCGGCCCGCATTTTCCTGTCGGCCAATGTTGCTCCGCATGAGATCGAGTGGCGGTTTCAAGGTGAGGAAACCGGTCTCTTCGGGTTCGAAGAAGGAGATAGTCTCCCAAAGATCGGCGGTTCCGCTAGCGTGAATGTGCCCGCGGCCTTCATGCCGTTTGCCCAAACTATCATTTGCCACAGTGATCCAACACGCTTTGCTCTACTCTATCGCCTCTTGTGGCGTCTGGCGCAGGACAGGGCGCTGCTGGAGTTCAAGTCTGATCCTGACGTGGCCGAGGCGCGAAAGATGGAGAAGTCCGTTCGTCGTGACAGTCACAAGATGACGGCCTTCGTTCGGTTCAAGGAGGTGCCTTTGCCGCAGGACGTCGTTGGGCGACGACGTTTTATCGCGTGGTTCGAGCCTGACCATTTCATCGTTGAACGCAAGGCAGCGTTTTTCCAGCGACGCTTTACCGATATGGACTGGTTGATCGTTACCCCAAAGGGCTCGGCGCGCTGGGATGGTGAAACGATGCAGACGTCGAGGGCGGCGGCGGAAAAGCCGGATATTTCAGACGACACGGACGAGCTGTGGCGTACCTATTATGCCAATATCTTCAATCCTGCGCGGCTGAAGATCAAGGCAATGACGGCGGAGATGCCGAAAAAATACTGGAAGAACCTGCCCGAGGCGGACCTCATTCCAGACCTCATCTTGAATGCCGAGCGGCGGGTGCTTGAGATGGGTGCCAAAGCAGCGACCGAGCCGCAATTGTTTCACCATCGTCTTCAAGCGGCGGCAGACAGCAGACCAGCGCCTGGTCTTCCAGATGCCGATACGCTGGAGGGATTGAAGCAAGAGGCGCAAGGCTGCACGCTCTGTCCGTTGCACTGCAAGGCAACGCAAACGGTGTTCGGTGAGGGTCCAGCCAATGCTGACGTCATGGTCGTCGGCGAGCAACCGGGTGACTTCGAGGACTTGGCCGGGCGTCCCTTTGTCGGTCCGGCGGGCAAGGTGTTCGATCAGGTGCTAGGTGAGACCGGCCTGGATCGCAAGGCAATGTATGTCACCAATGCCGTCAAACATTTCAAATATGAGGCGCGCGGAAAGAAGCGCATTCACCAGCGGCCGGATGCCGGCGAAGTCCAGCGTTGCCGGTGGTGGCTGACGCGTGAGATCGATCTAGTGCAGCCGAAGCTCATAGTGGCCATGGGCGCGACGGCGGTTTTTTCCTTGACGGGCATGAAAGAAAAACTGTCGGATGTGCGCAGCAGACCCATGCCGATGGATGGCGGCAAGATGCTCTTTGCGACTGTCCATCCGTCCTATCTCCTGCGCATTCCTGATGAGCAAAAGAAGACAGAAGAGATGCGGCGGTTTCGGGAAGACATGCAAAGTGTTCAAAGACTTATGGACATCGGCAGAGAAACTGATTCCCGCGTTTCACATATTGGATAAGGTTATCGCACCTTGCGGTCATTGGCGGCTTTCACGAAATCAATGAAAGCTCTGAGCGGTGCCGGGACGAGCCGTCTGCCGGGATAATAGAGAAACGGGCCGGAGAAACTTTGCCACCACGGCTCAAGCACCGGTGCTAGCACGCCGCTGTCGAAATAGGGTTGCAGCCAGTCTTCGAAGAGCATGATGATGCCGGAACCCGCGATGGCCGCATCGACGGCGAGATCCGTTGCGCCGCCGATCCTGACGATCAACGGCCCGTCGGCCTCGATCAACAGGACTTCGCCATCACGCTCGAATTCCCATGGCGGTATGACACCACTGGCAAAACGGCCTCTGATACAGGCGTGTTTCAACAGGTCGCGGGGGTGGTCGGGGCGGCCAAATTTCTCGAGATAAGCGGGCGAGGCGGCGGTAGCCAAACGTTGGGTGGTTGGCCCAATCGGCACGGCAATCATGTCTTGCTGCAGGCGTTCGTCATAGCGGATGCCCGCGTCACAGCCTGCGGCCAGAATATCGACGAAGCTTTCATCGGTGATGACCTCAAGGCGGATGTCAGGGTAGGCGGCGAGAAACTGGGGTACCAGATCAGGCAGGATCAGCCTTGCTGCGCTGACTGGCACGTTGAGCCTGAGCGTGCCGGCGGGTGTGTCGCGAAAGCCGTTGACGACATCCAGTGCCGCCTCGACTTCGGTCAGCGCTGGTGCCAACCGGGCGAGAAGCCCTTGACCAGCCTCTGTGGGCAAGACACTGCGCGTGGTGCGGTTCAGCAGACGAACGCCAAGCCCGGTTTCGAGACGGCGCACCGCTTCGCTGAGGCCGGAGGCGCTGCTGCCGTTAAGCCGTGCCGCCTCGCGAAACCCGCCTGCGCGTGCCACTGCGACAAAAGCATTCAGATCATCAAGATCAATCTTCATTGTTCATATTCCCGCACAGCCCGTCCGGATTGTATCCTATTCTCTTGCATATCGACAGCGGCTATCTTCTCTCCAACATCAGGAGAACGATCATGACGAACATCGACAAGGCCGGATCATTCAAGCTCGGCAACCACACGGTCAAACGCCTCGGCTATGGTGCCATGCAATTGGCCGGTCCCGGCGTGTTTGGCCCGCCGAAGGACCATGACGGCGCACTCGCCGTTCTGCGCGCCGCCATCGAAGCCGGTGTCAACCACATCGATACCAGCGATTTCTATGGGCCGCACATCACCAATCAGTTGATCCGTGAAGCACTGCATCCCTACACGGACGATCTCGTCATCGTCACGAAAATCGGGGCCAAGCGTGGCGAGGACAAATCCTGGAACCTGGCATCCTCGCCGGAAGAGCTGACCAGCGCCGTGCATGACAATCTGCGCAACCTTGGTCTCGATGTCATGGATGTCGTCAATCTACGCGTCATGTTCGACGTGCATGGACCGGCAGAAGGCTCCATCGAGCCGCTGCTGACGCCGCTTGCCGAGTTGCAGCGTCAGGGTCTGGTGCGCCATATCGGGCTTAGCAACGTCACGGCGGCACAGGTTGAGGAGGGTCGCAAGATCGCTGACATCGTCTGCGTTCAGAACATGTACAATCTGGCCCATCGCCAGGACGACGCGCTGATCGACAGCTTGGCAGAGAATTGCATTGCCTATGTGCCGTTCTTCCCGCTGGGCGGCTTCAGCCCGCTTCAGTCTTCGGCCCTGTCGGATGTCGCGGCGCGTCTGAAGGCAACGCCGATGCAGGTCGCGCTTGCCTGGCTGTTGCGCCGCAGCCCTAACATTCTGCTGATCCCCGGCACATCATCCGTCGCTCATCTGCATGAGAACCTTAAAGCCGCTGATCTCGATCTGCCGGATGATGTCATGACCGAACTCGACGGTGTGGCTGCTGCGAACGCGGCGCGTTAACATCGCTTTATGAAACGAGAAAGGGCGCGTCACCGACGCGCCCTTTCTGTTTTTGAGATAAATTATAGGCTTATGCGAAGTAGCTCTGCAAAGGCCGCACATCCAGGCTGCCCGCTTTCAGGGCCTTGATGGCGAGTGCTGCGGATTCAGCACCGGACATCGTCGTGTAATAAGGCACCTTCTGCATCAGCGTCGCGCGGCGCAGCGACTTCGAGTCGGAGATCGCCTTGTTGCTGTCTGTGGTGTTGATGACCAGCTGGACCTGACGGTTGCGGATGGCGTCTTCGATGTGCGGACGGCCCTCCTGAACCTTGTTGATCTTTTCGGCATTGATGCCTTGTTCGGCAAGGAAGCGCTGCGTGCCGCCGGTTGCCAGAACCCTGAAGCCGATATCCACCAGAATGTGGATGGCGGGCAGAACCCGTTCCTTGTCATCATCGCGCACGGAAACGAACACCGCACCGGAGCGTGGCAGATCAACGCTTGCACCCAGCTGCGCCTTGGCAAAGGCCAATGCGAAGTCGGTATCGAGGCCGATGACTTCACCGGTGGAGCGCATTTCCGGTCCCAGCAGAATATCGACGCCGGGGAAACGCGCAAACGGGAAGACGGCTTCCTTGACGGCAATGTGCTTGAGGTTGCGCGGGTCCGGCTTTTCGCCGTAAGCCGCAATCGCTGCATCCAGCGTTTCGCCAGCCATGATACGGGCGGCGATCTTGGCAATCGGCGCGCCGATGGTCTTGGCAACGAACGGCACGGTACGCGAGGCGCGCGGGTTCACTTCCAGCACGTAGATCGTGCCGTCCTTGATGGCATATTGCACGTTCATCAGGCCACCGACATGCAGCGCCTTGGCAAGCGCTGTCGTCTGGCGTTCCAACTCGTCCAGCATGTCCTCGGAAAGCGAGCGCGATGGCAGCGAGCAGGCGCTGTCGCCGGAGTGAATACCGGCTTCTTCGATGTGTTCCATGATGCCTGATACGAAGACGTTCTCGCCATCGCACAGCGCATCCACGTCCACTTCAACGGCGTTCGTCAGGTAGCTATCGAACAGCAACGGGTTCTTGCTCAGAAGCGTGTTGATCTGGCCGGTCTTGTCGTTGGGGTAACGCTGCTTGATATCCTCAGGCACGAGGCCGGGAACCGTATCCAGCAGGTAGCTTTGCAGCATGCTTTCATTGTGAATGATCTGCATGGCGCGGCCACCGAGAACGTAGGATGGGCGTACGACCAGCGGGAAGCCGATTTCGGAGGCCACGACGCGGGCCTGCTCGACGGAATAGGCGATGCCGTTGTTCGGCTGCGCCAGATCGAGCTTCATCAGCAGCTTCTGGAAACGGTCGCGGTCTTCGGCAAGGTCGATCATATCGGGTGCCGTGCCAAGGATCGGGATACCGTTCTTTTCGAGCGCTTCGGCCAGCTTCAGCGGTGTCTGGCCGCCGAACTGTACGATGACGCCAACCAGCTCGCCCTTTTCCTGCTCAGCCCGCAGAATTTCGATCACGTCTTCGGCCGTCAGTGGCTCGAAATAGAGGCGGTCTGACGTGTCGTAGTCGGTGGAGACGGTTTCCGGGTTGCAGTTGATCATGATGGCTTCGAAGCCCGCATCCTTCAAGGCGAAGGCGGCATGGCAGCAGCAATAGTCGAACTCGATGCCCTGGCCGATACGGTTCGGGCCACCGCCGAGAATGACGACCTTCTTGCGGTCGGAAACCTGTGCTTCGGAACGAAGTTCGCCCACAAACGGTGTCTCGTAGGTCGAGTACATGTAAGCGGTAGGTGATGCGAATTCGGCAGCGCAGGTGTCGATGCGCTTGAAGACCGGGCGCACGTTGAGGCTGTTGCGAAGTTCCGCCACTTCCTTCGGACGCTTCTTGGTCAGGCTGGCAAGGCGGGCGTCGGAGAAGCCCATGGCCTTCAGCGACCGCAGGTTTTCCGCGTCCTGCGGCAAACCGTGTTCGCGCACACGCGCTTCCATGTCCACGATGGCCTTGAACTGGGCGATGAACCATGGGTCGATCTTGCTGTTTTCATGCACTTCGGCTTCGGACATGCCCATGCGCAGGGCTTGTGCGACCATGCGCAGACGGTCTGGCGTTGGTGTGCCGATGGCGGCGCGGATAGCGTTCTTGGAGCCTTCGCCTTCTTCGTAGCCGGGGATTTCGATTTCATCGAGACCGGTGAGGCCGGTTTCCATGCCGCGCAGCGCCTTCTGCAGGGATTCTGCAAAGGTACGGCCAATCGCCATGACTTCACCGACGGACTTCATGGCCGTGGTCAGAATTGGCGATGCGCCGGGGAATTTCTCGAAGGCGAAACGCGGGATCTTCGTGACGACATAGTCGATGGAGGGCTCGAACGATGCAGGTGTCGCGCCGCCGGTGATGTCGTTGTCCAGTTCGTCCAGCGTGTAGCCAACAGCGAGCTTGGCCGCGACCTTGGCAATCGGGAAGCCGGTGGCCTTGGAGGCAAGCGCGGACGAGCGCGAAACGCGCGGGTTCATTTCGATGACGACCAGACGGCCATCCTTCGGGTTGACGGCGAACTGGACGTTCGAGCCGCCGGTTTCCACGCCGATTTCGCGCAGAACCGCAATCGATGCATTGCGCATCATCTGGTATTCTTTGTCCGTCAGCGTCAACGCAGGGGCGACCGTGATCGAGTCGCCGGTGTGGACGCCCATCGGGTCGATGTTTTCGATGGAGCAGATGATGATGCAGTTGTCCGCCTTGTCGCGGACCACTTCCATTTCATATTCCTTCCAGCCGAGAACCGATTCTTCGATCAGCACTTCGGTGGTGGGCGAGGCATCGAGGCCGCCACCGATGATTTCGAAGAATTCCGAGCGGTTATAGGCAATGCCGCCGCCGGTGCCACCCATAGTGAAAGAGGGGCGGATAATGGCGGGCAAGCCGACGACATCGATGGCCTGCGCGGCGATGGCCATGGCGTGGCTGATGTAGCGCTGCTTGCGGTCCGTCTCGCCGAGGTTCCACTGGTTTTCGAGGTTGTCGAGCGCCTTGTCCAGGTCCGCGCCGGAAAGTTTGGCTTTCAGTTCTGCGCGGGCGGCTTCATGCGTCTTGCGGTCTGTGTCCTTGATGTCGGTGGCGTTGGCCAGCATCGACTTCGGTGTTTCAAGATTGATCCGCTTCATCGCTTCACGGAACAATGCGCGGTCTTCGGCCATGTCGATGGCTTCTGGCTTCGCACCGATCATCTCGACATTGTAGCGGTCCAGCACGCCCATGCGCTTCAGGGAAAGTGCTGTGTTCAGCGCGGTCTGGCCGCCCATTGTCGGCAGCAGCGCGTCCGGGCGCTCCTTGGCGATGATCTTGGCCACCACTTCCGGCGTAATCGGCTCGACGTATGTCGCGTCCGCCAGATTGGGGTCGGTCATGATGGTTGCAGGATTGGAGTTGACGAGGATGACGCGGTAGCCTTCCTCTTTCAGCGCTTTACAGGCCTGTGTGCCGGAATAATCGAACTCGCATGCCTGACCGATGACAATCGGTCCAGCGCCGATGATAAGGATGGATTTGATATCTTGGCGCTTCGGCATGGCTCTCGTTCCGCTTTTCGTGTTGCGCAAAAAACGGCCAAGGTGAAACTCACCGGCCGCGGGCGCAATTCCAATCTTTTCAGGCTAGAAGCGGCTTATAGGCAAATGTTTTGGTGAACGGAACCCCGAATCTTCGCTTTCCGACAGGAAAGTTGGCTCTGCATATAACTGTGTTGCGGGCTGATCCTTTTCGCCAGTAAAAACGTAGAGATATTTGAATGAATTACCTCCGTTTCCAAATCACAGAGCAGGGCATTTATGATTACCGTTCATTATCTCGAAAACTCCCGTGCGCACCGCATTCTCTGGCTGCTTGAAGAGCTTGGTGTCGAATACGACGTGAAGACTTATGCGCGCGGTCCCGACATGCGCGCCCCGAAGAGCCTCAAAGCCGTTCACCCCCTCGGCAAGTCTCCGGTTATCGAGGATGGTGGAAAGATTTATGCCGAAAGCGGTGCCATCATCGAATATCTGCTGGATACCTACGCAAACGGAGCGTTCCGGCCAGAACACGGCACGGATGCATATAGACGTTATTTCTACTGGCTGCATTATGCCGAGGGTTCGGCGATGCCGCTGCTGGTGATGAAACTGTTGTTTTCCCGCATTCCGCGTCAGGTGCCATTTTTCCTGCGCCCGGTGGCCAACATGATTTCAAAAGGCGTGGCCAGCCAGTTCGTCGATCCGCAACTGGCGGATCATACTGCCTATTGGGAAAGCGAGCTGGCGAAAGACGGCCTGTTTGCGGGCAGCGAACTCACCGGCGCGGATTTTGCCATGAGCTTTCCGGTAGAGGCGGCGATGAGCCGGGTGGATGGCATCAACGACCGACCGGCCATCCGCCGTTATCTCGAAACGATCCGCGCGCGCCCTGCCTATCAGCGCGCCCTTAAGAAAGGCGGCGCTTATGTTTACGCCAACAGCTGACTTGCCGGAACGCTTTGAAGGTTCTAGCGTTTAGGCAAGTCACTGAAGGGGAGACACATATGCAGTGGAGAGGGCGTCGCCAATCCGACAACATCGAAGACAGGCGCGGCATGTCGTCCGGCACGGGCGGTGGCGGCTTTCGCCTTCCGACAGGTGGAGGTCGTGGCGGCGGCATCGGTATCGGTGGCCTTGTGGTCATTTTGCTGATCAGTTGGGCGCTGGGTATCAACCCGCTGACGCTTCTGTCTGGCGGTGATGTCTCTACCGATAGCGGCAGCCAGCAGACGACGGGTACGCGCCCGCAGGGCCAGTCCAATGACGAGACGACGGCTTTCGTTCGCACCGTTCTGGCTGAAACGGAAGACACCTGGACCAAGATTTTCAGCGCCTCCAACGAGACCTATGAGAAGCCAACGCTGGTGTTGTTCGGCGGACAGGTTCGCTCCGCATGCGGCACGGCATCGTCGGCCAGTGGTCCGTTCTATTGCCCTGTCGATCGCAAGGTTTATCTGGACACGGATTTCTTCCGTGAGCTCGACAAGCGTTTCGGCGCATCCGGCGATTTTGCCCAGGCCTATGTCATCGCGCATGAAGTGGGTCACCACGTTCAGAACCTGACGGGCGTCCTGCCGGAATTCAACCGTCAGCGTCAGTCCATGGGTGAGACCGAAGCCAACAAGATGTCTGTTAAAGTCGAGTTGCAGGCGGATTGCTATGCCGGTATCTGGGGCAAGTCCACGCAGCAGAAGGGTATTCTGGAAGCGGGCGACCTGGAGGAAGCTCTGAACGCCGCGCACCAGATCGGCGACGACACGTTGCAGAAGAAGTCACAGGGCTATGTCGTGCCAGATAGTTTCAACCACGGCACGTCCGCACAGCGCGCAGAATGGTTCAAGCGCGGTTTCCAAAGCGGTCGTGTCGAGGACTGCGATACGTTTTCGGCTGATATTTGATTGAGTGCAAAGGGTTAGCCGAACCCGCAAACCTCTCGTCCGTCATGGTCGGGCTTGACCCGACCATCCACCACCCGCTGAGCGACATGGATCCTCGGCTCAAGGCCGAGGATGACCCGAGGGTGGGTCTATTTCACTCCGTCAGCGAATGATCAGCGCCGTTACGAACATCCCAAGTGCAAAGATCGTGTGCGCCACGAGGTTCAGGACGCGTACCTTGTTCGGGTTGGGTGTCTTGGACGCTGCCCAGCCGATGCCGAGGCCGGGCTGGAGCAGAAACCAGCCAGCACCGACCGTGACGATGCCGACGATCCACGGCAGAAGAAACGTCGGCGTGGCAAACCAACCCGCAGGTACGATCAACGCAAGCAAAACCCCGTAGATGATGCCAACGGCATAATGCGAGATCCAGCCGAGCGCGACTTCGTGTTCGTAATGTGCTGCTTTCGCGATGTTGTCATGGAACATGGTGCCCTTTCGCAAATGCCAGAACCACCGTCCCACAGGTCCCCAGTTCGGGGCGGGCTGATGGAAGACCCTGTGCAGAATGATTGCCCAGATATCCATGAACACCGTGCCGCCGATGCCCATCGCGACCCCACGCCAGATGATTTCCCAAAACATGACGTCCTCCCTCCGACTCACAATTGTGTATTGATAAGGTGTAGGCTTTTGGCCGTGTCTACAAGGTCGGTTTGTTCTGGGGGGATGGATGCAGCAGGGGCTCGTTCTCGGCATGTCGAAGTAGTGAATGGGTCGCCGTAATATTCTCTTCCTTCGGCGTTCCGCACGTCTCCCCCTTCCGTCATCCCGCACTTGTGTGGACGAAATGTGGTTTACTTGTTGCATTGACCGGGATGCGCATCCCGGTCAATGCAACAAGTAAACCACATTTCGTCCACACAAGTGCGGGGTGACGGGCGTGAAGGAGCTGACGCCAAAATATCTCCCAATTTAAACGGACATCAATGCATCATGTGCCGGATGACGGTGGCGAGTGTGTCGCTGTTACTCCTCCATAGTCGCCACGCTTTTGCTAACAAAAAAGGCGTGACCGTTATTCCGGTCACGCCTCTGGTCTTCTTATATGGCCGCGAAATCAGGCAGCGCGGCTGTAGCCGTTATTGCCACGGGCGTTTGCCAGCTGGAACTGCTCCAGCAGAGCGTTGAGCGCTGCTGCTTCCGAGGCCAGGCCATGGCTGGCTGCCGTCTGTTCCTCAACCATAGCAGCATTCTGCTGCGTGCTCTGGTCGATTGTGTTGATGGCCGTGTTGATCTCCTGCAGACCGGTGGATTGTTCGCGGGATGACAGCACGATGGCATTGATGTGCTGGTTGATTTCCTGCACTTCGGCCACGATGGTTTCCAGCGCCTTGCCGGCGTTGCCAACCAGAGAAACGCCTGCTTCCACTTGGGTTGTCGAGGCGCTGATGAGAACCTTGATTTCCTTGGCGGCGTTGGCGGAGCGCTGAGCAAGTTCGCGCACTTCCTGTGCAACCACGGCAAAGCCCTTACCTGCTTCACCGGCACGCGCCGCTTCGACACCGGCATTCAGTGCGAGAAGGTTGGTCTGGAAGGCGATTTCATCGATGACGCCGATGATCTTGGAGATGCCGGACGATGATTGCTCGATACCCTCCATCGCCTTGACGGCATCACCCACCACGACGCCGGATTGTTCGGCATTGGTGCGGGTACGGGCGACCAGACGGCCGACTTCTTCGGCACGCTTTGCCGAATCCTTGACGGTGGTGGTGATTTCTTCAAGCGCTGCTGCGGTTTCTTCCACCGATGCGGCCTGCTGCTCGGTGCGCTTGGCAAGATCGTCGGCAGACTGGCGGATTTCGCTGGCACCGGCGTCGATGGCGCGTGCGTTGTGGCCAACATTGACGAGAGCGCCGTTCAGCTTGCTGATGGATCCGTTGAAATCCTCACGCAGTCGGTCGATGCGCGCCACGAATGGCGTACTGATGCGGTAATTCAGGTCGCCATCCGAGAGATGGGCGAGACCCTTGGCAAGCGAGTCGACCGCAAACTGGATATCGGCGGTGTCCTTGGCAGAAAGCTGTTCGCGCTCGCTCCGCTCTTGTTCCGAAAGGCTGCGTGTCTGTTCGGCGTCGCCTTCCAGGCGAAGACGCTCCTGCGCATTGGTGCGGAAAACGGCAACGGCAGCCGCCATGGAGCCGATCTGGTCCTTGCGTTCCTGTCCGGGAATTGTCGCATTCAAATTGCCGGCCGCCAATGCGTCCATGGCCGATGTCATCTGCGTAACAGGCTTGATGACAAGGCTGTTCACGAGGAATGCCAGAAACGCGATCATGCCAGCGACAGCCAGAATGGTGGCAATAACGGCGGCGATACGGAACTGCGAGATGGACGCAAAAGCCGTGTTGCTGTCGATGACGAGGCCCACCGACCATTCGACACCGGGAAGACCGGGGACGGGAATGAAGCTGGTGATCTTGTCAGCACCGCCGATTTGGGTCTGCGAAACGGCCTGGGAAATCTTCGGCGTTGCGATCGGGAAGAGGTCGGCCAGCGTCTTGTTGATCATGGCTTCGTCTGGATGAATCAGGATTTTGCCATCCTTGTTTACCAGAAACGCGTAGCCTTCATTGCCCGCATCGACAGAGCCGATCATGGAAACCAGTGTCGTCAGCAGGAAGTCACTTGCGGCAACGCCAACCAGTTTGCCGTCACGCTTGACGGGCAGGGCGGCGCTGACCACCAGCTTGCCGGTGGTGGCATCCGTGTAAGGCTCGGTCAGAACGGTGGAGTTGGCATTGACGGCAGCCTGGTACCACGGGCGCTGGCGTGGGTCGTAGCCTTCGCGCATCTTGGTCGATGGGAAGTTGTTGAACACACCGGCTTCATCGCCGAAGTAGGTGGATTTGAACTCGCGTGCCAGCACATCATTGTGCAGGGCAAGCTCCAGCTTTTCCTGGGTCGTCGCCGTTACCATCGACGCGCCGACCATTTCGGTCATCATCACGCGGCCGTTCAGCCAGTTGGCAATGCTCTGGGCGGACTGTTTACCGGCAGCGTTGATTTTATCTTCAACGAAATGGTTGGCCGCATCACGCTGCAAGCCATCAATATAAATGGAAAAACCCGCGAATGCTGCAACAACGACGCAGGACGCCGCGACGACGATCCGCGTCATCAAGTTGGATTTTTTGGACAATTTCTGGACCTTAAAGGAGACCGGTGGAACCGGATTGTGATGGAGACATGCCTCTTGGCGTGTGTGGCGTGCCTCATGCACCCAGAAATATTGTTGCTTTTTGCGCCGTACCATTACTGGTCGAGCGTAAAGAAAGTTTGAGTTTTTAAAGCATGTACTGCTATTTTTAAGGTAAGTAACTGTTTCATTTCGTTAATCTTTTGTATTGATCAGATTTTGTGCTTCTGCCGCATTCTTGCGCAATCACAACAAATATCCTATCAGGTGACGCGCCGCTCTCCTCACTCTTTGCAGGAAAGCGGCTTTTGTTTTTTTGAGGTGATACATGTCTTCGTCGGTCACGGCTTACAGCACCCCTGTGGGTGCCAACTCGTGGACAGCGCATTTGCGGGCAACGCTTGCGCTGGGAATTCCTTTGATCGGCGCTCAGTTGGCGCAGCTTGGTATCCATACCACCGATATGATCATCGTTGGCCAACTCGGGGCCGAAAAGCTGGCGGCCATGGTGCTTGCTGGCCAGTTCTATTTCGTCGTCTTCATTTTTGGTTCGGGCTTTTCCGTTGCCGTCGTTCCCATGGTCGCGAATGCTTACGGGCAGGGCGATGCCACGTCCGCGCGCCGCGCCCTGCGCATGGGCATGTGGGTGGCGACCGTCTACTGGCTGCTGACGGTGCCGCTGTTTCTCAGCGCCGAAAAAATCCTTCTGGCGCTGGGCCAAAATCCCGCAGTGTCTGCGCAGACCGGTCAATATCTGGCCGTTGCGCAATTCGGGCTTCTGCCAGCGCTCCTGTTTTATGTCATGCGCGGTCTGGTCAGCGCCATCGGGCGTGCCGGGATCGTTCTTTACGTCACCATCGCCATGCTGGTGCTCAACGGTTTTCTTGCCTATGCGCTGGTTCTCGGTCACTTCGGGTTTCCCGCGTTCGGCATGATTGGAGCGGCGTTTGCGGCTGTTATCGTCAATGCCTTCAGTTTCATCTTCATCGTCGTCTATATCCAGACACGGGACGAAACGCGGCGATATGAATTGTTCGTGCGGTTCTGGAAACCGGACCTGCATGCTCTGTGGGAGGTGATCCGCCTCGGGCTTCCCATCAGCGTCACGATTCTGGCCGAAGTCACGTTGTTTTCGGCCGCCTCCGTTCTCATGGGCCAGATTGGAACCCTGGAACTGGCAGCGCACGGCATCGCACTACAACTGGCGTCGATCGCTTTCATGATACCACTCGGGCTGGCGCAGGCGGCAACGGTGCGCATCGGCGTGGCACATGGGCAGAATGATTATCCCAACCTGGTGCGGGCCGCGATAACCGTCTATGGCGTGGCATGTGTCATCGCCGCCTGCGGTGGATTGCTGTTTGCGCTGGCACCGCAATATCTGGCCAGCTGGTTCCTTGACCCCAGCCTTCCCGGCGCGCCGGAAGTGCTGGCCTATGCCAGCACGCTCGTCATCATCGCCGGTGTGTTTCAGCTGGTTGATGGCATGCAGGCGGTTGCGGCGGGTCTGCTGCGCGGCTTGAAGGACGCGCGCGTGCCGATGATTCTGGCGCTGATTTCCTACTGGCCCATCGGCTTGGCGCTGGCGTGGATCGCGGCCTTTCCGCTTGGCTTCGGCGGCCCCGGTGTCTGGTTCGGCTTCGTGATTGGTCTATCGACTGCTGCCATTCTTCTCACGACGCGCTTCTACCTCATGGTGAAGCGCGAAATGCAAACGGCCCGCTAAAAGCGGGCCGTATAGCGTCTATAATTTTCTGAAGCTGATCAACGCTCAGTAAGTGCCGGTTCGCCCTTCTTCTCACGAAGCAGGTTAACGAAGCGGCGGAACAGATAGTGGCTGTCCTGCGGGCCAGGCGATGCTTCCGGGTGGTGCTGCACGGAGAAGACCGGCTTGCCGGTGACGCGCAGGCCGCAATTGGTGCCATCGAACAGCGAAATGTGAGTCTCTTCAACGCCATCAGGCAGCGACTTGTTGTCGACTGCGAAGCCATGGTTCATGGAGACGATTTCCACTTTGCCGGTCGTGAAGTCCTTGACCGGGTGGTTCGCGCCGTGGTGGCCCTGGTGCATCTTTTCCGTCTTTGCGCCAACTGCCAAACCCAGCATCTGGTGGCCAAGGCAGATACCGAAAACCGGCAATTCCGTCTTGATGAGGTCCTGAATGACTGGAACGGCGTAGACGCCGGTCGCCGCTGGGTCGCCCGGGCCGTTGGACAGGAACACACCATCCGGCTTCAGCGCCATGATGTCTTCGGCGGATGTCTGCGCAGGTACGACGGTGACCTTGCAATCAAGACCCGCGAAAAGGCGCAGAATGTTGCGCTTTACACCGAAGTCGACGCAGACGACATGATACTTGGCATCGGCTTCATCGAGCTTGCCATAACCTTCGTTCCAGACCCAGGGTGTCTCGCTCCAGACGGATGACTGGCCGGATGTGGCTTCAATGGCGAGATCGAGGCCTTCGAGGCCGCTCCAGGCCTTGGCTTCCGCCTTCAACGCTTCGATATCGAAAACGCCGTTCGGGTCGTGGGCGATGACGGCGTTCGGCGCACCGTTTTCACGGATCCAGGCGGTCAGCGCGCGGGTGTCGATGCCGCAAAGGCCGACGATGCCGCGAGCTTTCAGCCATGTATCCAGATGCTTGGCAGCCCGGTAATTTGACGGTTCCGTGATGTCAGCCTTGAAGATGACACCGACCGCGCCGCGCCGCGCCGCAGGCGTCAGGTCTTCGATGTCTTCTTCGTTGGCACCGATGTTGCCGATATGCGGGAAGGTGAAGGTGACGATCTGGCCGAGATAGGACGGGTCGGTCAGAATTTCTTCATAGCCGGTCAATGCGGTGTTGAAGCAGACCTCGGCCTGAGCCTTGCCGGTTGCGCCGATGCCGGTTCCCTCGATCACGGTGCCATCGGCCAGAACGAGCATGGCGGTGGGTTTGCGGGTTGTCCAGGGTGCTGTCTCGGTCATCTCGTTTCCCGTTTCTGCCGCTTGCGCCCGCCTCTTGAAAGGCAGGTGTAAAGCGGTCATCTTTTTTCGCGGATAAGGGCGCGCGAAAGCCTTCGCGTCGTAACCTTCGTTAAAATCCTGTGCAGGTGCCGGAAAATAACGAAAGGGGCGCAAAGGGTCAACCGCGCCTTCAAGAATTACCCCGAATTTAAAAGCAACCGATTCAATGGTTTATGTAAATGATTTGCCGATACCCGGTTGCTCGTTTATGTCACGGCCAAATTTATGAAGGAAATGTCTGGCTGGGATATGCCGGTCGAGACGGCTTTTCCAAGGAGAGACACATGATCCGCGATACCTTCGCCGACGCTTTGAAAGACGCCATGAAAGCCCGCGAACCACGCCGGCTTTCGACAATCCGCCTCGTTCAGGCCGCGATCAAGGATCGCGATATCGCCAATCGCGGCATTGGCAAGGAGCCCGTGTCCGATGAAGAAATTCTGCAGATCCTGGCAAAGATGATCAAGCAGCGCGAAGAGTCCGCCGGTATTTACGACAAGGCCGGTCGCGCCGAACTCGCAGAGCACGAGCGCGAGGAAATCGTCATCATCAAGAGCTTCATGCCGGAGGAAATTCCAGAAGAGAAGGTGCGCTCGATCCTCCAAGGCGTGATCACCGAAACCGAAGCGTCCGGCCTGCGTGACATGGGCAAGGTGATGGCTGTTCTCAAGGAACGTTATCCCGGCCAGATCGATTTCGGCAAGGCCTCCGCCCTAATCAAGGAACTGCTGAAGTAAAACCGGGTCCATAAAAACGTAAAGGCAGGACACATGTGGGTGTCCTGCCTTTTATGTCTGGGCGCGCTTGCTAAGAAGCGCATAGTCGGGCGCGATTGGGGGGAATCGCCCGGACATTCCAGCATTACGCTTACGCTCGGCATCATGCCGATACGCGTAAATTACGCCGTTTGACGCCCGCCATCAAATTACAAAAACGTAATGTTTTGCAGGGTTTTTCTGCCGCAAATTTGCCGGAAGTTCGCGCCTAGCCGGTATCGCCGGGCAATGTAAGGCAGCTTCAACCGTTGTTGCTTTTTTGCTCACGCACATAGTGACGCAATATTGCGTTCATGCGTGTCTGGTAGCCTTTTCCCGTGGCTTTGAAAAAGTCGATTACCTCTTCATCCAACCGGATGGAAATCGATTTCTTCGTCGCGGGAATCACCAGTTCAGCCTTCGACCAGTCGACATCGATCCATTCTGTCCAATCCGGATCGTCACGCATCGCACGCTCGATATCCGCATCGGTCATGGCATCGACGCGCGCCCAGTCGGTTAAACTTTTCTCACCACGCGCACGCTTGCGCTTGATGTCATCCAGGGTAACGGTCGTAATAGAGTTGTTGCTCATTTTTTCGCGCAGTGCGCGCCGATATGATCCGATATTTATCGCCTCTCATCGTATATACAACGGCAATCAGTCGATCTGTTATGGGGCATATGGCGAGTGTTCGCACTTCTCCGTTTCTGCTGGATCTCATTTCGAAACGCGGTTGTTGCAAAGCGAGAACCGCATCTTCAAAGTCGATCCGATGTTTCTCGATATTGATGTGACGCTTTTTCTCGTCCCATTCGAACGAGATAACTTCTGTCGTTTCATCAGTCATGAGTGTCCTTGTCGAATTCGGGCACTCATGCGCCATTTGATAATACAAATGTATATACAGCCGCATATACAGTCAAGCCTGTGAATAACGGGCACTGTTCGTTTCTGCCCTTGGTAATCGGAGCTCGCTGCGCTTATATGAAAGACTGGCCGAAAACAGGCAGTGACTTCAGGACAAAATGCGCTTTTCAAACTCATTTCTCGACGAGATACGTGACCGGGTGAACATCTCTGATGTCATCGGCAGACGTGTGACGTGGGACAGGAAGAAGAGCAATGCGTCCAAGGGTGATTACTGGGCCTGTTGCCCGTTCCACGGCGAGAAGAGCCCGAGCTTCCATTGCGAGGACCGCAAGGGGCGGTACCACTGCTTCGGTTGCGGCGTATCCGGAGATCATTTCCGCTTTCTGACCGATCTCGACGGCATGGGTTTTCCCGAAGCCGTGCAGCAGATTGCCGATATGGCGGGCGTTTCCATGCCGCAGCCGGATGTGCAGGCGGAGCGGCGCGAGCGCGAGCGGGCATCGCTTCAGGACGTCATGGAAATGGCGACGCTGTTCTTTCAGGACCAGTTGCAGACGTCGGTCGGTGCGCGGGCGCGGGCTTATCTGCGGGATCGGGGTTTAAGCGGTCGCACCATCGAGACGTTCCGATTGGGGTTTGCGCCGGATAGCCGCAACGCCTTGAAAGAGCATCTGGCAGGCAAGGGCATCACCAAGGAACAGATGGAGGCCTGCGGGCTGGTGGTGCATGAGAATGTGCCGGTGTCCTATGACCGCTTCCGTGACCGCATCATGTTCCCCATCCTGTCATCGCGGGAAAAGGTGATTGCGTTTGGCGGCCGCGCCATGGCTGCGGATGCTATGGCGAAGTATCTCAATTCGAACGAGACCGAGCTTTTTCACAAGGGCAACGTTCTTTACAATTTTGCCCGCGCACGCCGCGCCACGCAGACATCAGGCACGGTGATTGCCGTCGAAGGTTATATGGATGTCATCGCGCTCTATCAGGCGGGTGTCGAAAATGCCGTGGCACCGCTTGGCACCGCGCTGACCGAAAACCAACTCGACCTGTTGTGGAAAATGTCGACACAGCCGGTTCTGTGCTTCGATGGTGATGGTGCGGGCATTCGCGCCGCCAGCCGTGCCGCCGATCTGGCGCTGCCACACATCAAGCCTGGCCGTTCCGTGAGCTTTGCATTGCTGCCCGACGGTAAGGACCCGGATGACCTCGTGCGCCACGAGGGCAGGGCACCATTCGACCGGGTGTTGTCGGAGGCCAAGCCGCTGGCCGCCATGATCTGGAGCCGCGAGACCGCATCGGTGACGTTCGATACTCCGGAAAAGCGCGCCGAACTGGAAAACCGTTTGCGCCAAATCGTATCCGTCATCGGGGATGAAAGCGTGCGTCGCTTTTACCAGCAGGACATGCGCGACCGGTTGAATGCGTTCTTCCAGCCGCGGTTTCAGCGTGGCAATGCGCCCAATAGAAACTTCTCACGCGGCGATGCTGGCAATGGTCGCAACGGCCCAAAAGGTCCGGCGCGAGGAACCACGACAGGTGCCGGAAGCATATCGGATCGTCTCAGTCAGTCCGGTCTGGTGAAAGGCTATCTTGCGGCTCCGGCGTTGCGTGAAAGCGTGCTGGCACTGACCATCGTCAATCATCCGCAGCTTCTGCTGGAGGAGTATGACGAGATCGCAGCAATCGATTACGAAAACCGTGATCTGCAACGACTGTGGTCGCAGGTGCTGACCTATGCCGCAGAAAATGCGACTGAGTTGTCGCGGGATGGTTTGATGGCACGGCTGGAGGCGCAGGGTTTCGATGTGCTGCTGAAAGCCATGAACCAGCAGGTGCGCAATGCACGGCTTTGGACCGCAACCGAGCAGGCGGCGCCGGAGGATGCGCGCGAGGGCTATACGCAATCGCTGTCTTTGCACAAGCGCACCAAGGCGCTGCGTTGGCAGAAGATCGAGCTTGAGCGAGAGGTTGCCGACGCCACCGAAGAGGGTGACGGCGAGCGTATGGTGCAGTTGATGCGTGCCCTGTCCGAGGTTCAGCTGGAAATCGGGCGCATGGAAAATCAGGAGGCGATCATCGATGGTTTCGGGGTCATGTCCGGCAGGGTCAAGGGGGCAGCTTATAGCCATGGTTAGTGCTTTTGCGCGGGTAAAGGCTTGTCTTTTACGCAGATCGACCTAAATAGGGGATAAGTCGGTGAAGGCCCGCAAAACGTTGTCGCAATCGCGGCTTTTTTGGTTTTTAACCCTCGCTCGGGCCATAAAGGCTTGACGTGACGGGAAATAGCGGGAATCACCATTTCAGGAACAGTAAGGTGGAATTGACCTTGGCGGATCGAAACTGCAGGAAAAAGCATTTCTGGATGCACAGTCTTGGTATTCCGCCAGTGGTAGCCGTATTTAATCGGCAGTTAAAGATCACTCCGTTAGGTGTTTAACAGTGATTCGTCGCCAGTGCCGGGTGCCTTTCGAGGCAATCAGGCTTGCGGCGAAGCGGATGTTAGCGTCAGGGAAAGCGACGAGATAGATGGCAACCAAAGTCAAAGAAAACGAAGAAGCAGAAAACGAACGCGATAGCGCTACGGATGGGCCGCTTCTCGATCTTTCAGATGACGCGGTCAAGAAAATGATCAAGGCCGCGAAAAAACGCGGCTACGTCACTATGGATGAGCTGAACGAAGTTCTGCCGTCGGATCAGGTTGATCCTGATCGCATCGAAGACATTATGGCGATGCTCAGTGAGATGGGCATCAATGTTGTCGAGGACGAGGACGCTGAAGAGGCGCCTGCGGAAGCCGAAGACAAAGATGCCGAGGATGAAGAAGCCGAGGGTGGCGAACTTGCGCCGTCCGCTGGCACTGCGCTCGCCACAGCCAAGAAGAAAGAGCCGACAGACCGTACCGATGACCCGGTTCGCATGTATCTGCGCGAAATGGGCTCGGTCGAGCTTCTGTCGCGTGAAGGCGAAATCGCGATTGCAAAGCGCATTGAGGCTGGCCGCGAGACGATGATCTCCGGCCTGTGCGAAAGCCCGTTGACGTTCCAGGCGCTGATCATCTGGCGCGACGAACTCAACGAAGGCACGACGCTGCTGCGCGAGATCATCGATCTCGAAACGACCTATTCCGGCCCTGAAGCCAAGGCTGCGCCGCAGTTCCAGAGCCCGGAAAAGATCGAGGCTGACCGCAAGGCTGCCGAAGAGAAGGAAAAGGTTCGTCGTCTGCGCAATCCGGGCGGTGAAGACGATGTGACCAATGTCGGCGGCGAAGGCCTTCCGCATGAAGAGGAAGAAGAGGACGACGACGAGTCCAACCTTTCTCTGGCTGCGATGGAAGCCGAATTGCGTCCGCAGGTCATGGAAACGCTGGATACGATTGCCGACACCTACAAGAAGCTGCGCAAGCTTCAGGACCAGCAGGTCGAGGCACGTCTTGCTTGCACCGGCACGCTGTCCACCGGCCAGGAACGTCGCTACAAGGAACTGAAGGATCAGTTGATCACGGCTGTGAAGTCGCTGTCGCTGAACCAGAACCGCGTCGACAGCCTTGTCGAGCAGCTCTACGACATTTCCAAGCGTCTGATGCAGAACGAAGGTCGCCTTCTGCGCCTCGCCGAATCCTATGGCGTCAAGCGTGACAGCTTCCTGGAGCAGTATCACGGTGCAGAGCTCGATCCGAACTGGATGAAGTCGATTGCCAATCTGGCCGCCAAAGGCTGGAAGGAATTCGCGCGCGAAGAAAACAACACGATCCGCGATATCCGTATGGAAATTCAGAATCTGGCGCAGGAAACCGGTATTTCCGTCGCTGAATTCCGCCGCATCGTTTCCATGGTCCAGAAGGGCGAGCGCGAAGCGCGCATCGCCAAGAAGGAAATGGTCGAGGCCAACCTGCGTCTGGTTATCTCGATTGCCAAGAAATACACCAACCGTGGTTTGCAGTTCCTCGATCTTATTCAGGAAGGCAATATCGGCCTGATGAAGGCGGTCGACAAGTTCGAATACCGTCGCGGTTACAAGTTCTCGACCTATGCGACATGGTGGATCCGTCAGGCAATCACCCGTTCGATTGCCGACCAGGCCCGTACCATCCGTATTCCGGTGCACATGATCGAAACGATCAACAAGATCGTTCGTACATCGCGCCAGATGCTGCATGAAATCGGTCGCGAGCCGACACCGGAAGAACTGGCTGAAAAGCTGGCCATGCCGCTTGAAAAAGTCCGCAAGGTCCTGAAGATCGCCAAGGAGCCGATCTCACTCGAAACCCCCGTGGGTGACGAAGAGGATTCGCATCTGGGTGACTTCATCGAGGACAAGAACGCGCTTCTGCCAATCGATGCTGCTATTCAGGCCAACCTGCGCGAAACCACGACCCGCGTTCTGGCCTCGCTGACCCCACGCGAAGAGCGCGTTCTGCGCATGCGCTTCGGTATCGGCATGAACACGGACCACACGCTGGAAGAAGTCGGACAGCAGTTCTCGGTGACCCGCGAACGTATTCGTCAGATCGAAGCCAAGGCTCTGCGTAAGCTCAAGCACCCAAGCCGTTCGCGCAAGCTGCGCTCGTTCCTGGACAGCTGAGTTTTCGTCAGTGGAAGACATCAAACCCGGTCAGTTTCTGGCCGGGTTTTTCTTTTTTCGGATGGTGATTGCACCGGAAACCGCTATCTCTAGCAATCAAAGGACATGATGCCCTGATGGTAACGACCGGCAAGAACAAATGGTGGCAGGGGAGCTGGACAATCCCGCTCTCGATCATGCTGCATGTTCTTATCGGCACGACCTATCTGCTGTGGCCGGGACCTACGCCAGCACCCGCCGAGCCGGAGAGCGTCAGCGTGGAAATGGTAGAGCCACCCAAAGAGGAACCGCCACCAAAACCCGAAGAGAAAAAGCCGGAAGAGAAGAAGGCCGAAGAGCCTCCACCGCCGCCTGCGGAAGAAAAGCCCAAGGAGGAGCCTCCACAACCGCCTGCGCCATCGCAGATGCCAAACGTGGCCATTCGTCCCGGTCCAACGCAGATGGATGAACGCGATGAACCTGGCCAGCAGGACGCCGGCGGTGAGGAGCAGAAGACACCGGATAAACAGGAGGAGACCCCACAGCCTGCGGCCCCACCGTCTCCAGATCCGGTTGAAACCGAACCGGCGTCCGAGCCGCCGCCCACGGCACCGGCTGCGGAGCAGGGGGAAATACCGGCTGCTGACGCGCCCGTGCCTGCCGATGCTGCCGCCGTGGCTGTTCCGATACCCAAGCCGGAGGTGACGCCGGCACCTGCGCAGCCCGCAAAAGCGCCGCCTGATGGTGAGGGTGATCCCGCGCTCAAGCCTGCGAAAAAGATACTCGTCGGTGCAAAGCGCCCCGGTCCAATGTTGCGACAGATCATGGGCAACCTGCCACCCCGCGAAAGGGTGGGGCAATTGTGCGT
The DNA here is from genome assembly GCF_900100825.1 of Agrobacterium sp. DSM 25558. Lineage (NCBI taxonomy): Bacteria > Pseudomonadati > Pseudomonadota > Alphaproteobacteria > Hyphomicrobiales > Rhizobiaceae > Agrobacterium > Agrobacterium sp. DSM 25558. The sequence continues at coordinate 9,693 of NZ_FMUD01000024.1, read as the reverse complement.
TGCCGAGGCGATGGCGCAGATCAAGGAAGACAAAAAAGGCCATTATGACGGGCTGGAGCCGCATACGGGCAAGAACTATCCGATTGTCGGAAATGTGATGGACGCTAAAGGCGCATTCAATGTCGGCACGCAGTGGTTTCCCATCGATTACCGCTGCGAAGTCGATATCGATAATTACCTCGTCACCGACTTTCGATACAGAATTGGCCCGCAACTGTCTCCCGACGATATCAAGCGGCTAGGGCTGGTCCTGCGTTAGCAGCGCCGTTCAAGCAGCAACCGTCTTATCCACCAACCGCCCGATGGTGGCCATCAAAGCCTCTTCATCATAGGGTTTGCGGATGACAGGAACGTGAGAAAACTCCGGCGGGATCATGATGCCGTCGGCATAACCGGTTGCAAACATGAAGGGAATGTTGCGACGCAGAAGCTCGTAGGCCACGGGAATGGATGTGTCCGAGCCGAGATTGATGTCCAGAATGGCGACATCGGGTGTCTGGCTTTTCAGCTTATCCAGCGCCGCTGCTGACGATGTTGATGTCTCGATGTTGGTTACACCGTGGGATTCAAGCATGTACTCGACATCCATGGCGATAAGCATTTGATCTTCAACAAGAAATACCCGCAATGGTTCCTCCGCGGAATAAGGTGTGTAATCATTGTGAATGCCGACCGCAGCATCATGCGTCGCGGAGGAAGGCCCGGCCGTTGCATGGCGGGCAGGCAGCACGATTTCGGCTTCGATGCCGTGCGTGTGGTAGGTAATCTTGCTTTTGCCACCCAGATCATAGGGCACGCTGCGGCTGATCAGGGCTGAGCCGAAGCCGGTTCTGGTTGGCGGTGTAACGGTTGCAGACACCGTCTCGCGCCACGAGATCACGCAATCGCCGACATCGTTCAGCTCCCACGAAATCGAAAGCTTACCGCCGGCCAGCGCAAGTGCGCCGTACTTTGCAGCATTGGTGGCCAGCTCGTGCAGCACCAGTGCCATAACGGAAAATGCGCGTGAATCCAGTAGGATATTCGGGCCATTGGCTTCAATTTCACTGTCAGGCGAGCGATGCGGCGATAGCTCCGCGTCCAGCAGATCCCGAAGCAACCCGCCGCCTTCACCGCGCACCACTTGGTCATGCGCAAAGGACAGCGCCTGAATGCGTCCCTTCAAGGCGGAAACATATTCCTGAAGTGTACGGCCTTCCTGCGTGGGATTGCCGACCAGTGATTTGATGATGGCCAGGACGTTTTTGACGCGGTGGTTCAACTCTTCGTTCAGCATACGCTGGCGCACTTCCGCCTGCGCACGCTCACCGGCCATCAATTCGCTGTGGCGGAAGGCGACTTCCACGAGGGCGACTCGGGCGGCTTCGGCAATCTGCCGGTCTTCTTCCGTCCATGGCTGCGCCTGCTTGTGAACGGTCTCTTTCCACAGCGCGAAGCTTTTGCGGGGCGTCAACCGGTCGCCCAGCGGGCCTGTTTCATAGGATTTATCGGGGTTACCACCCCAATTCAGTGTCTGGACCAGCTCGCGCCGGAAGAACATCAGGTAGTCGTTCTTGACCTGAGAGAGCGGAACGGCCAGCACGCCGGCAACGTCGCCGGAAACGCTTTCCGCTTCCGGCAGATGGTGGATCAAAGCGTGGGTCGCCCAGACACGGCCTTCTGAAACGGAACTCACCAACCGCCCCAGCTGCGGTGCCAACAGCTCCGGCGGCGCATAGCCAATGCTGAACCAGCGCTCGTTCATCCACACACCGACACCATCGCAGGGCAGAAGCCTACTAAAATCAGGCAGGTTCTCGACCAGCAGCTCCTCGACATTGTTGTGATGGGCGGCAAGACGCAGGAACTTGTCGAGTGACGCATGTGCGTCATAGGCGGTGGCCAGCTTTTTCTTTTGCTTCAATGCCTGGAGATGCAGTGAGAAAAACTCTCCGAACATCTCGGCTGCAATCCGCATGGGCATCGGCAAGATGCGCGGAGAATAATGATGACAGGCAATCAGGCCCCACAATTCACCATCATTGATGATGGAGATGGACATGGAGGCCGATACGCCCATGTTGCGCAGATATTCGCAATGAATGGGGGAAACGCTGCGAAGATGCGAGAAGGACAGGTCCAGCGGCTCGCCGGATGCATCGATCACGGGTTCGATTGGGATACGCTCGCCATTGGAATCCGAGATGATGCGCAGGGTGTTTTTCAGATAGAGCGCACGTGCCTGCTGGGGAATGTCGCTGGCCGGAAAATACTGACCCAGAAAGCTTTCCAAGGCAGGCTGCTTGGCCTCTGAGATGACTTTACCAGCACCATCCTGCTCGAACCGGTAAACCATCACCCGGTCATAACCCAGCATCGCCTTGACCAGTCGCGTGGTCCGGGAAATCAGGCTGTCGACATTATCAGCTTCGCGAATGCGGTCGATCATCAGCTGGGCTGTGTGCAAAGGCTGTGATTCGTCACTGGCCGGTTCAAGCTCGATGATGGAAACCGATTTGTATCGGTGTATCGCAACATCGAATGTTTTTCCGTTCGGCAGTTTGACCTTGGGAAGCATGGCCGGGCGGCTGCTGTTTGCCGTCACCGTCAGTGCATTTCTCAAATCGTGGACAAGATCGTTGCCGAAAAACTCTTCAATCGGTCGACCGATAATGTCGCCAGGCAATCCCGTGATCTCATTCCAGTTTAGGGAATGGCGCAGCACGGTGCGCATGGCACTATCACACGCGACCAGACAACCATGCGGCTGAATATAGCCGGGAATGTGAATAGGTTCGATGTCGCAGTTTGTAAGATCGACCTGCTGAACTGGCGACGTCATATGTTGGTCTTTCGATGGCAAGCTGTGGCGATGTATGTCTGGCTTATTGCTTTCAATAAACGATTTTGCACTAAAAGAAATGTATCGAACAACTGTATCGGAACTTGCTGACGGATATTGTCGTTTCGTACATCGGCATAGTCGAACATTCTTTATATGGTTCCCTTGTGTGCCCGTTACGTTTTAATTTTAAACGTGGAAAGGCTGCACAAAACATCGCTTGATTACATCAAACGTATCAACCTCATGTTTGGTTCCAGACCTGAAAGCAAAAATCACAGTGCCACAAACATCACTCACTATCACCACACGCGGGCAGGGGCTTTACGAGTTCACGGCCCAAGCCAAAGCCTTCATAAAAGCATCTGCTCGGGACGAAGGCCTTCTTACCGTCTTCGTACGCCACACATCCTGCTCGCTGCTGATTCAGGAAAATGCCGACCCGGATGTGCAGCGTGATCTGAAGACCTTCTTCGCGCGGCTCGTCCCGCCATCCAGTGATCCCTCCATGGCCTGGGTCGTTCACACCATGGAAGGGCCGGACGACATGCCAGCGCACATCAAATCGGCACTGACGCAGGTGTCGATCGGCATTCCGGTGTCCGGCGGCAAGCTCGTTTTGGGAACATGGCAGGGCATCTATCTTTTCGAACATAGAAACCAGCCACATGAACGGCAGATCGTCTTGCATCTGTCGGCTTGAGAGCGGCATCTCGGCAGTTTGCCGCCATGAATACAGGCTGAACGGTTGGTTCGGAAAACATTCACACGCCGCTGATTATCGTGATGACAGTCGACCGGTATGCCAGACATTCCGGCGAACGTGAGGAAACGGAGTATGACAATGATCAGCACATTTGCAAAAGCAGGCGTTGCGGCCCTTATAGCCCTTGGTGGTATTTCTGCGACTGCATCCACAGCGTCGGCAGGACCGGACGTTCAATACCGAGTTTACGTGCAGGATGGTTATCGTCACGGCGGCCCCCAGGGCTGGGGTCGTCCGGATCGCGGCCGCGATCGTGACCGTTGCGCACCTTGGATGGCCGAAGAAAAAGCCAGCCGCATGGGCCTTCGCCGCGCCCGCGTTGTTGACGTGTCTCCGCGCCGCGTCGTCGTTGCCGGTTTTGATCGCCAAGGTCGCGACCGTGTGGTCTTCGCAAACGTCCGTGGTTGCCCGGTCATCCGCCGCTAACTGTTAGATCCAACCATTGAACCAAAGAAAACCCCTCGCCGTAACTGCACGGCGAGGGGTTTTTTCGTTGTGGAACCGGGGTGAAAAGAGGCGCAGTTTTGCGCCTCCTCTTCTCATTGCTCCAATGCGAATGTCACGTTGACATTGACTTTATAGGTGTTTTCACCGGCGGCGATCGGTACGCTATCGGATTTTTCCATAGCGGCAGCCCGCATCATGGTCGGCGGAACAGGCATAGGCCGCTGCATGTTCTCGCTGATTTCGAGAATATGTCCGAGTTTCACACCGGCTGCTTCCGTCAGCGTCTTCGCCTTGGCAACGGCATCCGCTACCGCTGCCTTGCGCGCTTCTGTCACGGTCGCATCGGGTTTGTCATTGGTAAAGGCGATATCGCCACCCTGATTGATTCCAAGCTTGACCGAGCTGTCCAGAATCTCGCCCAGCTTGGCAAGATCACGCACCCGCACCGTCAAGCCATTGGTGACCTGATAACCAGTGATTTCAGGCGGAACATAAACGCCGTCCTTCGGCTCGAACTGCTTGTAAAGCGGCTGCACGGAAAAATTGCTCGTCTGCAAGTCCCGGTCGGCAATGCCTGCGGATTTCAGAGCAGCCTGAACCTCTTTCATGGCCTTGCTGTTTTCGGTCAGCGCCGCCGCCGCCGTTTCCGCCTGCTTCACCACGCTGAACGACAAAACCGCCATATCCGGTGCCACCGCCGCGTCACCTTCTCCCGAAACGCTGATAACAGGCTCACGCTTCGTGCTTTCTTGGGCCGATACGGCCATGGGCAGAACGGCAAGTGCGGTAAAAGCGCCAAGCGCCACGGTGCGTGCTAGTATCGATGTCATTGAAGCTCCTCTTATTTTAGCGTCCCTGCTGCCGGTGTCGCAGGAGATTATGGGACTAATACGGCATAGTTTGCCCATGCGACCATGACAACGGCTTGTCGCATCCAAAAAATTCCGCTAAAGCCAAATCCGCGCCGGGTTGAACCATTGCAACCCCGCATTCCGACCCGCTTCACGCAATCGGAAGGGCCTGTAGCTCAATGGTTAGAGCCGGCGGCTCATAACCGCTTGGTTGGGAGTTCGAGTCTCTCCGGGCCCACCACACATCTTCTGACATTCCCACGTCTTCTATCCCAGACTTGCCAAGATCGCGCCTTAGCGGCTTGTATCTGCATCACCTCTCATGTCAGAGGATAGGACTGCGTGGAGACTGATAGATGATGAGAACGATATTGGCCGGACGGTTAGGGGCAGGAGTGGTATTTGCGGCTTCCCTTTTTGCGTGGGGCGCGGCCAGTGCCACGCCTGTGCTGGTGGTCGATACGGCAAGCGGTCAGGTCCTTTATCAGGAGGATGCCGGGGTGCCGTGGTACCCGGCGTCGACGACCAAGCTCATGACGGCACTGGTTGTTTTCGAGGCGCTTCGGTCCGGTGAGGTGACATTGACCACGCCGGTCATGATGACGCGCAACGCGACGAAACAGGCATTTCTGGAATCAGGCCTCACCTTCGGGCGCACGATGACCCTTGAGGATGCGCTTTTTGCAGCGCTGACGGCCTCGGCAAACGATGTTGCTGTCGCCTTGGCGGAAGCGGTGGCTTCCGATGAAAGCCTGTTCGTTCAGCGAATGAATGCGCAGGCCACGCGCCTTGGCATGACGGGAACGCATTTTTCCAGCCCGAACGGCCTGTTCGACCGCAGCAATTATTCGACGGCACGTGATCTTGCGATTCTCGGAATGGAAATCGACCGGGTATTTCCGGAATATAGTCGCTTCTTTCAAGGCTCCGCCGTCGTCATTGATGGTAAAGAGGTCAAATCCAACAATGCTTTGCTGACGCGTTTCAGCGGCACTGTGGGAATGAAAACCGGGTTCCTGTGTGCATCGGGCCGCAATTACGTCGGCCTTGCCACGCGCAATGGCAAGCGCGTGATGGTGGTCGTTCTGGGTGCCACGACGGAGCGGGAACGCAACGAACGTTCTGCGCAATATTTGACCCAGGCATTTGACGGCCAGTTGACGGCATCAGGGTCTGTGGAGGCGGTGCAAAACCGTCCCGAGGTCGTACCGCAGGATATGCGCATCCGTCTCTGCACAGACAAAAGTGCTGCCTATGAGGCCGAGCGCGAAGCGCTTTATCCGATGGGATTGCCGGGCCACGAATCGTTTCTGCACGATCAGATCGCAGGGCAGGTCCGCACCATAACCACTTGGCCGAGCGATACCGCGGTCGACGTGCCCCTCCCGAAACCACGTCCATTGCAGCCACAACCGGCAACCGGTTCCGCAGGATAAAAGCTTCTCGCGAATGCAGAACATTGGAGGAAATGTCATGGCCCTGGAAGTACCGACCGTAGCCAGTTTGATTGCCGAAGAAGAGGCCTTGAGGCTTGATAGCTTCAATTATGATTTCGCCTGGATATTGGGCAGCCACCTCAGGCAGCAGGCGGCGTCTTTGAAGCTGCCCGTCGCCATTGAAGTCAGGCATGGCACAGATGTCGTTTTTGCGAGCCTTCTCCCGGGTGCGACAATCGATAATTTCGGCTGGACCAGCCGCAAATGCGCAGTCGTTCACCGCTTCCACCGCAGTTCATTGCGGGTTCGGCTTGAAGCGGAAGCGAAGGGCTATGATTTCAACGCGAAATTCGGTCTGCCGGTGTCCCAATTCGTGGCCAGCGGCGGTGGATTTCCCCTCGTTTTGCGCGGCGGAACGCTGATTGGTTCCGTGGCGGTCAGTGGACTGCCAGATGTCGAGGATCATGCAATGATCACCGCCAGCTTGAAAGAACTTCTGCCAAACTGAGCCGTCTTGCGGAATAGGCGTGACAGGTCACCGAGTTTCGCTATGATCTATGGTTGCGTAATGGGAGTGCCTGATGAGCGTTATGGTTGACAAGATGAGCGCCCGACGCGGCGGGCCGCTTGCCGTGGTCGGACAGGTGCTTCTGGTTTCGCTTGTGGCCATCATCGGCTGGAACATCGCGCTGCCGGGGCTCGATCCGTCATTCATGGCGGCGCGCACAGCGGATGGCATTCCCTCGCAACTTTCTCTCCTTGCTCTCGGTGTCGGGCCTATTTTGACAGCGCTTGCGCTTGGGCAAATCATCCGTCTCATCGTTCCCCGTGTCGAAAACAGCCTGGTTCTTGTTCTCGGTGAGGGCGTGGTCGCGCTGTTGCTGGCCGCTTCGCAAGCCTATGCCATTTCGGAAGCGATGTCGGCGATGGGGATTTTGGCTGATGATAGTCGTTTTGGCCCGTTGGGCTTCGTCGCTTCGCTGCTTGGTAGCACGGCTGTCCTTTTGTTTTTGTCGAGACGCGTGATTCTGCCGAGCCTCGTTGCCGGGTTCTGGATTTTGTGGCTCCTGCCAGCCTTGATGGGTCTGCCTGCCCAGTTTTCCTTATCGTTTGATCTCCTGCGCACGGGCGTGGTGACCGGTTCGCAGCTTTTGGTAACGTTAGTCGTCATCGCCGTTGGCGCTGCACTGAGCATATTCGCCACGCGTGCGGTCATGATCAGCTACGATAAGTCCGCTCCCGACGAAACGGTGAAGCGGCATGTCCCCTTGCTGAACATCGTCGTCTGGCCTCCGCTGCTGGCGGCAAGCGCCGGTGGCTATCTTTTGACGCCGCTTGCGTTTCTAGCGCCGGATTCATTGCCGGATGCCAATTGGCTCAAGGTTTACGTTCTTGCCACGACAGCCATTCTCATCCCGATTTTCGTCTTTTATTATCGTCGTTTGTTTTCCCGCAACGGCGTTATCTTGCTTACGCCCACGCTGCTGATGCTTGCCGCCGTGCAGATCGTGCTGGTGCTGGGTGGTGCGTTCGTTTTGGAAAAGCTGGCTATGCCGGTTCCGCTCAGTGGCACGACCTTGCTGGTGCTGGTCGCCGTCGGCTATACGCTCGCCGAAGCCCTGCGCAGGCCGCGCAGCACGGTTGGCGTATAATCACGAAAAGGTGTTGTCGGCGGATCGAGCCTTGGCATTTGAGGCTTTGATCGCTCAACGGCATTGCGTGTAGCTTGACACGGAGTGCCCGCCGCCGCATCGGTGCTCGGATATTCAGATTGATTGGGGGAGATATCATCTTGAAAAAATTGACGACCGAAGCGCAAGGCATGCAGCGCCTATGATCGTTGGCATCGTTTTAACTGCGATCTTGATGCTTTTTTTGATCGCCTATCCCAAACGTCTCAAGCCGGTCGTTATCGGGCTTGCGGTCATCTGGTCAGGAACCGCAGCCTGGATTTTATTTGATGGATTGCGGTCCGGCGAAAGGGTGAAGGCGATCATTGCCACGGCCTCGTTCGATCCAACCTGCACAGAGGCGAATGCGCCTATTCGGCTGAGCTTTCAGAACACCAACAATGTTGCCGTGCGTCGTCTGACCTATACGCTGGAAGGTTTCGAGGCGGCATTCCGAGCTTCTGTTTCCTTCGATCCCTATCAGGTCAGCGAGCGTCGGATCGAGGCGAATGAAACCTATGCCGCGTGCCGTCCATTCCGGTTGCGCAACAACGAGACGGTCGATCCCAAAAATCTCGAGTGGCGGGTCACCATCGATTCGGCTGAGTTCGACTAGACATAAGGCGCATCGAGCCTGCTCTCACGATTTTTTGATGGTCGATTTCCCGTCCAAAAAATCCACTAATAAAACTGGCTGGTAACGGCCGCGCTGTTTTTGCGTGCACGGGAGATGCGCTTTCGCCCGTGGCCATGCAACCCTGGCGCTCTTGTATGTGTCTTCTGGCGGTGCCACTTGAGCGGCAATTCTTGAATTGCTCCAGAAGGTTGCGTTTTGGTTTCTGTATCTCGTGTTTTGAAAATAGGCGTTCTTTGCCTCGTCGCTTTGCCCGCATCCGTCGGCGCGCATATGGGCATCAATCAACTGACGGGCAATTTCCATGAGGTTCTGCCGGGTGAGCTTTACCGGTCCGCGCAGCCAAGCGGTGCAGACGTGACGAAATACGCGCAGCAATTCGGCATCAAGACCATCATCAATCTTCGCAACGAAGACCGCAAAGACTGGTACCGCGACGAAAAAGCCGCCGCAGATGCCAATGGCGTCAAGCTTATCGATTTCCCCCTGAGTTCCAGCAAGGAGCTTCCTCAAGATCAGGCTGAAGAACTGGTGCGCATCATGAAGGATGCGCCAAAGCCCATCCTCATCCACTGCGAACACGGTGCCAACCGCACTGGTCTTGCTTCCGCCATCTATGTCGGAGCCGTGGCCAAGAAAAGCGAACAGGCCGCCGAATTCCAGCTTTCACCCTATTACGGGCATGTGCCAATCAAGGGCGTCGGGCGCTATGAGATGTACCAGTCCTGGGATGATTTCGAAGAGACGATAGGGTTCTAAAACATCTCCTCCGTCATCCCGCACTTGTGTGGACGAAATGTGGTTTACTTGTTGCATTGACCGGGACGCGCATCCCGGTCAATGCAGGCAGGAGGCCGTATTTCCGCACCGGTTTGAAAGAGCCGACATCAAGCAAGGCCCTGCCTGCTCCCTTTGACCCCGAACGGTTGATCGGGCTTTCGCCCGCACCACAAGACTGGGAGCAAGGCCATGATACAGGAACTTACCGTTGTTGGTATCGACATTTCCAAAGCCCGCTTCGATGTCTGCGCGTATCCTGCGGGAAAGCACTGGAGTACAGGCCAGGCA